>NZ_JBVKBI010000006.1:398579-411994 GCF_055639035.1 Streptomyces sp. NPDC107654
AACCCACCGCGCACGCGGACGCCACCTCCGACGGCCCACCACACACGCCGACGAAACCTCGGGCACCCCTGCGCGCACGCCAACGCCACCCCCGGCGATCCCACCGCGCACGCCGACGAAACCGCAGGGGACCCAGCATCCGCGCAGGCGGGATCCCCGGGCAACCCACCGCGCACGCCGGTGAGACCTCAGGTGAACCACCGCGCACGCCTGCGGGACCTCAGGGCTCCCCGGGAGGGGTGTGCCGGGAGGGCTCGGGCAGCCCGCGCGCACGCCGACGCCGCCTCAGGCGATCCACCGGGTGCGTCGGCGGGCCGGTGTCGGTGGCAGGCCGTCGGCCACCGCGGAGGCCATCCGCTGTACGGCCTCGCGCAGGACCTCCGGCGGCAGCGTGTACGGGATCCGGAGCCGGCCCGCGAAGACGCCGGGGTCGGCGGCGAAGAGTCCGCCGCCCTCGATCCGCACGCCGTAGGCGAGGGTGCGCTCGGCCAGTTCGGCCGCGACGGGCTCCCCCAGGTCGACCCAGAGGGACAGACCGCCGGGCGGCAGCCGCCAGGTCCAGCGCGGGAAGTGCTCCGTCAGCGCCTCGGCCAGTGCCGTGCGCTGGGTCCGCAACCGCTCCCGCTGTGTGGGGAGCAGTTCCGCGGCGCGTTCGAGGAGGACCTGGGCGAGCAACTGGTCCAGCACGGAACCGCCGAGGTCGGTGGCGATGCGCTGCGCGGCGAGTTCGGTCACGAGCTGGGAGGTCGCGCGCAGCCAGCCGATGCGCAGGCCGCCCCAGTGGCTCTTGCTCATCGAGCCGACGGTGATCACCTTGCTCGCCGCCTCGGGCGTGGCCCGGCAGGCGAACGGCGCGGGTACCGGGACGTCGAGGGCGAGGTCGGTGAGCGTCTCGTCGACGACGAGCCAGGTGCCGGCGCGGTGCGCGGCGGTCAGCACCCGGCCGCGTGCCTCGTCGGGCATGAGCAGGCCGGTCGGATTGTGGAAGTCCGGGATGAGGAAGGCCAGGTGGGGCACCGCCTGGCGCAGGGCCGACTCGGTGATCTCCACGTCCCAGCCGTCGTCCGACACCGGGACGGCCACGGTACGCAGGTGGGCCCGGCGGACGGCGTCCAGGGCGTTCGGATAGGACGGGTTCTCCACCATCACCCGGTCGCCGGGGGCGGCCAGCAGACCGAGCACCAGGGTGAGCGCGTGCTGGGCGCCGGAGGTGACCAGGATCTGCTCCGGGAGGGTCGGCAGGCCCCGCCGGGTGTACCGCTCGGCGATCGTCGCCCGGAGTTCCGGCAGCCCGAACGGGTCGTACCCCGGGCTCCGGCTGTGCCGGGCCAGCGAGGGCGCCACTCGGGCGAGGGCGTCGTCCAGGACGTGCGGCGGCAGACCGGGTGCCGCCCGGGCGAGGTCGATGGCCGTGTCGGGGGCGGGCAGGGCCCGCGTGACCCTGCTGGGCACGCTCTCCTTGGGCAGGGCCGTCCAGGTGCCGGAGCCCTGCCGGCTGTGCGCGAAGCCGTGGACGCGCAGCAGGTCGTACGCCGAGGTGACGGTGGGCCGGCTGACACCGAGTGCGGTGGCCAGTTCCCGCTCGGCGGGCAGCCGGGCGTGCAGGGCCACCCGGCCGTCGAGGACCAGGGCGCTGATGGCCTCGGACAGATGACGGTACGCGGGGCGCAGCCCCGTCAGGTCCGGGAGCAGCCCGGCCAGTTGCCTGCCGCTGACGGTCCGCTCCACGTGACTCACCGGACCACCGGCCCGGACCAGGGGGCTACGGGCATACCACTCTCCTGGAATTGGTCATCGAGTTCCGGGCAATGACCTTACAGAATCGCCCCGGTGGCAAGGAACGCCGCGGAACCGGAGGGCGGACGGACATGGGACACGCGAGCACGGCACTCATCTCCCGGGAGCGCGGTGGGACGGGGAGCGCGCGCACCGCGCCGCCCCTCGCCTACCTGCCGCTGACCGAGCGTCCGGCCCGTCGGCTGGCCCAGCTCCTCGCGGGACTGGTGCTGTACGGGCTGAGCATGTCCGTGCTGGTCAGGGCGGCCCTGGGGGTCAACCCGTGGAGCGTGCTGTACGAGGGCCTGCAACGCCACACCTCGCTGAGCTTCGGCACCCTCAGCGCCCTGGTGGGCGTCCTGGTCCTGCTGACCTGGATCCCGCTGCGGCAGAAGCCGACGCTGGGCACGTTCGCCAACGTCCTCGTGCTCGCCTGCGCCTCGGACCTCGGCCTCTTCCTCATCCCGGCGGACCTGGGCCTGCCGGGCCGGATCTGCCTGCTGGCGGCGGGCATCCTGCTCAACGGGTTCTCGGTGGCGGTCTATGTCGGCGCGCGGCTCGGTCCGGGCCCCCGGGACGGTCTGATGACCGGCGCCTCCTCGCTGACCGGGGGTTCCATCCGGATGGTCCGCACCCTGCTGGAGGCCGCCGTGCTCGTCGCGGGCTGGCTCCTCGGCGGCACCGTCGGCGTCGGCACCCTGCTGTACGCCCTGCTGGTCGGACCGGTCACCCAGTTCTTCCTGCCCTGGTTCGCCTACCGGGGTGCGGGGGAACCCGCACCGGTGCGGCAGGACTGAGGAGCGCCCCGCCCCTCACGGGAGCGGGCGAGCGCGCTCCGCCCCTTCCCAGGAGCCATCGCGCTCCGCCCCCTTCGACGGCCCGGGTCCCGCACCCGGGCCGTTCTTTTGTCCGCCCTGCGGGTTCCCGCATTGCCGGTTCCCGAACAATGTGCGGGGTTCAACAGACGTCGCCGAGCGGCAAAGCTTTGACCGCACGAGGAAAACGACCGAGGGCGATCTCCGGAAAAAGCCGGGGAATCCTCGGCCGCATCGAATGCGGGACGAGAGAAAGGCGGTGGCGCCGGTGGCCGGAAAGGCCGTGGTGACCGGGGCGAGCAGCGGAATAGGCGCGGCGACCGCGCGGCGGCTGGCGAAGGACGGTTTCGAGGTGGTGGCCGTCGCGCGGCGCACGGAGCGGCTGCGGCGACTCGCCGAGGAGACGGGTGCCCGACCGTACGCGCTCGACGTGACCGACGACGAGGCCGTACGCCGCCTCGCCGCCGAACTCGACTCCTGCGACGTCCTGGTGAACAACGCGGGCGGCGCCCTGGGCGCGGAGTCCGTGGCCGAGGCGGACCCGGCGGACTGGGAGCGGATGTACTCCGTGAACGTGCTGGGCACCCTGCGCGTGACCCAGGCCCTGCTGCCGCTGCTGCGCGCCGGCCGGGGCGGCACCGTCGTCACCGTGACCTCCACCGCGGCCTTCACCGCGTACGAGGGCGGCGGCGGCTACTGCGCGGCCAAGTACGCCGAGCGCGCGCTCAGCGAGACGCTCCGGCTGGAGCTGTGCGGCGAGCCCGTGCGGGTCGTCGAGGTGGTGCCCGGGATGGTCAGGACGGAGGAGTTCGCCCTCAACCGGATGCGCGGCGACGCCGAGCGGGCCGCGGCGGTCTACGAGAACGTGGACCACCCGCTCACCGCGGACGACGTCGCCGAGTGCGTCGCGCTGGCGGTCGGGCTGCCCCAGCACGTCAACGTGGACCGTCTCGTGGTCCGCCCGCTGGCCCAGGCGGCCCAGCACAAGCTGCACCGGGGCCCCCTGCTGCGCCCCTGAGCCCCCTTCCCTCATCCGCCGTCCGCCTCATCCGCGCAAGCCGAGGAGTGCCCCGAACGTGAAGCTCCACCGTGACGAACTGACCCCGCAGATGCAGGAGTACACGCGGTTCGACGACCGCGGCGAGGCCCGCTACCTGCCCTACCTGATGTACTTCCACCGCGCCGACTACCGCTCCCCCGTCATCAACACCGACCGGGCGGGCTTCCGGATCTCGCACGGCCCGAACGGGGAGACGGCCTCCGCGGCCGGACAGATGCCCGCCGGGCCGGTGCGGCTGATCTCGGGCAGCTCCACCGTGCTCGGCATCGGCGCCACCAGCGACGCCACCACGCTCGCCTCGCAGCTGTGGCGCAAGCACGCGCCGTCCGCACCGTGGCTCAACTTCGGCGGCCGCTGCTACAACTCCACGCAGGAGCTGCTGCTGTTCACCCTCTACCGCCATCTGCTGCCCGAGATCGAGGAGATCGTCGTCTTCTCCGGGCTCAACGACCTCACCGTCGGCAGGCTCCCCGAGTGGCAGCAGGGCGACCACGGCGCGTTCTGGTTCTGCGGTGAGTACTTCGACGCGATGGAGGAGCTGCGCGAGAACAACCGCAAGGCCTCCGGCGGCAAGCTCCTCGGCCGCCGCGCCGAGCGCCGGCGCACCATCTCCACCCATGACGACGTCCGCCGCGACATCCCCGCGGTCATCGACTCCGCCGCCGAGCTGACCCTGCGCCACCTCGACAGCTGGCGCCGGCTGGCCGGACCGTCGGCCCGGCTGACGTACGTGCTGCAGCCGATGGCGCTGTGGATGCGCGACCGGCACGCGCCGCAGGAGCAGCTGCTCTTCGACGAGATCGACCGCATCTCCAAGCTGGGCACGTGGGAGGCCCTGTACGGCGACATCTCCCGCAGGGAGGTCGCCCGCGCCTTCTCCGACAAGCTCCAGGCCGGCTGCGAGAAGCTCGGGATCCGCTACGTCGACCTCAACCCGGTCGTCGCCGAGGCGGTCACCGAGCGGGACTGGGTCTACGTGGACCGGGCGCACTACACCGACCACGGCTACGACCTGGTGGCCCGCATTCTCGCCGAGACCCTCGGCCTTTCCTGACTCTCCTTTTCCCGCGAAAGAAGGCGATTTCCGATGTCTTTGCTGCGCAAGCTCGCAGACCTTCTGTTCCGGCGCAAGAAGCGCGCCAACCGCAAGAACGACGCGTCCATCTACCCGATGTTCTGATCGAATTCGCCGGCAGACAGGTCTTTCGAAAGGAGAAGGATGTACGACGACATCGGCCCCGCCCGGGCCGTGTACGCGTACGCCGCCGACCCCGAGGCCTCGGTGCCGGACGGCGGATTCGTCGAGGAGGCGCGCGCCGCGCTGCGCCGGCCGGCCGTCGAGGACGGCCCGCTGGACGACCTCGTGGTGCGGGCCGCCGACTGGGCGGCGGCCGAGGGCAAGCGGTTCACGGGCCTGCTCGACACCGGGCACCAGGAGGGCCGGCCCGCCGGACACGAGGAGGTGCTGGTGCGCCGGGCCGTGCTCGGCTGCGCCCCGCTCGCCCTCGTCTCCGGTGCCTGGCTGCAGTGGCTGAGCGCTCCGGGCGACTTCGAGGTCCCGGTGGTGCTGCGGATCCTCGCCCTGTACGCCGACGACGTGGGCGCCGGGCATCCGCACGCCTCCCGCGGCAGCGCCTTCCTGGAGCTGCTGCGCCGGCTGCGGCTCGCCGAGCACGCGGTCCCGGCGGTCCGGCTCACCGGCGACCAGCGGGTGCCCGAGTCCGCGTTCGTGCTGCCCGGCCTGCTGCTGGCGATGAGCAGGCGGCCGGACGAGTTCCGCGGCGAGCTGCTCGGCGCCGACCTGTGTCTGCGCACGGTCGGGCTGCTGCCCGCGCTGACGATGGTCAGACGGGCCCGGCCGGCCGAGTGCGACTGGGAGGCGGTGGATCCCTCGGCGCCGCGGCGGGCCGAGGCGGAGCGCCCGGACCGGCAGTGCCGGGCCCTGGTCGACGAGCTGGTCGGGGAGGAGGGCGACCGGGCCGCCGAGGCGGTGCGGCGGGGCTTCGCCGGGACGCTGGGCGCGCTCGTCGAGTGGTCCCAGGCGCTGTACGCGGAGCTGGTCGCGGCCGGTGACCCCGCCTTCGACATGGCGGAGCTGATGCGGCAGCGCTCCCGCGAGGGCGCCGTCTACCACCACCAGTTCCAGCTGGAGGGCAAGCCCCTCGCCCGCTGGCTCGCCGAGTGCCGCACCGACGCGGGTCCGCTGCTGGACGCCCTGGCCCGCAGCAAGCTCGTCAAGCCCGGGCGGTCGTCCGCCAGTACGCTGGTGAAGGGGCTGGTCGGCGAACGCGGGCCGATGTTCCGGGTGTTCTCACCGGAGGACCTGAACGTCATCCGGCGGTGGATCGACTCCCTGCCGGCGACTCCCCCGCAGGAGGAGGCCGAGGGGGGCCGTACCACCACGCCGGTCGCGCCGGCCGCCCCCACGAAGGTGGCCGCCGCCCTCCGCGCCGGCCACCGCGCCCCGGGCCGCGCCCCGTCCTCCGTACGCGAGGCCTACCACCTGCTGATGCGCCGCGCCGACACTCCGGAGCTGCGCTCCTGGGCGAAGAGCTACGTCGCCGGCTGGCTGGCCAGGTCGGCGCACGGCATGGACGAGCGGACGATGCCGCTGCCGGCGCGCTGGGGCCGGGAGGGGCTGCGCCCCTGGCTGCAGGAGCGGCACGACCGGCACGGGGCGGAGTTCGAGCAGAACGCGGAGGTCCCGCTGCCCTCGCGGGAGGCCGTGGTGGACGACACCGTGCAGACGGCGCCGCTGACCCTGATCGACGGCAGCTGGCTGCAGGGGTTCACCGACTACGAGCAGGCGTCCTCGGAGATCGGGCACTCGCTGTTCGAGACGTACTGGGACGAACTCGGCAACGGCGAGCCGCGGTTGAACCATCCGCTCATCTACCGGGACGTGCTCAAGGAGATGGGCGTCGACCTGCCGCCCACCGCCTCGCCGGAGTTCGCCCGCTGGCACGGCTTCCGGGACGAGTCCTTCGAACTGCCGGTGTACTGGCTGTGCGTCGGCAGGTTCCCCAGGACGTTCCTGCCGGAGGTGCTGGGGCTGAACCTGGCGATGGAGCTGTCGGGGGTCGGCGGCACCTACCGCAGGGCCCGGCTGGCGCTGAAGGCGTACGGCTTCAGCACGCGCTTCGTCGACATCCACAACACCATCGACAACGTCGCCACCGGTCACTCCGCGTGGGCCGCGGACGCGGTGGACACCCTGATGGCCGCCCTGCCCGACACCCCTGGTCCCGGCGGCCGTGCGGAGACCTGGCAGCGGGTGCGGACGGGGTACCGCTCGCTGAACCCGCCGAGCGGCGTGGGTGCCCGGCTCGCGGCCCGCCGCGGACGGCTCGCGGGCCGGCGGGGATGAGACCCGCGCCACCCCCGAAACCCCGCGCCACCCCGGTAACCCCGCGGACCCCCGTAGCCCCGCGCCGCCCCGAACCCGTGCCATCCCAAGGCCCCGTGCCATCCCAAGGCCCCGTGCCACCCCAAGGCCCCCTGCCACCCCCGTGGGCCCGCGCCACCCCGAGGCCCCGCGCCCGGTCGCAAGCAACCCATCCCGCCCCCGATTCCGTGGAGGAACACAGCGGTGTCTGACCTGATCCTGGGAGTGTCGGCCTTCTACCACGACAGCGCCGCGGCGCTGATCGCCGACGGCGTGCCGGTCGCGGCCGCTCAAGAGGAACGTTTCAGCAGGCGACGGCACGACCCCTCCTTCCCCGCGGCGGCCGTCCGCTACTGCCTCGACGAGGCGGGCGTGACGCTGGACGACGTGTCCGCCGTCGCCTACTACGAGGACCCCCGGCTGAAGTTCCGCCGGGTGCTGGCCACCTTCCTCGGTGCCGCCCCGACCGGCTTCGCCTCCTTCCGCGACACCCTGCCGTCCTGGCTCGGCGCCGGCGGCAAGCTGCGCACCGCCGACCGGGTGCGCGCCGAGCTGGAGGGCCTGGGCCTGGGCCGGGTGCCGGAGCTGTCCGTGCGCCGGCACCACGAGTCGCACGCCGTGTCGGCGTTCTTCCCGAGCCCCTACGAGTCCGCGGCCGTCCTGTGCATCGACGGCGTCGGCGAATGGGCCACGACCACCCTGTGGCACGGCCGCGGCACCGAGGTGACCCCGCTCGCGGAACTGCGGTTCCCGCACTCGCTGGGTCTGCTGTACTCGGCGTTCACCTACTTCTGCGGGTTCAAGGTCGACTCCGGCGAGTACAAGCTGATGGGCCTCGCCCCCTACGGCAAGCCCCGCTACGCCGACCTCATCCGCGAACACCTCATCGACATCAAGCCCGACGGCTCCTTCCGCCTGGACATGCGGTACTTCGAGTACCTGCGCGGCCAGGTGATGACCGGCCGGGGCTTCGAGAAGCTGTTCGGCGGACCCCGGCGGGCCCCCGAGGGGCAGCTCACCGAGCGCGAGTTCGACCTCGCGGCCTCGGTGCAGGCGGTCACCGAGGAGGTCGTCCTGCGGCTGGCGCGGACCGCGCGGGAACGCACCGGCGAGTCCACGCTGTGCCTGGCGGGCGGTGTCGCCCTCAACTGCGTCGCCAACGGCAAGATCATCGACGCGGGGATCTTCGACGAGGTGTGGATCCAGCCGGCCGCCGGTGACGCCGGCGGCGCGCTCGGCGCCGCCCAGGCCGTCGCCATGGAGCGCGGGGTGCGCCGCGACCACCCCGCCACCGGGCGCGACGCGATGAGCGGCTCGCTCCTCGGCCCCGGCTACGACGACGAGGAGATCGCCGCCTACCTGGAGTCCCACGGCATCCCGCACCAGCGGCTGGACCCCGAGACGCTGGCCAAGGAGGTCGCCGAGGGGCTGGCCGAGGGGAAGATCGTCGGCTGGTTCCAGGACCGCATGGAGTTCGGGCCGCGCGCCCTGGGCGCCCGCTCGATCATCGGCGACCCGCGCAACCCGGACATGCAGTCCACCATGAACCTCAAGATCAAGTTCCGTGAGTCGTTCCGCCCGTTCGCGCCCGCGGTGCTGGCCCCCGACGCCACCGAGTACTTCGACCTGCCGCAGGAGAGCCCGTACATGCTCGTGGTCTCGCAGGTCGCGGCGGCCCAGCGGCTCGACGCCGACAGCGCCGGCGCCAACGGCCTGGACCTGCTGAAGGTGCACCGCTCGACCATCCCCGCCGTCACCCACGTCGACCACTCGGCCCGGGTGCAGACGGTCACCGAGCACAGCAACCCCGCCTACCACCGGCTGCTGACCGCCTTCAAGGCGCGCACCGGCTGCCCGGTGCTGGTCAACACCTCGTTCAACGTGCGCGGCGAGCCCATCGTGAACACCCCGCACGACGCCTACACCTGCTTCATGCGCACCAACATCGACATGCTCGCGCTCGGCAACTTCCTGCTGGAGAAGAGCGCCCAGCCCGCCTGGTCGGAGGAACACGACTGGCGCGCCGAGATCCCGCTCGACTGACGTACCGCCGCTCGAGACGCCCCACGAACCCCGGCGCCCCGCGGGGGCGCCGGGAGAACGGACCGCCCATGCGCACCTTCCTGCTCTTCCTCCTCTACTGCCTGGTCGTGACGCCCGCCGGACTGGTGAGCCGGGTCGTCAAGGACCCCATGGCCCGCCGCCGGCCCGCCGGCACCCAGACCTACTGGACCGCGCCGACCCCGGCACAGGCTCGCTGAACGGCGAGCGGCCAGGTGTGCGCACCACCGATGGGAGACCCACGATGACCAGCTTGCTCCAGTTCGCCCGGCACCACATCGACGACAGTGTCCGGGACCTGCTGGACAAGGAGATTTCGGAACGCGTCTCGGAGACCCGGCTGGACTCCGATCTCGACGACGCCATCCTCGCCGGCATCGGCGCGTACGCGCTCAGCCGCCACCTCCCCGGTGACGTGCTGCAGAGCATCCAGGTGTTCACCGCCGCCGCGCGGCACGCCCTGGTGCTGTCCAACCTGCCGGCGCAGAACTTCCCCGACACCCCGGTGAGCGGCTTCGGCAGCGAACCGGAACTGGCCGTCACCAACGCCATCCACCTGGGGCTGATCCGCCTGATCGGCTGCACGCCCTTCGCCGTCGCCTACGAGAACGACGGCCACCTCATCCGCAACGTCGTCCCCAACCCGGCGGCCTGCGGCACCACCAGCTCCTGGGGGGCCGACTCGGAGTTCTTCTGGCACTCCGACAACCCCCACCAGCCGTTCGGCCGGCCGGGCTCCGACCCGCGCCTGTACACCCCGCCGTACCTGACGTTCTACGCGGTACGCAACGAGGAGCAGGTGCCCACCGAGATCGCCGCGCTCGACGACGTGATGGTCCGCCTGGACCCCGGGACCCGGCAGATCCTGCAGACGCCCGAGTTCGAGGTCGGCGCGCCCGACTCCAACGACGGCGGCGCCACAAGCCCGCTGCGCGAGGCCGCGATCATCGAGCCCGACGGCACCGGCCGCCACCGCGTCCGCTACGACCGCGGCACCACCAGCGGTGCCACCGACCGCGCCCGGACCGCCCTGGAGAGCTGGTCGGACACCCTGACCACGATCCCGGCCGCCGAACTCGTCCTGGACACGGGCGACTTCCTGATCTTCGACAACCACCGGGTGCTGCACCGCCGCAAGGCGTTCACCCCGCGTCCCGACGCCACGGCCCGCTGGCTGCGCCGCTGCTACGCCGCCTGAGCCCGCCGCTTCCGTCCACCCGCACGAAGGGAACCTCATGAACACCTACCGCGTGGCCGTCATCGGCGGCCGCCCGGCCCCGATCGCCGGCGCCAAGCAGCTCGGCATCGATGTCGTCCTCGTCCACGAGGAGGGCGCGTACGACCCGGCCATCGTCGAGCACTGCGAGCGCATCGTGCACGCCCCGATCGCCGACGGGCAGGCCATCCTCGACGTGCTGAAGCCCCTGCACGACGAGCGGCCGTTCGACCGGGTGCTCACCACCACCGAGCCGGCCGCCGAGTCCACCGGGTTCGTCGTGGACTCGCTGGGACTGACCGGCGTCACGGAGGCCACCGCGCGTGCCCTCAAGGACAAGGCGCTCACCCGTGAACTGCTCGACAAGCACGGCCTGAGCCCGGTCCGCTACCGGATGGTGGAGAGCGCCGCCGACATCGCGGAGTTCCGCGCGGAGGTCGGCGAGCGGATCATCGTCAAGCCGGTCGACGGCGTGGCCAGCCTGCACATCCACCCCGTGGACGGCCCGGAGGACGCCGAGCGGGCCTGGCAGGCGCTGGGTGAGGCGGGCATCACCGGCATCATCGCCGAGGAGTACCTCGACGGCCCCGTGGTGAGCGTCGACTCCTTCTCCTACGAGGGCCGCCACCTGCCCATCGGCTACTCCGAGTACCGCATGAACGAGCGGTACGTCGAGTGGGAGGTCAGTACCCCGAGCCGGTACGCCGAGCCGTGGCTCGCCGAACTGCGCGAGCTGACGCCGAAGCTGCTGGACGCGGTGGGCCTCACCGAAGGCCCCTCGCACAGCGAGTTCGTGCTGACCGAGAAGGGCCCCCGGGTCCTCGAATCGCACGCCCGGCTGGCCGGCAGCGGCGCCCCCGAGCTGGTCCGGCGCGCCTTCGGCCTGGACCTGAACCGGATGTTCCTCACCGTGCCGCTCGGCATCGACGAGCTGCCCGCCACCTCGCCCGAGCCGCTGGGCGGCGCGGCCGTACGGTTCTTCACCCCCGAGCCCGGCACGGTCACCGCCGTCGAGGTCGCCGAGGACGCCGCCGACGAGGTGCGCACCCTCCCCCAGGGCGAGGTCCAGTACGTCTTCCTGCCCTACCTGGACGAGTTCCGGGACGTCGAGGTGGCCGCGGTGATCGGCAAGAGCGCCGGTGAGACCGTGCCGCCGCTGCTCACCGTCGCCGACTGCGTCTCCGGGTACGCCATCGCGTCCGGCCGGGACGCGGACGACGCCGTCGCCAAGACCGAGGCCGTCAACGCGAAGATCCGCTTCGAGACGCGCTGAGCACGCCGTCCGCCGCACCGGACCGCTTCTCCGGCCGGGCGGCCGGGCCCCGCATCCGCCGGCGCCCGGCCGTCCGGCCCGCCTCGTGCACGCCCAGGCACCGCCTGGCCGTGACGTCCCGCGAGGCCGGCCCGCACCGACCGACCACTGGGAGGGAACCGCCTGTGAACCCCATCGCCTCGACCGTCCCGACGGCCAGCTCCGTATCGGACCCCGTCACCCAGCTGCACTCCGCCCGGCGGCTCGTCCAGGAGCGGTACACCGACGAGCAGCCGCTGATCCGGGCCGCCCTGCACCTGATCGACTGCGCCACCGACATCGTGGCCGGTCTGCCCGCACCCGACCTCGACGCCTGCCGCGACGCCCTCGGTTCCGCACGCGCCGCAGTGGTCTCGGCGACCTACGCCGTGGGCCGTGTCCGTGACCTCGCCGCGGCCGGAACGGAGCACGCATGAACCGCCACGTCGTCGTCCTGCACCGCTGGCGGGACCGCCACGCCCGCTACGAGGACTATCTGGACCACCGTACCCACCACGTCAGCTACGTCACCACCGCGCTGGCCCAGGACTCCGTGCCCGCCGGGGCCGCGGCCGTCGTGGTGGTCCCCGCCACCGACGACACGGCGGCGGTGTGGCACGCGGTCACCGAGCTGCGCGCCCGTTTCGGCCCGCCGGCCCGGCTGGTCGCCCTCAACGAGGGTGACCTCGACACCGCCGCCGCCGTCCGCGAGCGCCTCGGCTGCGCCGGCCAGACACCGGCCGAACTCGCCCGTTTCCGCGACAAGCTGACGATGAACCGGATCGTCGCCGAGGCCGGCGTCCCGACGCCCCGCTTCGCCGACGCCCCCGACGCCCAGGCCGTACGCGCCTTCGCCGACCGCCACGGCCTGCCCGTCGTGGTCAAGCCCCGCCGCGGCACCGCCAGCCGGGGCGTGATCCGTGTCGCCTCCGCGGCCGACCTGCCCCAGCTGACCGCGCTGCCGCCCGAGCCGCGCCTGGTGCAGGAGTACTGCCCCGACGACATCGTCCACATCGACGGCCTGTGGACGGGCGACCGCCTGGGCCCTTGGCGGGCCTCCCGCTACGTCAACACCTGCGTCGATTTCACCCAGGGCCAGGCGCTCGGCTCCGTCGAGATCGACGACACCGAACTGCTGGCCGCCCTCGGCGAGTTCACGGCCAGGGTCGCGGGCGCGCTGAGCACCGAGGCATGGGTGTTCCACCTGGAGGCCTTCGTCGGCACCGGTCCCGACGGCCGCCCCGAGATCCGCTTCCTGGAGGCGGGCTACCGGGTCGGCGGCGCGGAGATCCCGTTCGTCTGGCGCGAGGTGCACGGCATCGACCTGATGCGGGCCGCCGCCGACATCCAGCTCGGCCGGTCCCCCGACCTTCCCGTTCCCGAGCGCTGGCGCACCGGCGGCTGGCTCCTCGTACCGTCCCCCGTCCCGGCCCCCTGCCGCGTGGTCGGCCATGAGCTGCCCGCCCCGCAGGACCCCGCCGAGGCACCGTACGCCGTGGTCGTCCCCGCCGTCGGCCAGGTCATCCCGCGGGTCGGCGGCTACGAACACGTCGGCGCCCGCTTCCGCTTCCGCGGCGACTCCAGCGGCGAGGTGGAGAAGGCGGTCCTGCGCACCGCGGCCCAGTTCCGGCTGGAGTGCGCGCCCCAGCCCGAGAACCTCGGCGGCGGCCGCCCGGCATGCGGACTCGACCGATGAGCGCCGGCGGCCCCACCACGGCCGT
Source organism: Streptomyces sp. NPDC107654 (assembly GCF_055639035.1). Taxonomy (NCBI): domain Bacteria; kingdom Bacillati; phylum Actinomycetota; class Actinomycetes; order Kitasatosporales; family Streptomycetaceae; genus Streptomyces; species Streptomyces sp. NPDC107654. The sequence goes on from NZ_JBVKBI010000006.1 coordinate 411,905, forward strand.
ACTCGTCCTGGAGGACGGCCGCATCTTCCGCGGTCGCGCCTACGGGGCCGTGGGGGAGACCTTCGGCGAGGCCGTGTTCTCCACCGGGAT
>NZ_JBVKBI010000007.1:0-41951 GCF_055639035.1 Streptomyces sp. NPDC107654
CCAGATACGACAAGCGCGGTTACGTCTTCCTCGGGACCGCGACCGCCGCAACCCTCGTCATCTGGCTCCGGGCATGATCGGCCGGACAAGTCCTAGTGGCTGAGGCGGACGAGGCGGCCCTGGCCGGGTGGCAGGCGTGGGCCGCGCCGGTACTCGGCGCGGGCTACCTGTGGGCCGCGTCGTTCAGCAGCAGCGTGCCGCACGACCTCGTCGCCGCGTTCGCCGACTCCCTCAGCTCCAGCGCCCCGGTCCTGCGCCGGGTACTGCCGGAGAGCACACGCGATCGGCTCCTGCGCGCTCCAGCCAGCTGAGGGCCATCCAACGCATAGAAGCCGGGCCTCCCCTCCAGGGGAGGCCCGGCTTCGTAAGCCCTCCGGGTGGGCCGCCGTTGGCGTGCGGCCGGTCAGCTTCCTTCGTGCAGAGCGCGGAATTCGAGGGTGTCTTCCGCAGTGACGATCTCGGCCAGGCGTTCGAACTCCGCATAGTCCTCGTCGGTCATGATGGCGACGGCATCGCTGACCACGGATCCCTTGGGGAGCTTGGCGAAGTACTTCATGAGCAGGTCGACGAAGGCGTCCTTCATGTCGTCGAGTTCACGCTGCCATTCGGCTTCGAGCTGTATCTGCGCCTGCGCGGCGGCCTTTTCCTCCGGGGTGAAGGTGACCAGCAGGTCGCGCTCGGCGCGGGTGAACGGGCGCCCGTCGCGGTGGTACGGGCGCGTCCGGATGTCGGGGTGACTGAAGTCCAACCTAGTGATGAGGAGGACGACTTCGGGGCGAATAGAGGAGGGCACGGGTGGTTCCTTGTGTGGTGTCGTGAGATCGGTTTGTGCTGGTGAGCGGTTCGGGGTGAGCTGGCAGGTGGTGCTCGGGGCATGACGTGCGGGTGCCTTGGTCGAGGAGGTGTGGGCTGCGAGAACCGGGGTGCTCGCGGGAGGGTGGTTGCTGAGCGTGGGCGGGCGGCGGGGGTGACGCGCGCTTGACTGAGGTGGGGACGAGGGTGCCAAGGGCATGTTGTGGGGCTTCTCGGCACCAATCGTCCGGAGGATCGTGCTTTTGGCCAACCGCCGATCGTCGGCTATGTTCCGCCCGTTTTTCGCTGGTCAGCGCCGTCGGCTGGGGTCGTTCACGGCGCTGGTGGCCGGTTGCGTGACGGGCGCCGGGGGCGCGGTGCGCCGAGTGCCCATGGTGGCCGTTTTGTCGGGGCTTGCGGGTAGGGCGAGCAGGTGGGCGCTGCGGCGCAGGCGCCACACCAGGACGTCGCTGATGGAGTCGGCGGTGTCGAGCTCACGTCGTCGGGCGGCGTCGGCCAGCAGAACGGCCGGGTCGTGGCCGGCCTTCCGGACGTCGTCGAGGGTGGCGGCCAAGGCGGCCCAGCCGGCCTCGGCGTGGATGCGCTCGGCCAGCTCCGGCAGCACTTGTTGGAGCAGGGCGGCGTGCCGTTGCCGAACACGCGGCGCCAACCGCTGGCCTCGCTGCCGGAGGACGGCCATCGGCTGGGCTGCTGCGGCTTGGTAGGCGGCGCGGAGGTGTTCGGCTGCCTGCTGGGCTGCGGCGGCCTGCTGCGCGTGCTCCTTCTTCGCGTGCCAGTTCGCTGCGGCGATGGCGAGGAAGAAGGCCATGTCGATGAGCATGGCGGTGGTGGCGCCGTCTTCCCCGCGGCCCAGGGCGGGTCCGCTGTGGGCGAGGTCGCGGGCGGCCTGGCGCAGGGCGCGGTCGTGCCCGCATACGGCCCTGATGTGGGAGCGGCTGGCCCGCTCGAACACGAAGGCCGCCTCGCGCAGCTCAGCGCGGGTGTGGGCGGCGGAGGTCTTGGCCAGCGCGTCCAGCACCTCACCCGCAGCGGCGATCTGCGCCGCTGCCGCGCCGTCGTCGCCCTGGTCGATGACCAACAACGCCTGCCAGGTAGCGGCGCTGGCCCGACGCCGCGCGAACGCGGGACCTGTCACCTCCGGCAGAACGGGCTGCTCCCGCCCAGAGCCGTCCGCCGAAGCGTCCTCGGCGGGAAGCGTCCAGCGTTCGCGGATGCGGGGCAGGGACAGATCAGGTGCGAGCGTGGAGCCCGCGTAGAACACCGGCTCCTTCTCACCGTTGCGGTCATCGGGCAGCGCGACCTTGTAGCCGAGCAGGTCGCCGGAGGGCGCGATGCGCTTGCGGATCAGCAGGCCCGCGGCGGCCAGCCGGTCGAAGAACTCCCCCTCGCTGCCAGCGCCGGCGACCGCGCGCCGTACGGTCTCCCGCAGCTCCTCGCGTGCAGGGCGCTCCCGGCCCTGGCGTTCGGCTTTGCGGCGTTCGGCGCTGGTGGGGCGCTTGGCGGCGGTGCCGTCCCCGGGCGCGACCTGGTGCAGGCCGAGTTCCTTTTCGATCAGCCGGCACTCGGCCTGGGCGCGTTTTCCGGAGCGGTGGTGGTCGGGGCGGCGGCCGTCCTCGCGGACGAGGGTGGCGATGATGTGGATGTGGTCGTCGGCGTGCCGGACAGCGGCCCAGCGGCAGCCGGCGCCGTCGCCGGGGTCGATGCCGGTGGCGGCGACCATGCGGCGGGCGATGTCGCCCCACTGCTCGTCGGACAGGATCGGGTCGTCGGGCGCGGCGCGCACCGAGCAGTGCCAGACGTGCTTGTCGGGACGCTGGCCCGCGTCGAGCAGGGACAGGGGCTGGTCGAGGAGGTGCTGGAGGTCCTTCTTCGTGACCGAGGGGTCGCGGCCGGGGTCGGGGGCCATGCCGTCGAAGGAAGCGACCAGGTGGGGGTCGATGTGCTCCTCGTGGGTGCCCTTGCCGTACAGGTAGTGCAGGAGCCCGAGGGTGTTGCTGCCCTGCTGGTGGATCCTGGGGATCAAGCTGTCTCGCCCTCCTGCCCGTTGGCGACCCTGTCGGCTGCCCGTTGGACGGCCTGTGCGGCACGCTGCAGGTCGGCGAGGGCGGCGGCGAAGTGAGGTGCGCCGACGGCACCGGAGTTGAGGGCCTTGGCGATCTGGTTGACGTTGCCGCCTGCCCAGCCGAGCTGACGGCGCACACCGAACAGCGCGGTCAGGACATCTCGCTCGGTGGCGATGGCCGCTGCGGTGCGGGACTGGTCGCGTGCGGCGGCCAGCGCGGAGTGGGCCATGAACCCGGCCACGCTCATGCCGACGTGGTCGGCGCCGGCCTGGATGATGGCGAGTTCCAGCTCGTTGAGGCGGACGCTGTGGGCGGGGCGCTGCTTCTTGTCACGCGGACGCGACTTCCCCTTCCTGGCCTTGTCCTTGCGGCTGGCCTTGCCTGGCTGCGGTCCGCCCTCGGTCGCAGCCTTCCCGTCCGATGCCCCCTGGTGCCGGACGGGCCCCGCCACCCCCGGGGCGGGGTCGGGTTCGGGCGCTCCCCCCGCGGGGGAGTGTCCGGACCTCCAACTTGCTGGCGACGGGGCAGGGGTGATCGGCGGGGCTTCCTCGTGGGTGGTGCGGTCTTCGTTGTGCGGGGTGTGCATGGGGCCCTTCGGGTCGGGGTCTGGTTGGGAGTGCTGGTGCTGCGACGATCAGCGGAGCGGATCGCCGGCCGTTGCCTTGAGCTGAGCCTTGAACTCACGGACGACTCGTCCGACGCCGTCGCTGGAGACGGTGTAGCCGACGGCGCGCAGAGCGTCCTCGACCCGGTCGCGGCCGACGCTGCCGGTCTCCTCATAGATGCGGCGAGCGTGCTTGAGGATGACCTCGTCGGAGGCACGGGCTTTGCCAGGGTCGCGTTTCTTCCGGGCAGCCCCCTTCCGCTCGCGCCTGCCCGACACGCTGCCCGCGCTGTTGCCCGTCGGCGCCGGGCTGTCTTCGACTTCTGCCCGTGCGGACAGCCCGGGACCCGGGCGGGCAGGCTGCGGGCGGGCAGCCGTAGGCACCTCGTCGTCACCCGGCTCTGACGGGTGTGGGCGGGCAGCGTCCTCTGCCCGCGGCAGTGCTTCCGGGCGGACGGAGCGCGGGCGGCTGTGCCCGCCTTCCCAGGCGGGGTTGCAGGCCGGGACTTCCCAGCGCGGCGGCAGCGTGATGGAGGCGAGGCCGAGGGCCTGCTTGCGGGTGGCGAGCTTGCGCAGCAGCAGCTCGTCCTGGAGCGGATCCCCGTCGACGCCGGCCCGCTCCAGGGCCTCGTGCAGGTGTTCCGTCAGACGTCGGCCCCGTCGCTTGCCGCGCTGGCGGTCGGTCATCGACTCGGCGCGCAGAATCAGGGCGACGGCTTCGCTCAGCGCGCGGTCGCGGATGAGGCGGGCGGCATCGGCGTCCTGGTCGGCGATGCCGAGCCGGGCCAGGAGGCGTTCGCGGGCCTGGCGGACGAGGACGGCAGCCAGGCTGTGCGAGGCGGCGTCGGGGGTGCGGTGGCGCAGCTCGATGCCCATGGCCAGATGCCACAGCATCGCGGCCATCACCGGGCCGACGAAGGCCCGCACGGTGCCACCGACCAGCCCGGACTCGGCGTAGGCGGGCAGAACCTGGACGGCGGTGATAACCCAGGTGAGGATGCCGGGCAGGCCGGGAGCCTGCTTCGGGCCGTTGAGGTTCTGCCGGGCCATCAGGGCGGTGGCGAACAGGGCCAGCTCGGCGGCGGCGAACATCGCGACGCGCTCGGCGGTGCCGCCCATGTCGAGGTAGTCGGCGGCGAACCGCCAGCTGGTGTCCGCGCTGTACGCGGTGCAGCCGAGCGCGGCCACGGCCGCGACCGGCACCGCGACGGCCCCGCGCCAGCGGTTGGTGCCGGACGGCCAGCGGTGCTGCCAGCGCTTCATCCACGCGGTGAACAGGGCGACCAGGCCGAGCAGGGCAACAAGCGCCACGGCCATCGCGGGGCTGGGAGCCCAGTGCGGCAGGAGCGAGGCAGTGCCGCCTTCGGTGGCCGGGTTTGTCGGGGCAGGGGAGGGCACGTCAGGTCTCTCCAGGGGTGGTGCGGTGGGGCTTGTGGTGCAGGGGTGAGGGGCGTGCACGCAGGGGGCGTGCACGCGGGCCCCCTTCTAAAAGGGGGCCCCGCGCGTGATCGCCCTGGCGCGTGTACGGCGTGGGCGCTCGCGTGATCGCTTGACCTGCGGTTTTGCGGTCAGCGTGGACGCCGTGAGCGGATTTCCGGGGCGTCTACGCCTGAGGGCCGCGTGTACGGTCGCGTGAACGCTTGGCGCGGGCCGGCGAGGAGGTCAGCCGACGGCGGTGAGGTGGCGTGCGGAGGCGTAGTAGCGGGTCTGCTGCCCGCCTCCGGCTCCTCCGGCGATCCCATCGGCCTTGGTGGCCAGGCCACTGTCGACGAGGCGGGCCAGGTGGCGGCGTGCCTTCTCCACGTCGGCGCGCTCGGGCTCACCGCCGACCAGGACGGCCGCCAGGTCGCGTGCGGTCAGCCCGCCTGGGGCGTTGCGCAGCAGGACGGCGGGGTCCTTGGTGGGGTCGACCGTGGTGGTGCCGCGCACGTGGTCGTGTGTGACGTCCAGGGGGCCGACTTCACCGGTGGGGGTCTTGAGGTGGTGCAGGGTGACCGCGGGGTCGCCTGCCCGGCCGCTGATGAAGAGCACGCTGCCCGCACCGGCGGTGATCCAGGTGGAGCCGTAGACCTGGTCCAGGCTGGGGCGCTGGCCGCGTGGTGCGTCGGCGGTGGCCTTGCGCTGGTGATGCAGCTCCATGATCTCCACGCCGTTGCGCAGGGCGCGCATTCGGGCGTTGTGGAAGGCGACGGCCAGGCTGTCGTCGACCATCGTGCTGACCGCGTCCTTGAGGCTGTCGATCACGATGGTGTCGGCCCGGTGCGCGGCGGCAAGGTCGGCGAGGAGGTCGGGCTCCTTGTCGAGGGTGGCGGGCAGCGGGCCCTGCCAGACGACGAGACGCTCGCGCAGGATCTTCTCGTCGGTGGCGAAGACGCGGCGGTCCATGGCCTTGGCGATCTGCTTCGGGCGGTCCATCGCCAGGTAGAGCACCCGTCGGCTCGGGGCGACCGGCATCTCCAGGACCGTCTCCTGCAGTCCCAGGCGGGCGAAGACCACCTGGTGGGCCAGGGTCGTCTTGCCGACACCCGGTGCGCCGACGATCATCAGGCTCTCACCCGGCGCCCAGACGGTCTTCTCACGCGTGCCCCACAGCGGTTCGGCGTTCGCACCCGTCTCCTTGACAAAGTGCCATCCGTCCACGGCGAAGCGGTTCAGGCGGCCGTGGCCAGAGGTGAGTGCACGCTCGCGTTCGGCGCGCACCTCCGCCTCGATCTCGCTGCGTATCGCGTCGGGGTCGGCGCCCGGCTCCTGGGCGCGCTGCACGGTGCGGACGGCGGACGCGAGCAGGCGGCGCAGGTCGGCTTTCTTGCGGATGATCTCCGCATGGTGCTCCGCGCTGCCGGCGTCGTAGAGCGCCCCAGCGAGTTGGTGCAGGTAGGCGGGACCGCCGACACGCTTCAGGTCGCCCTGCTGCTCGAGCAGTTCCGTCAGGACGATCGGGTCGGTCGGCTTGCCCTCGCGGTGCTGGGCGAGCATCGCGCGCCAGATGGTGTCGTGCGCGGGCCGGTAGAAGGCACTGTCGCCCAGGACCGGACGCACGGTGTCGATGACATGGCTGTGGTGCATGCAGGCACCGAGCACCGCGCATTCGGCGTCCAGGTTGAAGACAGCCGGACCAGGATCGTTCGGAGACGGCAGGGGGCCGTACTCGAAGTGGGATGGCATGTCCGACGTGAGGCCCGTACTCTGGGCCATAGGACTCCTCTCCCGGCGGGCCATATGGAGCGCCAACTCCGGCCACCGGTCCAGATCGTCATGGTTGGGCGGTTGTGAGGATCTCCGCTTCGCCCTCGGTGTTCGCAGCACCGGGGGCTTTTGCGTTGTCCGCCTGTGTTCACCGGTGGACGGCACCATCCTACCAGCGCATTCGGGAAACATCTACTTGCATTCGGCTCGCGAATGATGTTTAGTTGTGTACCCCAGGGGCCGTACAGCTACGGCCCCGCCCGGACGACCAACGCGACTGAGGAGGTGAGCATGACCAGCGGCAAGGGCGAGGACGAAGCACGCGCGGCGAACACGCGGCCACCGGTCGAGGACAACATCGCCGAGCGCGTGAAGCTGGAACGCGAGGCGCGCGGCTGGAGCACGGTCACCCTGGCCGAGAAGATGGCCGAGGCCGGCCACCCCATCGGCCAGTCCGCCATCTGGCGCATCGAGAGCGGCAAGCCACGCCGCCGCATCAACACGGACGAGGCGCTCGGCTTCTGCAAGGTTTTCGACATGACCCTCGACGAACTCGCCAGCCCACCAGGGCAGATGGCCAACCCGGTTGTCCGTCGGCTGGTCGGCCAGTACGTCGAGCTGTGGAAGGAATGGCGCGCCCTGGGCAAGTCCATGGACGGCGTCCAGGACCAGCTCAAGGAGTACACCCAGGCCCATCCCGACCAGGACCTCATGGTCCGCCACCTGCTGGCCCACGAACTGGACGTGGCATCCAACGGCGACTTCCACCGCCACAAGGGAGCCAGCGGCCGATTGATCCGCTGGCTCGGCGACTACTTCCCGGCGGCCAAAGACCCCAACACGGCTGACAAATAGCCACCTGCCGCAGGGGCCTCGGTGCTGCGAACACCGAGCGCCCTCACGCGGGCACATCCTCACGCGCGTCTGCGCAACCGCCCAACCACCCACCACCACGACCGGTCCCTGCGGAGTTGGCGCTCCATACGTGACCGGGGTGAGGAGCCCTCTTGCCCGAGTTCCCCCTGCCCGTCACCCAGATCGCCCAGCTGCTCGGCGTCCCCGAAGGGGCCCTGCGCGCCCTGATGGCCGAACGGGGTGACGAACCCGGCGACCCCACCCTCGTCGGACTGACCGTCGAGGAGGCCGCCCGCCGCCTCGGCATCGGCCGGACGAAGATGTACGAGTACGTCTCGTCCGGGGAGATACGTTCCGTCAAGATCGGCAGTCTGCGCCGCATACCCGCCGAGGCCCTCGGCGACTTCCTAGCCCGCCGCTACCGGGCCACAGACTTCGGCGCTGCGGCCTGAGCGGGGCGCGCATGGCACAGACGAAGAAGCCCCGCACGTCCCGTCAGCCCAACGGTGCCTCCTCGATCTTCCTCGGGAAGGACGGCCGGTGGCACGGCTACGTCACCGTCGGCGTCAAAGACAACGGCAACCCTGACCGCCGCCACATCAGCCGTAAGACTCGCCCCGAGGTCACCAAGGCCGTGCGCGAGATGGAGAGGCAGCGCGACTCGACGGGCGTCCCAAAGGCTGGCCAGTCCTGGACCGTCGAGACCTGGCTGACCCACTGGGTCGAGAACATCGCCGCGCCCAGCGTCTCCGAGAACACCATCGACGGCTACCGCGTGGCGGTCTACCGCCACCTCATCCCCGGTCTGGGCGCCCACCGCCTGGAGAAGCTGGAGCCCGAGCACCTGGAGCGCCTCTACCAGAAGATGCAGGCAAACGGCAGCGCCGCCGGCACCGCTCACCAAGCGCACCGCACGGCCCATACGGCACTGAACGAAGCCGTACGGCGCCGCCACCTGACCACCAACCCGGCCTCCATCGCCAAGGCCCCCAAGGTCGAAGAGGAGGAGGTCGAGCCGTACACGGTCGAGGAGGTCCAGCGCCTCCTCCTCGAAGCGGACAAGCACCGCAATACCGCCCGCTGGGTCATCGCGCTCGCCCTCGGTCTCCGCCAGGGCGAGGTCCTCGGCCTGAAGTGGGAGGACGTCGACTTCGACGCGGGCGTCATCCTCGTGCGCCGTGGCCGCCTGCGGCCGCGCTACCAGCACGGCTGCGGCGACAAGTGCGGACGCAAGCCCGGCTACTGCCCGCAGAAGATCAACATCCGGCGGGAGACGAAGGACACGAAGACCCGCGCCGGCAAACGGCCGATCGGTGTGCCAGAAGAGCTGCTGAAGCTGCTGCGTCTGCACAAGGAGCAGCAGGAGCGCGAGCGGATGCGTGCTCGCGATCTGTGGGTGGAGAAGGGGTACGTCTTCACCTCACCAACTGGCGAGCCGCTCAACCCCAACACCGACTTTCATCGGTGGAAGGACCTGCTGAGGGCAGCGAAGGTCCGCGACGGCCGCCTGCACGACGCCCGTCACACCGCCGCGACCGTGCTGCTGATCCTCGGCGTTTCCGACGCGGTCGTCGACCGCATCATGGGCTGGGAGCCCGGCAAGTCAGCACGGATGCGTCGTCGCTACCAGCACCTCACCAGCCCCGTGCTGCAGCAGACGGCTGCGAAGGTCGGGGGCTTGTTGTGGGGTGCGGCGACGCAGGCGATCCGACCGCCGAAGGGCGGCTCTCTGCCTGCCCCAAGCCGCAACCCTGCATCGGGTCAGGCGACCGTGTACGTCGCGCGCCTCGGCGAGCGCCGTGTCCCGTTCCTGCACCGTGACCATGCCGAATCCGTAGTCTCTCAGTGGGGATCGGACCACCCCGGCCACCCGGTCGGAGTCGAGGAGTGGGCACGGCACAGGTGGGAGAGCGAAGGGGCCGGCGGCTTGTCGGCCATTCGCGACCGCATGCCCGACCGCCGCATCGTTCATCACGCCCATGCCGCCTTCCTGCCCGGCGGGATCCGGTTGAACGTAGGCGGCGACGAGCAACGGTCAGTTCCTGCCTGGGAGTTCGAGACCGACCTCTACACGGATCTGCCGGTCCGTTGGCACACCAGCCGCCGCCCTGGCCAGGAAGTCGAGGCGCAAGTCCGCGGCACCGACGAGGCAGCTGTTGCCGTGGCGTTCACCGAAGCTTGTGCACAGGCTGTGGATCGCGCCAGGAACCCGCAGAGGTACGGAGATATCCCGGACTAAGCGTCACTTTTTACCCCCGAAACCCGGTGAGGCGTCGGCCATAGGTCGACACCCCACCGGGTTTGCGTGTTCCGACGTGCACGGCGGAGCTAGGCGCCCACCCGCGCCTAGCTCCGCCTAGAACCTCGCCGAATCTCGCCGAAAAAGTCGCCGAACCACGCCGAATATGATTTACTGGGGTTACGAAGGCGGCCAGAGGAGGTGTACGTGATGGCAGAAGCCGAGCTGCCCGACTGGACCAACCAGAAGATGGGGACGATGGTCCGAGCCGCTCTGTGGCTGGTCAGCGAGGTGGGCGAAGGCAACATCTACACGAAAGAGCAGTTGCGGGCAGCCTTCCCCGACGTGGCGCAGATCGACCGTCGTGTCCGCGACCTGCGGCTCCTTGGCTGGGAGATCGCGACCAACCGAGACGACGCGCTCCTCAGGCCGCACGAGTGTCGGTTCGTCCGAGCCGGCGAACCCGTCTGGGAGCCTGGCGCACGACGAACGCCTCGCGTTCAGCAGCGGCGATCCGAAATGGCGGAGATGCGGATCCTGGCGCCAGACCGCGTCTTGCGAGCGCAGGATCCGGAAGCAGCCTGGGAGCGCATGGAGAAGCTCTCCCCGAATGAGCGGGCGCTTCTCCTGGCCTGGATCGCGATGGACCGCCGACCTAGCTCGCCGGCCGAACTGGCATGGCGGGCATACCGCAGCCTGCCGGACCGGCAGCGTCGCGAACTCGCGGCGAAGCTCGGTGCAATGGTCAGCGCCGACCTCTCCGAGGAGCCGCCAGCGCTGGAACAGAGCAGCAGCGACGAGCCATAGCCAAAAAAGCTTCCGCCGGACCCCGTGTCACCTACCACAGATCTCCGGGCTCCGGCGGATGGTCCAACCCGTCGAATGAGGAGAAGAACCGTGACCAGTATGCGCGTCTTCCTGGCCGGAAGCGAGCGACCGCCCAGGCTCAACGTGCTGGTGGCCGCTGTCGCTGCCGGCTATGTGGCCGGTTACGACGCCGGTGTCGGAAACGACCTGGCGAAGGCGCTGGGCTGCACGGCCGCCACGGTGATCGTGTGGCTGTGGGAGAGGTCGGGTCGCTGACCAAGGCAGGAAGCCGGGCGCAGCCTGCGCTTGTCGCGTAACGCTGGTGGCGGTCTCGCAGAGACGCGGGACCGCCACCAGGCACCCAAGACGCCGGCTCACGGAGCCGGCGGTCTACCTGGCGGACGCGGTAACCGCGGCGCTGTGCCCCAGCTGCACAGCGGTCACGGCGTGCCTACCCGTGCTCTGCCGAGTCCTTCGCACTGGCGAGGGCCTTATCGATGCCCCTGCGCAGCGCCTTTCCGTACTGAAGCCGCAAGCCGAGGATCAGCGCAGGCGGAAGAGCCCGGTACCGGAACCATCGAGGGTGCCGCGGCGGCGCAGTCCCCTCGGCGGTGTTGCACCTGCTGCACAGCAGTCCGCGAACCTCACCGGACTCGTGGCAGTGATCGACCACCACGTCTCCGTGAAAGGGGTGACCGCAACCTGCGCAGCGGTCAGCGTGCCAACCGACAAACAGCAGGACCGGGTCTTCATCAGGCAGAGGTACCGCTCTGAGGTAAGGCCACGAGTGGCAGGCGGGTGGCTGAGCCTCCCCGAGCCTCTGCTCGATTTGCTGCTTGACAGTCATGGGCCTGCAGCCCCCGTAGACGTCGCGGAAGTACGCGTGTGGGTAGTCAACAGTGTCCTGCCACTCCTCGTCGTCGAGGTGGCGTGCACATCCGGCGAGGCCCGGCACTGGCCTGGACTTGCAGAGCCGGACACCATCTGCCAAAGGCCGGCCACACCGGACTTCGTCAGGGAGCAGCCCAGCCTCTCGCTGCTCGTTGCTGATCCGCGCAAGCAGCGCGAGGTGTCGCGCTCGCTCTGGTGTGTTCTTGGGCTCGCGTGGAGGAGGAAGCAGCATGCGTGAACTCATACGGGCCTCCGCAGGCAACGACGAACGGCGATGCACCCAATCACACCACCTGCCACTGACACCGGGCTCTCAGCCCTACAGAGATCGAGCCGCAAGGTCGTCGGACCTGCTTGGTGGCCTCGTTGGCCTGACTGAGGGTTCCTTCACGGCCATCGTGTACGCGGAGAAGCAGCTCTCGTAGCCGGGCGACGAGCGTCCATCGCCCGGCTACATGCTGTTCCGCCTACTGGCCGAAGCCCTTCAGGAACTCCCAGGATCCCTGCGCATCTTCGACATCCTGCTCGCCCACAAGGAGGTACTTCCACGTGATGTCGACGTCAGGTGAGGAGTTCGCGGTGTTGGCCCACCTCCGGGCTGCCTTGCGCTTGGCAACCACCTCGGCAGAGGTCATGTCCTTGTCTGCCTTCGTCTCAACAAGCCAGCCGATGCGCTGCCCGTCCACCTCTTCGATGACGACGAAGTCAGGGTTGTATTCGCGCCCCTCTGAGGTCCACTTGATGGGTACATCGTTGATGTGCAGCCGCGCCCACACGACCACCTTCGTGCCGCTGTCGATGGCGTTGGCTGCCTTGAACTCCGGTGCGGTGTCAAACCAGGCATGGCTGTAGAGGTTCTTGCTCCAGCCGTTGAATGCGATCGCCTTATCGAACGACCCATCGGCGTGGCCGGCCACTTGGCGCTTACGCGTCTCGCGTGTCTTGTTGAGCGCAACAAGCTCCACGTCGTCGTCGTATGTGACCTGGGCCTGGGTAACGTCTCGAAGGGTTTTTGCCACCTCAGCAGCGAGACGCTGGCCGCACCGGTCAACAAAAGCGGAGAGGTGGTCTGCCGCCTTTTCCCCCATCGCCTCAATGAGGTGGTCCACGATGCGTTCGGCAGCCCCAACTTCCAATTTACGGTTCGGTACACCCTTGACGGACATAACGCGACGGACAAGCGCCTCCCTCGTAACCGAGAGGGGGATTTCGAGCGGCAACGCGGAGACTATTGTGTCGTTGGCCGTCTCGGTCGCCGTCGTAACCTTACGCCCGTCGTGACTGGCGACGATTTTCGTCCGCTTCAACTCGGCGGAATAGTCGGCGGTGAGGGTGCGGCCGAGCCGCTCAAACGGGCCATAATCGACGATGTCGTTAAGGCTGACCGCGACGAACTGCGGTACCGAGATCAGCTTTGGAATCAGGATGGGTTCTCGGTCAGGCAGCGGGTCGTAGCGAACCGCCGTAGAGGTCTTCTTGGCAGCCTCCGCTGCCTCCCGCGTGCGGGTTTCCACGTCCACGACGCCTGGCCCATTCGACGCACCTGGCGCGGAGGTCCCTTGAGGGGGGACTACCGTCGCCAGATCCTGCACAGTTGGGATCGTTCCCGTCTGGCTGGTTGCGGCCCCCTGAGGCTGGCTGGTATTGGCGGCCTGCGGTCGAGCATCACTTTCGGGGAGTCCAATGACCTCCGCGTCACTCTCTACCGTCTTCTGGCGGACTACGGAGCTGCCATCGGACAGTCGCCGAACTTCTGCATAGGTGCCGTAGTCGATGAACGCCTCGTTGAGGACCTTCCGCTTCTCCAGAAGCTCGCTGTATTTCTCATGGGCCAGGATTTCGAGCGTATCGAGGATCTCGACATCCGTGTACCTGCCGAACGGGAGCCGCATACCGCGGCCCAGCGTTTGTTCGGTCATGACTTCCGAGACCGATGCCCGCATGGAGGCGATCACATAGACGTTCTTGACGTCCCAGCCTTCCTTCAGCATGCCGACGCTGATGATGATACGGATCGGCGAGTCAGGGTCCTCGACGGCTTGGAGATCTGCCAGAGCCTTTTCCTTGGCATCCCCGGTCAACTTCGAATGAATCAGGAGCGTCTTTCCGACCCACGTGCCTCCGTCGAAGCTGCCAGAATCGAGGACTGCCTGAAATTCTTCTGCTTCCTCGATGCTCCGAGCAATGACCAGCATTACCGGGTTCACACGGGTCAGGCCGTTCTCATCACAGTAGGCGTCGGCGGCTTGACCCTTGTAGCGCAGCAGATTGACGCCGTCGAGCAGCTTGGTCTCCACGTCAGAGCGGTCGTCGCGACGGGCCACCATCACGGGAGTCTTGACGAGCTTGTCAGCGATAGCGGCGGCCAACGGGTAGCGGAATGCGACGAGGGACTCGTCCACTCTCACGGGCGTGGCTGTCATGCCGACTACGAGTTCCGGCCTCAAGTCTCGGATGGTCCGGGAGAACGCCGGCCCTCGGTAGCAGTGGTGCTCGTCAGCCAAGATGACGAGGTCATCGAGCCGCGCGAGATGGTCGAAGAAGGACATGCCCAGGTTTTCCAGAGGCACGTGCGTTGCACGGCCCTCGCCTGTAGCCGAGGTCAGGGCCTGGACGGTGAAGATGTAGAGCTTCGTGACTGTCGGATCGTCGATCGCAATGCGTGTGGCCTGCGCGTCGAAGTTGTCGGCTGTGATGACGTACGGGTTGGATCGCAGCATGTGCCGCAGCGACTTCGAGTTGCCGGCAGTGAAGTTGAGGACCGACTTGTCTCGGATTGTCCGACCGGGCGCCAGCAGCAGGAAATTGCGTACCGGGTTCTCAGCTCCGGCCAGGTACTCCATCAGCCCGGCCATGACGTAGGTCTTTCCCACTCCGGTGGCCGAGTCCACGATGCACTCGTACGGCTCGGTCTTCTCCTGCACGTCGTAGTGGTCGGAGGTACGCAGGATCACCGACTCGATGGCCTTGCGGTTCGGCTCACGCAGGTCGAGGCGGTGAGCAACCTCGGCCAGAAGTTCGGGCTGGAACTGCAACTGGCCCATCAGGCGGTCTCCCTTTCGGTCGCGGAAGCAACGGTGGTGGTCTCGGCCGGTTCATCGGTGGCCCGGGGCGACGGCACCGCGGAGCGACCGGCACCGAACGGCGACTTGCGGGCTGACTTGCGCCGGTAGTTGTCGAGAACCTTGTCCGGAATGAGTTCGAGTCGCGATCCGCGGCGGGCCTGCTTCAACGCCTCAGCGGCACCGTCCTGGATCTGGGTGGCCCATACCTCGACGACCTCGTCCTCGGCGAGCCTGTCGACGATGGATGCGACAGTGCCCGTGCCGACCATGCCGTCGATGACGACGTAACGGGAGCGGCCCTGCTTGGCTGCGAAAATGTCTTCTGGCTTGTAGGGGACGGATAGCTGTGCGCACATCGCCTCGGCCAGAGCGCCTTGGACGGCCCAGTCGGCCAGGAGGACCATGCCGCTCATCTCGACGAACATGGACTCGCCGACCTGGAGGTGAGTGAAGCTACCTCCGCCATGCCAGTTGACGTTCTTGACGTTCTTGGTCTTGGTGGCTGCTTTAAGGGCCTTGATGGTGCCGGCGTCGAGTTCTGGCCCGGCGGCCTTGGTGACCTTGGTGAGCAGCCGGTTGAACTCGTGTGCCTCGTCTGGCGTCATTCCGTCGGGGAGGCCGCGCTCGCCGTCCTCGTCGTCACCGACTGCCGAGACGCGCTCGGTGACGGTGGTGATGCCGCCCGGGTCCTCGCCATTGATGACCTTGGTGAGCCGGGGGAGCGTGTATCTGGCGACGGTGTCAGGCAGCAGTTCGCTGGTCACCCATCGGCGGCCCATCTTGTGGGCGACAGCTGCAGTAGTGCCTGATCCGGCGAAACAGTCCAGGACGATGTCGCCGGGATTAGAGGCGATGTGGATGATGCGGGCCAACAACGCTTCCGGCTTGGGCGTCGCGAACGGGTGCTCGTCGGGGAACAGAGCCTTGATCTCGATCTTCCCGCGAAGGTTTCCTCCGACTTCACTTCCCAGCCAGAGTGTTTCGGGAACGCGGCCGTTGTCCTCCAGGTGCTTCTTGCGCTGGATGCGTTCCCGGAGGCCGAGCATCACGATGTCGGGCCAGTGCCCAGCGTCGTAACGGGCGCGGGCGAGTTTGGCTGCCTCTTCTACGGGGACCGCCAGCATGATCGCCGGAACGCCGGCCTTGACCTTGTCTGGGGTTGTCCCGCAGATGCGTGCGCGCTCTGCCTCGTCGCCAATGTCACGCAGCTCGTAGGGCGCATACTCCGACATCTGCTGCAGCATCCACGACTGCGCCTTTCCCCAGCAGCGGCCCGCTGTCGGGTACATAAGGCCCCCGGTGACGGGGTGCTGGATCGCATAGACCATGGGATGGTTTGTGGCCGCCTTGCCGGCGGTGGCATCCCCGTCGCGCCACGGCACGGGGTCTCCGTCACGTGACTGGTAGCGGCTCGTGTTCGAGGAGGCAAGCCTGGGCATCCTGTTTGGAGTCCAGGACTCGGACTTTCGGTACACCAGGATCGTGTCCTGGGACGTCGAAAGCAGCCTGGTGTCGTTTCGGGGTGAGTCCGCCTTCTGCCAGGCGACCTCGGCGACGAAGTTGCTCTCCCCCAGCTCTTCGTCGAGGACGACTCGGCACCTGTGCGATTCCGCATGGTCGAGGTGCACCCACACGGACCCGTCATCCGCCAGCAGCGGCCTGATCTGGCGGATCCGGTCTCGCAGCAGGGTGAGCCAGATCGAGTGCGCG
Source organism: Streptomyces sp. NPDC107654 (assembly GCF_055639035.1). NCBI lineage: Bacteria > Bacillati > Actinomycetota > Actinomycetes > Kitasatosporales > Streptomycetaceae > Streptomyces > Streptomyces sp. NPDC107654. The sequence continues at coordinate 16,234 of NZ_JBVKBI010000007.1, forward strand.
ATGTTGTCTTCGTAGTTGGTGAACGCCTGACCTGTGTTGAACGGAGGGTCGATATACACCAACTTGACCCGACCCAGGTACTTCTCGGCGTATGCCGGAATTTTGGCGAGCGCGTCCAGCACGTGCATGGCGTCGCCGGTGATGAGGAGGTTGTCGTGGGTCGGGACTGGGAGGTCTGCGGGACGGTCTACGGGCGTCGGTGCCTCGACTCGATCGACCTCGTGGAGGAGCCGGACCTCGGAGACCCGGTAGTCCGACGGGTCGACGAAGGTGTAGTCGTACCTGCCGTCCCCGGTCGACAGGAGCGTCTTGTCTTTGTCGGTCCAGGTGAGTTCGAGGCGCCCCTGGTGTCGGGGCGTCGAGTTCGAGGGCATGCAGCGTTCCCTTGCAGGTTGAAGGTGACGCAGCCTATTTTGTCGTACTCCTACCGCACCGGTAAGCGAATCCCCTCAGGACTGGTCTGGTCACACGAGGCACGCATGCCGCAGAGCTGACGACGAGGGCGCACCCATGCCCGGGGCTCCGTCTGGTTCTCGTAGCCCCCTTCGAGCCACGTTGGCGTCGCCCCCATGCAGTGCCCTTAGGAGTACATCCGGACAGAGGGGTACCGGCACATTGGGCGGCGCGCAGCGCACCAGTCCGCTCCCTCTGACCAGCCGAAGCAGCCTGGCTTGGTTGCAGTTCTGGTTGCATTCACCCCCGTCCGGTGCCGACCAGCAACTGCCCAGCATCACGCTCCGCCGCAGGTCAGGACACTCCTGATCACTCCCGGACCCTCAGGCGAACATTTGGAAAGCGTGTTGGGGGCAACCCCTCACGAGTTCGAATCTCGTATCCTCCGCCAGTGCCTCACCGGGCACGATGTCGAAGGGCCCCACCGTTCGCGGTGGGGCCCTTCGACGTTGTCCGCCCCGGCTCCCGTCTCAGTCGGAATGCTCTTCGGTGCCGGGCGGCGCCCGGAGCGCCTCTCCGACTTGCCGAACGACTTTCCGGAGCGTGACTCCCGTCACTTTCTTCTACCGGGCGCACGTCATCCGGGACGCCGGGGATCAGAAGAACGGTCGCGGCGGTGTGGCGGGCATCGAGGAGACGCCCCTTCCGGCGCAGCTCGACGTCTTCCCGCTGCAGCCCGGGCGCTTCGCCCTGGTCTTCGTCCAGCGCACCGACGGCCGCCACTGTTCACCGGCGTGCACGCACCGCTCTGACCTGACCCGCGAACTCCGAGGGACGCCTCGTACCGCCACGCTCACAGTGGGAAGCGCATGCGGGGCGACCCCTCACGAGTTCGATCTCGTATCCGCCGGCCCAGAGGGCCGGATCCCGAAGTGGCCGGCCCTTGGCGTATGTCCGTCAGGCCCCTCCCCGGCCTGCGGCCGGTGCGGGCCGGTCAACGGGTCGGTGAAGGGCTGTGGAGGCCGGTCAGTGGCCGGATGAGGACCTGGGCGAGGTCGTCGGGAGGGGGCTGACGCCCGGCTCGTAGTGGTCGCGGAGGTAGATGCGGGTGTGGTCCGGGGCGTAGTCGTGGGCGTAGAAGCTGACGCAGCCGGTGTCCGAGGTGCCATACGGGTCGGCGAGCGGGTCCGGGCTCGCGGTGGGCTCGGGGTCGGTGCCGGGGCAGACGGAGCCGTAGCGCATGCCCTTCTTCAACGATTCCGGTTCCGGCACGCCCAGGTGTCTGAAGTCGTGGGTGCGCACGTCGGTGACGGCTGCCGTGGGCTCCAGCAGTCCGCCGGCCGGCGGGTGGGCGGCCAGGAAGGTCCGCGTCTGGGACCTGGTGAGCGTGAAGGTGAGCACACCGGTGTCGAAGCGGGAGGTGACCTGGTAGCCGGCCCGCGCGTCCTGGGCTCCCGCCGGGATGTCGACGCCCATGTGCCCGCTCATCCACCCCGGCGTGACGCCCTCGACCCACCTGTCGTCCGAGGTCCGCCTGACGGCGCGGTCACCGGACGGGCCGGTACCGGAGTCGGGGGCGGAGCAGCCGGTCGCGGCCAGGGCGCCCAGGAGGGCCAGCGCGCCGAGGGCCGCCCCGGCGGTGTGGGACCGGCGGTGGCCGCCGGCGCTGTCGTGGGCGTCGTTCATCGGACGGCCGTCCTCCCGGGTGACCTGTGCGTCGTACGGCCCTGCTGTTGCTCTCGGCCCGGGTCCGTGCGTCCGTCCCTGCTGTCGCCGGGGCCCGGGAGCGGGGCCTGGTTGGGTTGCGAGGAGCCGAGATCGTAGTGGTGGGTGCCACTGCTCCCCGCCATGTCGAACTCCTGGGCGAGTCCCACGGTCACCGGCGTCGTGACGGCCGTACCGGACGCGCACGGCAACCCAATGCGGGCCGCCGCCGCGGTTCCAAAAAGGGAGATGACCTGACCTGCCTACCGCGTCACCCGCACCGGCGCGGAGACCGTCACCTGGTCCAGTTCCGAGATCCGGATGGTGGCCTTCATCGTCCACGTGCCGGGGAGGGGGAGGGTGAAGGAAGGGGTGGACCAGAAGCCGCCGCGATCGGTGAGCCTGGTGTCCAGGGGGCCCACGCGCCCGGTGGGGAGGGTGAGGGTGACGCGGAGTTCGGGGACGGTGGAGAGGCCGCCGTCGGGGCCGTAGATCACCGCCTCGACGGTGTTGGTGCCGACCCGGCCGGGGTCCAGGGTGATCTGGACCTTGCCGTGGCCGCCGGGCGCGCCGGTGTCGAAGGGGATCGTGGTGACGGAGGCGGTCGGGATGCCCGTCGCCGGGGAGGCCGCGGACCGGGCGGACTCCGTCGCCGCGCGGCCGGGCACGGTGCTGGTCAGGAGCGTGGTCAGGGCCAGGACCAGCATGGCGGCCGTCGCCTCCAGGAGGACCGAGCGGCGCAGGAGGCGCAGGGGGAGGGCGGGAGTGGTGGGGGTGGCGGGTGGGTGCGGGGGCGGGTCGGCCGGCGGGTCGCCGGGGAGCGGGGGGCCGGGGGCCGGTCCGGGGACGCGAGCGGCGGCGGGGGCCGGGCTGGGGGTGGATGCGGTGGCCATAGGGGAGACGGGGGCGGGGAGTCGGGCGGCGGGGTGAGCGGGGGCAGGGGCAGCGGGGCCGGCGGACCGGGTCAGGCGGGTGGTCCAGGTGTGGGAGCAGGCCGCCGCCAGGAGGAGCGCGGTGACCGCCGCCAGCTTGGCCAGGAGGGTACGGCCGTACGTCGTGTCCGTCAGCGCCTGCAAGGAGCCGAGGCCGCGCCAGGACTGGTAGACGCCGGTCAGCACCAGGACCGTGACCGAGACGGACGCCAGGCGGGAGAAGCGGGCCGGGACGGAGGCCGGCAGGCCCGCCGGTTCCGGGGTGCGCCGCAGGGTCCACAGGAGCGCTGCCAGGCCGCCCAGCCAGGCCCCCATGGCCAGCAGGTGCAGGGTGGAGGAGGTGATCGCCGCCGGGACCTGGATGCCCGCCGAGGCGTGGTCGGACGCCGACCAGGTGAGGGACAGGGCCACGGCGAGGGCCCCGGCGGCCGTGAGGGTGACGCGGCGCGGCAGCCTCGCCCGGCGCCGGCGCAGGACGGTCGCGGCGGCCGCGGCCAGGAGCAGCAGCGCCAGGCGGAGCAGCAGGAGCCGGCCGGGGCGGGTGGCCGCCGTGTGGGTGAGGGCGGAGAGGGAGAGGGCGGTGGTCGGGGCGGTGGCCTCCTCGTAGGGCGCGCGCAGCACGTACAGGGCGGCGGTGGAGACGAGGAGTGCGGCCGTGGCGGCCAGGGCGGGGGTGCGCAGGTGGGCCGTGACCGGCGGGCGGCAGTACGCCGTGAACGCGGCGGTGCCGAGGAGCAGGGCCAGGGAGAGGTAGGCGAGGTAGCGCGCGATGGTGTGCAGGGCCGTGGTGGCGCGGTTCTCCGCGCGGTCCGCGGGCGGGGCCGCCGGGGCGGCCGTGCGTTCGCCGACCGAGAAGGTGAGGGCGCCGGACACCGGGTGGCTGTCGGCCGACACCACCCGCCAGGCGACCGTGTACGTGCCGGTGGCCAGCCGGGCCGGGAGGGTCACGCGGGCCGTGTCGGAGCGGCCGGGGGCGTGGCCGGCGGGGCCGGTGCGCAGGCGGTGGTTGCCGGGGTCGTAGATCCGGAAGGAGTCGGTCAGCAGGCCGACGGACTCGGTGAAGGTGAGGGTGACCTGGCGGGGGGCGGTGCGCAGGACGGTGCCGTCGGCGGGGGCCGACGCGCGCAGGACGGCGTGGGCCGAGGCGGGGGCCGCCGTGCCCAGGAGGAGGCCGAGCAGGAGGCCGAGCAGGAGGGTGGGGAGGAGGAGCACGGAGCCCGCGAGCCTTCCCGCGCGTGGTCGTACGGGTCGTCGGGGGCGTCGAGGTCGTACGGGTCGTAGCGGTCGTCGGGGTTTCGTCTGCAGCACCTCGTCAGCCTCCGTCTCGCCCTCACCCGGCAACCGTCCTCCCTATGGGTACGGGGAAAGACGCCGGTGTGCTCACCAGGTCGGACGGGCCGTCACTCCGCCGTCCACCACCAGGTCGTGGCCGGTGATCCAGGAGGCGAGCGGGGAGGCCAGGAAGACGCAGGCGTCGGCGACGTCCTCGGGGCGGCCCAGCCGGCCGGTGGGGGCGGCGGCGAGCCAGCGCCGTACGCCGTCCGGCCAGGCCTCCGCCAGTCCGGGCCGGTCGACGAGGCCGGGCGAGACCGTGTTGACGCGGATGCCGTCGGGGCCGTACTCCAGGGCCGCCGCGCGGGCGTGCACGACCACCGCCGCCTTGGCCGCGCTGTAGTGGGCGTGGCCAGGAGCCGGGTGGCCGGCCTCGATGGAGGCGATGTGGGTGATGGTGCCGCCGCCGTGGGCGCGCATGTGGGCGGCGGCGGCCTGGGTGCAGGCGAAGACGCCGGTGAGGTCGGTGTCGACGACCGTGCGCCAGTCCCCCGCCGTCATCTCTCCCAGCGGCTGCACGGGCTGGACGGCCGCGTTGTTGACGAGCGCGGTGAGGCGGCCGGCCGACCAGGCCGTCGTCTCCTCGATCAGGCGGTGGCAGGCGGCCTCGTCGGTCAGGTCCGCCCGGAGTACGACCGCCCGGCCGCCCGCCGCCCGGATGCGCTCGGCGACCGCCGTGGCCGCGGCGAGCGCCGTACGGCAGTGCACGGCCACCGCCGCGCCCTGCTCCGCGAACCGCAGGGCGATCGCACGGCCGATGCCGCCGCCCGCGCCGGTCACCAGGGCGGTCTGCCCTGTCAGCAGGGGAGTCATGGGCGGCAGAGTTCCGTGATCAGGGCGGCCTCGGACGGATAACGCGCCGTGAGGTCGGCCGCGTCGCCGTGTTCGTAGTCCGCGTAGGTGAATCCGGGGGCCATGGTGCAGCCGAAGAACGTCCACGCGCCGCCCCCGGCCACCCGCGCGCCCATCCAGGTGCGGGCCGGCACGGTCAGCTGGGGCTGCTGTCCGGCGCGCAGGTCCGGGCCGAGGACGGGGGTGCGGGTGGTGCCGTCGGGGTCGAGGAGCAGCAGGCGGAGCGGGTCGCCGAGGTAGAAGTGCCAGGTCTCGGCGGACGGCAGGCGGTGCAGGGCGGAGAAGTCGCCGGCGGTGAGCAGCGCCACGATGGCGGTGCCCTCGGGGCGGCCGTCGGGCCGCTCGGGCCCGGCCCAGGTACGCCGGAACAGGCCGCCCTCACGGGGGAGGGGTTCGAGGCCGTAGTGCGCGATCAGCTCGTCGGGCGTCGTCACTCGGGGAAGGCTACCGTCCGCTCCAGGAAAGCCAGTTGGGCGCGCTTCTCGGGGAGGTACACGTCGGGCAGGTCGACCTCCGGGAGAACGACGGCGGGGCCGCGCCGGAAGCCCTGGCGTTCGAAGCGGGCGATCGCCTTGGCGTTGCGCACGTCCGGGTCGACGACGATCCGCCGGCGGTCCAGGACCAGCAGCGCGTACGCCGTGACCGCCTTCAGCAGCGCGGAGGTCCAGCCGGGGTGCGTACCGCCGGGGCCGGCGGGGGCGAGGAGGAGGTGTACGCCGAGGTCGCCGGGGCGGACGTCGTAACACTCGCCGACCCGGTCGGCGGCGGGCTCGTACGTCTGGAACAGGGCGGCCGGTTCACCGTCCTTGGTGACGAGGTGGGCGTGGTGGGTGTCGAGGGTGGCCATGTGGGCGTAGATCTCGGTGACCTGCGCCTTGGTGAGGCCGTTCATGCCCCAGAAGGAGGCGCGTTCGTCGCTCACCCAGGCGTGGACCAGATCCGCGTCGCCCTCCGGGTCGAGGACGCGGACACGGACGGTGCCGTAGCCGTCGACGTGCTGGACGTACAGGTCAGTCATCGGATTCCTCGGAGTGTTCGGGGGTGAGCTGGGTCCAGTCGGTGATCACCGGGGCCAGTTCGCCCCTGAGCCACAGGGGGAGCTGGTCGTGGTGGTGGGGCGCGCCGGGTACGCCGTCGGCACCGAAGGGGACCACCCAGCGGCTGTTCCGGCGGTCGGCGAGATCCCAGACGTAGCGGGCGGCCGGGCCGCGGGCGGCGCGGTCGGTGAGGCCGGGGACGGCCGAGGCGCAGAGCACGCAGTCGTGGTCACCGCCGAGACCGGGTCCGTCCGTGGCCTTCCCTGGGAGTGCCCTCCAGGGGGCCAGGCGGTGGGTGGCGGACCAGGGGCCGGCCGGGGGCGCGGCGGCGGTCTCCTCCAGGGCGGCTCGGACGGCCGCCGCGCGGTCGATGCCGTACAGGTCCTCGGCGCGCAGCAGGTGTTCGAGGGCGTACCCGACGCGCGGTACGAGGGCCAGCCAGGGGAGCAGGACGTCCGGGTAGGCCGGGGGTTCGGCGAGCGGGGCGAGGGCCGGGTGCGCGGCGAGGCGGCGTACGACCGCTCCGCGCACCGCCGCGTACGCCGCCGCGTCGGTGCTGTCCGCCTCCATACGGCGGTCCCAGGCCAGCAGGCGGTCGCGGAGGGCCGCGGCGGCCGGGGTGAGGCCGGTCAGGGCGGCCAGGCGGTCCAGGAGGGGTGCGGCGGAGCCGAGGTGGGTGTCGGTGTGGATCGCGGGCATGCCGTCGGCGGTCCAGGTGTGGCCCGTGTCGAGCAGGGCGCGGATGCGGGCGGCGCGGTGGGGCGGGGCGAACTCGACGCCGAGGGGGGCGGCCGGACCGCGGGCGTTGGCCATCACCGCGATGCCGTCGTCGTGGGCCGGACGGGCGTACGGCGTCTCGTGCGCGCCGTGCCACTCGTGGCCGGGTTCCCAGGCGGGGACCGGGGCGAGGCGGTTGGCCTCGGCGCGGGCGGGGACGTGGCCGGCGACCCGGTGCAGGGTGCCTCCGGCGGTGTCGGCGGCCTGTACGACGTTGACCGGCTCGGTCCAGGCGTCCAGGGCACGGTCGACGTCGGCGACGGTGCGGGCACGCAGGAGGGGGAGCAGGGCGCCGAAGCCGAGGTCCTCCGTGACGCGGGGCGGATAGCGGAGGGCGAGCGCCTCTGCTCCGGAACCGGTATCCGTCTCGGTACCCATATCGGCTTCGGCATCCGTGCCGACATCCGCATCGGCACCGGTATCGGTATCCGTCTCGGTATCGGTATCGGTATGGGCTCCAGCCCCGAGCCCGACCTCGGCTCCGGCCGGGAGTGCGTTCCCCACCGCACCACCCGTGCGGCTCTCACCGCCGGGTGCGGGTGGTCCCGGCGGGATGCCCCGGCCGTCGGCCGCTCCGAGTCCGCAGGGGGACGCGGCCGCCGCGGGGCTGTGTCCCCGCAGCCCCCGCAAGCCGCGTGCGGCGACCGCGTCCGGGCTCTCGTCCGGGGCCTCGGCCGGCGTCTCGCCCGGCGTCCCGTCCAGGGGCCGGGGCCGGTGCCGCGGCCGGTCGAGCGGGGCGGCGGCGGTGGCCTCGAGGCCCTCCGGGCCGCCGGCTATCACCGGGCCCCGGGGCGTTTCCAGGATCTCGATCTCGACGGGGGGCTCGCCCGCGATCTCCACGGTCTCCGTGTGGCGGGCGGCCCGCTGCCAGGCGCCGTCGGGGCCGAGGGCCTCGATGCCGGCGCCGGTGCGGCGCAGGCGCTCGCGGTAGAGGTCCTGGTAGTCGGCCATGGCGTTGGTGATGGCCCAGGCCACCGTGCCGGTGTGCCCGAAGTGGGCGATGCCTGGGACCCCGGGCACGGCCAGACCGACGACGTCGAACTCGGGGCAGGAGAGGTGGATCTGCTGGTAGACGCCGGGGTCCTCGATGAAGCGGTGCGGGTCGCCGGCGATGAGGGCGTGGCCGGTGGCGGTGCGGTCGCCGGTCAGCAGCCAGCCGTTGCTGCCCGCCGTACCGGGCCCGTCGGTGGCGAACAGGCCGACGGCCCCGGGACCGAGGTGCCGTATCGCCTGCTCGCGCCAGAGTTTGGCCGGGAAGCCGGCGAACAGGATGTGCGTGGCGAGCCAGACGCCGAGCGGCGTCCAGGGCTGCCAGCGTCCGGGGGCCAGTCCGGTGCGGGGGAACTTGGGTGCGCGGCGGGCGCCGGCGGGCAGGCCCTCGTTGACCCCGTCGACGTACGCCCGTACCCAGTCCGCCGTCTCCGGGTCCCGGTGTTCGAGCGCGGCGAAGCAGCGCCGGGCGGTGTCGTCGAGCCGTGCGCGGCGGGCGAAGACGTCCCAGGAGAGCGCCTCGGCGCCGAGGAAGGAGGCGGAGGTGCCCTGCGCGCGGTGGCGCTCGACCTCCAGCTGCCAGGCCCGGTCGTGGGCGGTGACCCGGCCCTGGGCACGGGCGAGTTCACGGGTGCTGGACGCCTTCAGGTGGGGGATGCCCCAGGCGTCGCGGTACGTCTCGATGGTCACCCGGGGATCTCCTGCACTCTGCGCTTTAGGTTAGCCTTGCCTAAGTTATCTGCGGCGGAATCGTACGCGAACGATGGAGGGGTCATGGGGCAGGGGCGGGGTTGGGAAGGAGCGGTCCTCAGACTGCTGCGCGCCAAGGACTTCGTGCTGACGGTGCTCGACGCGGAGGACGTGACCCCGCGCTACCGGCGGCTCCGGCTCCGGGACGGCGGACTGCTCGCCGCGACCGGGGTCCACCCCACCATGTGGGTACGGTACGGCTGTGGTTCTCCGCCGACGGCCGCCCGCACCAGCGCGCCTACACCCTGGTCGACCCCGACCCGGCCGCCGGCACCTTCGCGCTGGAGTTCGCCCTGCACGAGGGCGTGGCCTCCGACTGGGCGCGGGCCGCGCGGCCCGGCGACACCGTCGAGGCCACCGTCCAGGGCACCGGCTTCGAGTACCCCGACCCCGCACCCTCCCACCTCGTCGCCATCGGCGACCCGGCCTCGCTGCCCGCGATCAACTCCCTGCTCGGCGCGCTGGGTCCGGCCCCGGCGACCGTCTGGTTCGAGGGGGAGCCGTCCGGGCTGCCCAGCCGCGCCGCACCGGACCGGCACGAGATCCGGGCGGTACCGCGCGAGGACGCGGGCGGCCGCCTCCTGGAACGGGTACGCACCGAGTTGCCCGCCGTCCTCGCCGGCACCCCGCACCCGTACATCTGGATCGCCTGTGACACGGCGACCACCCGCGCCCTCGCCTCCTGCGTCCGCAAGGACCTGGGCGTGCCGAAGCAGCGGGTGCACGCGCTGGGGTACTGGCGCGCGGGCTGAGCGGGCGGAGCCGTCGCGCGCGCGGGACCATCGACCCATGGACGTCACCCTGCACCTCGCCCAGGACCCCGAGGCCGACGCGCTGCTCGGACGCTCCCCGCTCGCCGCGCTGACCGGGATGCTGCTGGACCAGCAGGTCCCGATGGAGTGGGCGTTCAAGGGGCCCCGGACCATCGCCGACCGGCTCGGTGCCGCGGACCTGGACGCGCACGACATCGCGGCGATGGACCCGGAGGCGTTCGCCGCGCTGCTCTCCGGGAAGCCCGCGGTGCACCGCTATCCCGGCTCGATGGCGAAGCGGATACAACAGCTGTGCCAGTACCTCGTCGAGCACTACGACGGTGACGCGGAGGCGGTCTGGCGGGGCGTCGGCAGCGGGACCGAGCTGCTGCGGCGGCTGGAGGAGCTGCCGGGGTTCGGCAAGCAGAAGGCGCAGATCTTCCTGGCCCTGCTCGGCAAGCAGCTCGGGGTCGCCCCCGCCGGTTGGCGGGAGGCCGCCGGCGCCTACGGCGAGCCCGGTTCCTTCCGGTCCGTCGCCGACATCACCGGGCCGGAGTCCCTGGCCAAGGTGCGCGCCCACAAGCAGGAGCTGAAGGCGGCGGCGAAAGCGGCCAAGCCGGCGCAGACCGCGTCCTCCGCGTCCTCCGCGTCCTCCGCCAAGTCCGCCAAGTCCGCTGAGGAGTAAGGCCACCGGGGGACCGCCCCTCACCCGTCCGGACCACCCCGATGGCCACTGCTCCCCCGCCGGTCCGAACATGGGGCATGACCGACATACCCAGCAGCGGTCCGGAGCGGGACCGTGCGTACGACGACCGACGCGTCCACGCGGCGGAGGCGCCCCCCGGCCACCCCATGGCGGAGCCCCACGGCCGGCACGAGCCGGAGCCGCCGTTCGAGGGGCCGCTGCACGCCCTGTCCCGGGCCGCCTGGCAGGTCGTCCTGGTCACCGGGATCGGCTCGCTGGTGCTCGGGATCCTGGTGCTGGTGTGGCCGGGTGCCTCCCTGCTCGCCGCGGGGGTGCTGTTCGGCGTCTACCTGGTGTACAGCGGGATCCTGCAGCTGGTCTCGGCGTTCGGCACGCACCGGGCGACCTCGCTGCGCGTCCTGGCCTTCATCAGCGGCGCGCTGTCGATCCTGCTCGGCCTGTTCTGCTTCCGCGGGCCCATGCAGTCGATCCTGCTGCTCGCCCTGTGGATCGGCATCGGCTGGTTGTTCCGCGGGATCACGCAGACCCTGGCCGCCCTGCACGACTCCCGGATGCCCGCCCGGGGCTGGCAGGTCCTCCTCGGGATCCTGACCTTCGTCGCCGGGATCGTCCTCATCGACTCGCCGTTCCGGTCGGTCGCGGTGCTGACGCTCGTCGGCGGCATCTGGCTGATCGTGGTGGGCATCGTGGAGATCGTCACGGCGTTCGGCATCCGCAGCCGGGCCCGCGGGGTGCCGCAGGCCCTGTGACAGCCGCCGTCCAGGCGACATCCGTCAGCCTCTGACGACCGTCAGCCCTGCCACGACCGTCAGCCCGTGACGACCGTCAGTCCTGCGACAACCGTCAGCCCGTGACGACCGTCAGTCCTGCCACGACCAGCAGCCCCGGGACAACCGTCAGCCCTGCCACGACCAGCAGCCCCGAGACAACCGTCAGCCCTGCCCCGACCAGCAGCCCCGTCCCGGCCGTCAACCCCGACGCCCCCAGGTACGCCGAGCGGGCGGTTCTCGTGCCCGGGTGCTGCCCCGGCCGTCCGTTCCGGGCAGACAGCAGCCGTGAGCAGGATCAGGAGCACGCCCCGGAGCCGTACCTGGCTCCGCGTGCTCGTGCTGCTCCTCGCCGTGTGGATGCCCGGCGCCCACGTGCCGGCCCAGGCCGCGGCCGGCGTCGTCGTGGCCGCCGAGACCGCCGAGCACGACCTCCTCGACCCGGCGCTGCGGCCGCCCGCCCGTGCCCTGCACCGGGCCGACCTACCCGAGCGCCCCGCGCCCCTGCCCGATCCGGCGCCCGCCCGCCCGGCGGCCCGCCCCCGTCCCGCCGCCCCGCGGGTGCCGCGCACCACGCCCCTGCTGCGCACGGTGGTGCTGCGCTGCTGACCGGCCCGCGTCCCCGCAAGGTCGGTCGGTTCGACGCAAGGAGCAGCTCAGCCATGCCCAAGGATCCCTACGCCGTCCTGCGCGCCCTGCTGCGCGCGGAGGCCCGGCGCGGTACGGCCCCCAGGCCGGAGCAGCGGACGCCGGAACCCCAGCGGTCACCGGAGGGACAGGACCGCTGACCGGCACCGGCGGAGGCGGCTACCGCCTCCGCCGGGCGGTGCCGAACAGCGAACGGGTGATCTCGCGGCCGAGCTGGGTGCCGACCGAGCGGGCCAGGGACTTGAACACCGGGCTGTGCACGACCTGTTCGACCAGCGACGACTCCTCCCCGGCAGGCTGCGGAGCCCGCGGCGCGCGCGGAGCCGGCCGGGCGGTCGGCTCCGGCTCCGGCTCCCGGGCCGGTTCCTGCGGGCGGGCCGCGCTCAGCCGCTCGTACGCCGACTCGCGGTCCACAGCCTGTGCATAACGGTCGTGGAGCGCGGAGGCGCGCACCGCCCGGTCCAGTTCGGCCGCGTCCACCGGGCCCATCAGGGACTCCGGGGCGCGCAGCCGGGTGGCGGCGACCGGAGTGGGGGCGCCGCTCTCGCCGAGCACGGTCACCACGGCCTCGCCGGTGCCGAGACCGGTGAGCAGCTCCTCCAGGTCGTACGCCGACCTGGGGAAGGTCTGCACGGTCGCCCGCAGGGCCTTGTCGTCGTCGGGGGTGAAGGCACGCAGGGCGTGCTGGACGCGGTTGCCGAGCTGGGCGAGGACGTCACCGGGCACGTCCTTCGGGGTCTGGGTGACGAAGAAGACGCCGACGCCCTTGGAGCGGATGAGCCGGACGGTCTGCGTGATCGAGTCCAGGAACGCCCTGGAGGCGCCGTGGAACAGCAGGTGGGCCTCGTCGAAGAAGAACACCAGCTTCGGCTTGTCGACGTCGCCGATCTCGGGCAGGTCGTGGAACAGGTCGGCGAGCAGCCACATCAGGAACGTCGAGAAGAGCAGGGGTTTCTCCTGCACCGCCGGGAGTTCGAGGACCGAGACGACGCCCCGGCCGTCCTCCGCGGTGTGCAGCAGGTCGGCGGTGTCGAACTCCGGCTCGCCGAAGAAGTCCGTCATGCCCTGCGCCTCGAAGGCCGTCAGCGAGCGCAGGATCACCCCGGCCGTGGCACTGGAGAGGCCGCCGATGTCCCTGAGTTCGGCCCTGCCCTCGTCGGAGGTGAGGAAGGCGACGACCGCGCGCAGGTCCTTGAGGTCGATCAGCTCCAGGCCCTTGGTGTCGGCGTAGTGGAAGATCAGGCCGAGGGACTGCTCCTGGGTCTGGTTCAGCCCGAGCACCTTGGCCAGCAGCACCGGGCCGAAGCTGGTGACGGTGGCCCGGACCGGGACGCCGTGGCCGAGGCCGCCGAGGGCGAGGAACTCCGCCGGGTAGCCGGCCGGGGCCCAGGCCTGGCCGACCTCGCCGGACCGCCCGCTCACCCGGTCGCTGCGCTGCCCCGGCCGTGCGATGCCGGACAGGTCGCCCTTGATGTCCGCGAGGAACACCGGTACGCCCTGCGCCGACAGCTGTTCGGCGATCAGCTGGAGGGTCTTGGTCTTGCCGGTGCCGGTGGCGCCCGCGACCAGGCCGTGCCGGTTGAGCACGGACAGCGGGACGCGGACCGGAGCGCCGGCGTGGCAGCGCCCGTCCCACAGGAGGGCGCCCAGGTCGAGCGCGGGTCCGGTGAAGGCGTAACCGGAGGCGATCTTCCGTGCCTCGGCGGGCAGTGCGGAAGCCGCCTGGGGCGCCTCGGCAGCACCCCGGGGCTCCGCGGGCGGCGCGGTCTCGCTGTCACTCATCCCCGGTCCCCGTTCCCGTAGTAGCCCGTATGCCCGAATTGCTCCATCTTTTCAAGCGTCGCACTGCCCCGCCATGGCTGCGCCCGGAACGTCTTGACCGGTAGGCTTTCCGTGTGATCTTCAAGCGCATCGGAAACGGCCGGCCGTACCCCGACCACGGCCGGGAGAGCACCCGGCAGTGGGCGGACGTCGCGCCGCGCCCGGTCCGCCTCGATCAGCTCGTGACCACCAAGCAGCAGCTCGATCTGGAGACCCTGCTGGCGGAGGACTCGACGTTCTACGGCGACCTCTTCGCGCACGTCGTGAAGTGGCAGGGCGACCTGTACCTGGAGGACGGTCTGCACCGCGCGGTCCGCGCCGCCCTCCAGCAGCGCCAGGTGCTGCACGCGCGCGTGCTCGAACTGGACTGACGCGGCGCGACAGGGCCGTTGGCCCTTTCGGGTTCCGCTGAGCGGCATCAACTGATCATCTGATAGGCATCGCCGCTCGGGCGCACTACGCTGCGCTCATGAGCATGCTGACTCCCCCTGGCATGGGCGGCCAGTACCGGATCACGGGGGACAAATACCCGCGGATGCGTCCGCCCCGGCGACACGGCAGGCTCGTGGCCGCCGTGGTGGCGTCCGTCGCCGTCCTCGGCCTGATCGGCTGGGGCACCCTGCAGCTCATCGACGTCTTCACCGGCGGCGCCGGCGACTCCACGGCGACCGGCCCGGCGGCCCACTGCCGTACCAAGGCGGCGGCTGCCGCGGCGACCCGCGCCGAGCGCCTCCCCGAGCCCGGCCGGATCACCGTCAACGTCTACAACGCCACCAAGCGCGCCGGGCTCGCCAAGAGCACCGCGGACGAACTGCGCAAGCGGGGCTTCCGCGTCGGCACCGTGGGCAACGCGTCGAAGCAGTACGACAAGAAGGTCAAGGGCACTGGGATGCTCCTCGGCTCCCCCGCGGCCCAGGACACGGCACTCCGCGTCCTCGCCACCCAGCTCGCCGGCGCCGACCCGCGCGCCGACACCCGCAAGGGCACCGACGTGGACCTCGTCATCGGCGACGCCTTCAAGGGCCTGGCCGACCGGGCGACGGCCGACCGGGCCCTGACGGCCCTGACGGAACCGCAGCCGGCCGCCACCACGAAGAAGAGCTGCTGAAGAAGAGAAGAAGAGCCGCTGAGGAGCGACGCGTGGCTACTCGGCGGCGCCGTAGAGCCGGTCCCCCGCGTCACCCAGTCCCGGCACGATGTATCCCAGCTCGTTGAGGTGGTCGTCCACCGCCGCCGTGACCACGGTGACCGGCGTGCCCGCCAGCTCCCGCTCCATGACCTCGACCCCCTCGGGCGCGGCCAGCAGCACCACGGCCGTCACGTCGTCCGCACCGCGCTTGATCAGCTCCTGGATCGCCGCGACCAGCGTTCCGCCCGTGGCCAGCATCGGGTCGAGGACGTACACCTGGCGGCCCGAGAGGTCCTCCGGCATGCGCGAGGCGTACGTGGACGCCTGCAGCGTCTCCTCGTTGCGGATCATGCCGAGGAAGCCCACCTCGGCGGTCGGCAGCAGCCGGACCATGCCGTCCAGCATGCCGAGACCGGCCCGCAGGATCGGCACCACCAGCGGGCGCGGACGGGCCAGCTTGACGCCCGTGGTGCGCGCGACCGGCGTCTGGATGTCGACGGCCTCGGTGCGCACGTCCCTGGTCGCCTCGTAGGCGAGCAGGGTGACCAGTTCGTCGGCGAGCCGCCGGAAGGTCGCGGAGTCGGTGCGCTGGTCGCGCAGCGTGGTGAGCTTGTGAGCGACCAGGGGGTGGTCGACGACATGGAGACGCATGCCCCTAACGGTACCTGCGGCGGACCCCGCCCTCGCGCTGGCGTCAAACCGGCCGACCGGGGGAAAGTGGGAGGGGACGTGAGTGGGGTGGTGCGACGTGTCCGACCTGCCAGACCCGCCCGCGGACGCCTCCGGGGCCACCGGCCACAGGGCCGGCCCCGCCGCACGGTCCGCGCGGCCCGACCCCGACAAGCCCGAGACCGAGACGGAACGACGGCGGCGCCGCGCCCAGTTCCTGCGCGATCTCGCAGAGGCCCGGGAGCTGCGCGCCCGCGTCCAGCCCCGGCGCGCCAAGGCCGCCCGGCTGCGCCACGCGATGCGTATGCGGACGTTCCGCTGGTAGCCCCGGCCCGCCCGGCGGGCCGCGGAAGTTCCCCGACCGCACCGGTGTTGGTGAGGTGGGGCGTGCGTGAGCGTGGGGAAAAGCCGCGTACGATCCGCAGGTGGTGGCAATGAGCGCGCTGGTGAGCCGATCACGGATCCGCGATCGAAACAGCCAGACACAGGGGGCCGAAGACGTCCCCTGGACGCCTTGTTTCTGCCACGATTCCGAGTGGGTGGGGCTCGGAGCCCAGCTCTCTCCGCCCATGTACCTCCGCCGGGGGGACCCCCAACCGGCACGCCTATGACCAGTGGGAGAGTCACGGTGTACTTCGCCGCACTGCTCGCGCGCACCGAAGACGGGTGGGAAGCGAGCGACACAGAGCTCGACGATGTGGAGACCCTGTCGGATCTGGCCGACCTGGCCCGGGAAGCCTCTCCCGACGAGGACACAGTGCTCGTCCTGATCGAGCAGGAGGACGCCTGGTTCGGCGTCGTCCGCGTGGACGGCGAGGAGGACCCTCGCATCTACGTCTCGGACGCCGCCGCCGCCCAGCGCAGCGCCTACGGGGAGCTGCTGCTCACCGACGAACTGCTCGGCCGGGAGCCCGGCTCGGACGACGGCCCGGACCTGGACGCCCTGGACCTCGACGGCACCGAGGACGGGGAGTCCGAGGACGACGAGGAGGAGGGCGGCGACGCCGACGCGGTGCCGCACAGCCCGGTGGGCGACAGCGAGATCCTGGACGACCTGGGCATCAGCGAGAAGGAGCTGCGCGCCCTGGACGCCGACGACGCGCTGAACACGATCGCCGAGGCCCTGGGCGCCTCGGAGGTGCTGGAGACCGTCCGCTGACCGCGCCACAGGACCCGCTGCTCCCGGAAGAGGCCCAAGAGCAGGCCCCGGAACAGGACACGCGACAGGCCCGGGAACGACCCCCGGAGCAGCTTCCGCAGCAGGACGCGCCGGACCCGGTGAGGGACCCCTGGCGGGCCGCGATGCGGCTCGCCCTCACGGAGGCCGAACGGGCCGTCCGGGGCGGGGACGTCCCCGTCGGCGCCGTCGTGCTGTCCCCGGACGGTACGACGGTGCTCGGTGCCGGACACAACGAGCGCGAGGCCACCGGCGATCCCACGGCCCACGCGGAGGTCCTCGCGATCCGGCGGGCGGCGGCCCGGCTCGGGGAGTGGCGGCTGACCGGCTGCACGCTGGTCGTGACCCTGGAGCCGTGCACGATGTGCGCGGGCGCCCTCGTCCAGTCCCGGGTGGACCGGGTGGTCTACGGCGCCCGGGACGAGAAGGCGGGCGCGGCCGGTTCCCTGTGGGACGTGGTGCGCGACCGGCGGCTCAACCACCGCCCGGAGGTCATCGAGGGCGTGCTCGCCCCCGACTGCGCCCGTCTCCTCACGGAGTTCTTCCGGAACCGGTGAATACCGATTTCAAACCTCGGGCCCCGGTGCTGTAAGGTCTCCCTCGGTAGCGTGTCCGAGCGGCCGAAGGAGCTCGCCTCGAAAGCGAGTGTGGCGCAAGTCACCGAGGGTTCAAATCCCTCCGCTACCGCTCGCAGAAAGGCCCCGCCGACCGGCGGGGCCTTTCGCGCGTTCCGGACCACAACACCCCCGCCGCGGCGGGCTGTCGGCCCCGCGGGGAGGTCCGGAGGTTACACTCGCGGCCGGCAGCAGGGGGCCCTCGGGGCACTGGCACAGGGGAGGCCGCGGTGGCGGTGAACGCCAAGAAGATCGCCGTGTACGTGCTCGTGGTCTTCGCGCTGTACGTGATCATCACGGACCCGGCCAAGGCGGCCGACTACGTCCAGATAGGCTTCGAGGGCATATCGGACGCGGCCAAGGCCGTCGGTGACTTCATGACCTGGGTCGCCGACGGAGGAAAGAGCTGAGGTACACCCCATGATCCGCCATCTGGTCCTCTTCAGGCTCAACGAGGGCGTCGAGCGTGACGATCCCCGGGTCATGGCGGGCGTGGAGGCCTTCCGGGCCCTCGGCGGCCGGATCGAGGAACTGCGCTTCTGGGAGTGTGCCTGGAACATCAGCGACCGGCCGATCGCCTACGACTTCGCGATCAACTCGGCGGTCGAGGACGCCGACGCCCTCAAGCGCTACCTGGAGCACCCGGCCCACCAGGCGGGCGTCGCGCTCTGGCGCGAGTTCTCCACCTGGGTGATCGCCGACTACGAGATCGACGGCCAGTAGCTCCGCACCCCCACGGCCACAGCAGCCCCCCGCCGTCCCGGCGGGGGGCTGCGCCGTTCCGGCAGAGCGGTTTTTGCGGCACTGCTACCCCAAACCGTCGGTGTTTGAACCACAACACGTGGTTATCGGGTGCTTGCACACAGTGCACATGTCTTGTGATGCTATGACCGCTTTTGACGGATGATTGACCGATGAAGAGGTGGCGTTGACCGTGTCGGCCAGTACTGCGCCGCCCCAGGAAGAGGCGCCCACTCCGACCCCGCCGGCCCCCGAGAAGCGCCGCGGCGCGGACACCCGGGCCCTGACCCAGGTGCTGTTCGCCGAACTGAAGGAGCTCACCCCCGGCACGCCGGAGCACAACCGGGTACGGGGGGCGCTGATCGAGGCGAACCTCCCGCTCGTGCGCTACGCCGCCGCCCGCTTCCGCTCCCGCAACGAGCCGATGGAGGACGTCGTCCAGGTCGGCACCATCGGCCTGATCAACGCCATCGACCGCTTCGACCCGGACCGGGGGGTGCAGTTCCCGACCTTCGCGATGCCCACCGTGGTCGGCGAGATCAAGCGGTACTTCCGGGACAACGTCCGCACCGTCCACGTCCCGCGCCGGCTGCACGAGTTGTGGGTACAGGTCAACAGCGCGACCGAGGACCTGACCACGCTCTACGGCCGCTCCCCGTCCACCGCCGAGATCGCCGACCGGCTCCGGATCAGCGAGGACGAGGTGCTCAGCTGCATCGAGGCGGGACGGTCGTACCACGCCACCTCGCTGGAGGCCGCCCAGGAGGGCGACGGGCTGCCCGGCCTGCTGGACCGGATCGGCTACGAGGACCCGGCCCTGGACGGCGTGGAACACCGCGACCTGGTCCGCCACCTCCTCGTCCAACTCCCCGAGAGAGAACAGCGAATCCTTCTTCTGCGCTACTACAGCAATCTCACCCAGTCACAGATCAGCGCGGAACTCGGCGTCTCCCAGATGCATGTCTCACGTCTGCTCGCCCGTAGCTTCCAACGGCTGCGTTCCGCAAATCGGATCGACGCGTAGCGGCAGCAGACGGCCGGCCTCCTGATGCATGGCGGGCGCACGGAAGCACGGCCCGTGCGCCGCTGCATCGCAAACCCGATCGAGCGGTAACCGGCACGAGCGAATCGCTCACCAGCGCGGTTGCGACAGTTGGCAGCCGAAAAGCCGTCAGTCCCTTTGTTTCCAGGGGCGATTCGGATCTCACATGTCGACATGTCGGTACAGCGCGTTGCCGACATGTGACATTCTGCGGGAAGCGCGTTTGCCGTGGCTCCGGCTCCGGTATTCAGGTGAGGGCTGCGTCGCTCGGAAAGAGACGGCGCCGCCGCGACCGTCCCGCGACCCAAAGGGGGTGGCATGTCCGCAGACCAGGGCAGCTCGAAGGTGCTGACGCCCACGAAGAGCGAGGCAGCGCCCAAGGAGCTCGACGCTCTCGACGTCCTCGACGGCTTCGAGGGTGTCACGGCCCTCGAAGCCGTGCCGTCCCCGGCCGCCGACCCGGCCGCCGAAGCTGTCCCGGCCGCGCAGGCCACGGCGAACCTCGACACCCGCACCCTGTCCCGCTCGCTGTTCCTGCGCCTGGCCGCGCTGGACCAGGACAGCCCCGAGCGGGCCTACGTCCGGGACACCCTGATCGAGCTGAACCTGCCGCTGGTCCGCTACGCGGCGGCGCGGTTCCGCTCGCGCAACGAGCCGATGGAGGACATCGTCCAGGTCGGCACCATCGGCCTGATCAAGGCGATCGACCGGTTCGACTGTGAACGGGGCGTCGAGTTCCCGACCTTCGCGATGCCGACGGTCGTGGGCGAGATCAAGCGGTTCTTCCGCGACACCTCGTGGTCCGTGCGGGTTCCGCGCCGGCTCCAGGAGCTGCGCCTGGCCCTCACCAAGGCCAGCGACGAGCTGTCGCAGAAGCTGGACCGCTCCCCCACGGTGACGGAGCTGGCCGCCGTGCTCGGCGTCTCCGAGGAGGACGTGGTCGACGGCCTCGCGGTCGGCAACGCCTACACCGCCTCCTCCCTCGACTCGCCGGCCCCCGAGGACGACGGCGGCGAGGGCTCGCTCGCCGACCGGCTCGGCTACGAGGACACGGCCCTGGAGGGCGTGGAGTACCGCGAGTCCCTCAAGCCGCTGCTGGCCAAACTCCCGCCCCGGGAGCGGCGGATCATCATGCTGCGCTTCTTCGCCAACATGACCCAGTCGCAGATCGGCGAGGAGGTCGGCATCTCCCAGATGCACGTCTCCCGGCTGCTGACCCGGACCCTGGCACAGTTGCGGGACGGACTGATCTCCGACTAGCCGCTCCGCCGGAAGGGCGGCCCCTTCGGGGGCGCTGCCCGCACCGGGGTTCTCATCTGACGCCGCGTCGGTCACCATGACCGGATGCTGCGTACCGGGATGCTCACAGCGGTGTCGGCGGCCGTCGTCGGCCTGGGCGGGGTGCTGGTCGCGTGCGGTGGCGGCGGTCCGGGCGGTGGTTACACCGCGGTCGGCGCGGGGCAGGGCGGCCCGACGGCCGTGGCGCCGTCCGGGTCGGTGGCCCTGGTGCCGCTCGACCGGCAGCCGCGCGGGACCGGCCCCGCGGCACCGGCCCGCCCCGGCGCTCCCCGCTCCGCCAGGCCGGCATCACCGCCGGCCCCGGCATCGGAGTCGGCACGGGAACCGGCACCGGCCTCGGCGCCGACCGCCGAGGAGACCCCGGGCGTCCCGCGACCCCGCGGCGGCCCGGGCGGTCGTACGTCACCGCCCGCCCCGTCGAGACCCGCTCCGAGCCGTACGACACCGGCGCCGGCGCAGGCCGATCTCTCGTGGGGCGACCCGGCGACCGAGGACACCGACCGGCGCTGGTGCCAGAAGGTGACCGTCGACTTCCACAACACAGGTGGGACGGCGGTGCGTTCGGGGTCGGTGACGCTCGGGACGCACGTCATCGGCGCGCTCGGCGTCGACTGGGGGACGGTCGAGTCGACCGTGGAGCTGCCGGTGCCGCTGGCGCCGGGTGCGCGCAGGAGCCCCGCGTGGACGGTGTGCGTGGATGCCTGGCGGGTGCCGCTCGGCATGCACATCGAGACGCGGGACGTCTCCGTCGAGTGGGACTGAGTCCTACTTCATCGCCAGCCAGGCGACGCCGGCGATCACCACGAGCGCCACGACGACGCCGATGATCAGACCGGCCCGGGGGCCGGAGGAGGCCGCCTGCTGCTGCCGCCCCTGGGGGGCCTCGTCGACGAACGCGCGGAACATCTGGGTGCTGCCTGCGGGGTCGTAATTGCCCTGGGGGCCCTGGGTGTTAGCCATGCCCCGAGACCCTAGCGAATCCCGGTGAGCGACCCAAGTGCGGGGCCACCGGGACAGACGGGGGCACGGCGCCCGCAGTCACCTGCATATTTACGAACGCAATACTCGCCTTTGCCAACTTTTTGCGCCCAGCCCCCCGGATTTGTTTGCCTGCAGCAACCAAGCACGCTTATGGTTGCCCTAAGCAACGATACGGGAGGTGTGATGGCCGAGCGGGCGCAGTTTGAAGAGCTGGCGCGTCAGCTCAGTGCCGTCGGAGCCGTGAAACGGGACATGGGGCGGATCCTGCCGCCCGACTGCCCGGCCGGCTCCGCCGCCGTGCTGACCCTGCTCGGCCGCCACGGCGACATGCGCATGAGCAAGCTCGCGGAGTTGCTCGCCGTGGACATGTCGGTCACCAGCCGACATGTCGCGCACGTCGCCGCACGCGGCTGGATCGAGCGGCACCCGGACCCCGCGGACAAGCGCTCGCGCATCCTGCGCCTGACGCCCGCGGGCCTGGACCGGCTCGACGAGCTGTCCCGGCGGACCACGCATCTGCTGGCCGAACGACTCGCGGACTGGACCGACGAGGACGTCGGCGAGCTGATCCGGCTGATGACACGCCTGCGCGCGTCCTTCGGCGACTGCCGCTCGGCCCCGCTCCGGCTCACCGAACCCGTATCCGAAGAGACCACCCGTACACCCGCAAGCACGTAAGAGAAGGAAGCCCATGGCAACGACCACACCAGCCGGTGTGCGGGCTCACGCCAAGCACGGGGGAGGCTCCCACGGCGACGCCCCGATGACCCACCGGCAGATCATGGAGGCCCTGTCCGGGCTGCTGCTCGGCATGTTCGTGGCGATCCTGTCGTCCACGATCGTCTCCAACGCCCTGCCGCACATCATCGGGGACCTCGGCGGCGGCCAGTCCGCCTACACCTGGGTGGTCACCGCCGCCCTGCTGTCGATGACCGCGGCCACTCCCCTGTGGGGCAAGCTCGCCGACCTGTACAGCAAGAAGGCTCTCGTCCAGATAGCCCTGATCATCTACGTGGTCGCCTCGATGGCGGCCGGTCTGTCCCAGAACCCCGGCATGCTCATCACCTTCCGGGTGTTCCAGGGCATCGGCGTCGGCGGTCTGTCCGCCCTGGCGCAGATCGTCATGGCCGCGATGATCTCCCCGCGCGAGCGCGGCCGGTACTCCGGCTACCTGGGTGCCACCTTCGCCGTCGCCACCGTCGGCGGCCCGCTGCTCGGCGGTGTCATCACCGACACCTCCTGGCTGGGCTGGCGCTGGTGCTTCTACGTCGGTGTCCCCTTCGCGGTCATCGCGCTGATCGTGCTGCAGAAGACCCTGCACCTGCCCGTGGTCAAGCGGGAGGTCAAGGTCGACTGGGGCGGCGCGACCCTCATCTCCGCCGCCGTCTCCCTGCTGCTGGTCTGGGTCACCTTCGCCGGTGACAAGTACGACTGGCTGTCCTGGCAGACCTACGCGATGGTCGGCGGTTCGATCGTCCTCGGCGCGCTGTTCGTGCTCGTCGAGTCCAAGGCGAGCGAGCCGATCATCCCGCTGCGCCTGTTCAAGAACCGCACGATCACGCTGGCGTCGCTCGCCTCGCTGTTCGTCGGTGTCGCGATGTTCTCCGGCACCGTCTTCTTCAGCCAGTACTTCCAGCTGGCCCGCGACAAGTCCCCGACCATGTCGGGCGTCATGACCATCCCGATGATCGGCGGTCTGTTCGTCTCCTCCACCGTCTCGGGTCAGTTCATCACCCGCACCGGCCGCTGGAAGGCGTGGCTGGTCAGCGGTGGCGTCCTGGTCACGGCCGGCCTGCTGCTGCTCGGCGGCATCCGGTACGACACCGACTACTGGAAGATGGCCATCTTCATGGCCCTGCTGGGTCTCGGCATCGGCATGATGATGCAGAACCTGGTGCTCGCCACGCAGAACCAGGTGGCGCCCTCCGACCTCGGCTCGGCCAGCTCCACGGTCACCTTCTTCCGCTCCCTCGGCGGTGCGGTCGGCGTCTCCGCGCTGGGTGCCGTGATGTCCCGCCGGATCACCCACTACGTCGAGGACGGCGTCTCCGCGCTGAGCCCCAAGTACCAGGCCGCCATGGCGCACAGCTCCGGCTCGACCGACAGCATCCCGGACATGGACAAGCTCCCGGCGCCCATCCGGACGCTGCTGGAGAGCGCCTACGGCCACGGCATCGCCGACGTCTTCCTCATCGCCGGCTGCCTCGCCGCCGTCGCCTTCCTGATCACGCTGTTCATCAAGGAGGTCCCGCTGAGGACCCAGGGCGCGCTCGCGCAGACCGCCGAGGCCAAGGCCCCCGTGACCGACCCGGCCGCCGCGCCGGCCGTCGCCGAGGCCCAGGCCCCGGTCGCCGCCGAGACGGCCACCGAGGCTCCGGCCCCGGAGCGGGTGCCCGGCTGGGCCGCCCCCGTCCTCGGCGAGAACGGCGCCTCGGCCACCGCGGCCACGCAGCTCGGCGCCGTCGCCACGGTCGCCGAGCCCGGCACCACCGGCGGCACCCCGGTGCACGGCTACGTCCGCGGCGCCGAGAGCGCCCCGGTCCCGCAGGCCGCGGTCACGCTGATCTCGCTGTCCGGCCGCCAGCTGGGCCGCTCGGTCACCCAGGCCGACGGCTCCTACGTCCTCGACGCCCCCGGCACCGGGTCGTACGTCCTGATCGCGTCCGCCGACGGCTACCAGCCGCAGGCCTCCACCGTCGTGGTGGGCGGGGAACCGCTGTCGTACGACATCCTGCTCAGCGGCACCAGCGGGCTGACCGGCGTGGTCCGGGCCGCGGGAAGCGCGCTGCCGGTCAAGGACGCGATGGTGATCGTCACCGACGTGCGCGGTGACCTGCTGGCCACCGCCGCCACCGGGGAGCAGGGCGACTTCGCCCTCACCGACCTGGTGCCGGGCACGGTGACCGTCGCGGTCAACGCGAGCGGCTTCCGGCCGCGTGCCCTGCCGGTCGAGGTCGGCGCCACCGGCGTCACCCGCGTCGAGGTCGACCTGGACGCCGGCGCCCGGCTCCAGGGTGTCGTCCGGGCCCCGCACGGCCCGCTGGCCGACGCCCGGGTGACCCTCGTCGACCAGGCGGGCAACGTGGTCGGCACCGCCACCACCGGGACGGACGGGGCGTACGCCTTCACCGACCTGGACGGCGGCGAGTACACCGTCATCGCGACCGGTTACCCGCCGGTGGCCACCGCGCTGACCGTGTCCGGTCCCGGCGTCGACGGCCACGACATCGAACTCGCCCACCCCGGCGAGTAGTCCCCACCCGGCCCGTGGCGGTGCGCGCCTGAGCGGAGGGCGCGCCCGCCACGGGCCGGTGTCATACGACCGATTTGTAAGACCTTGCAGGGAGAAAACGGGATGGGACTGACCGCGAAGATCCGTACGCGGGACGGATGGGCCGTGTCGCACGCGGTCGTCACGGTGACCGACATGACCGGGACCCAGGTGCTGCGGGCCGAGGCGGACGCCGAGGGTGCCGTACGGGACGCCACCGAGCTGGCGCCGGGCGCTTACACCGTGATCGTGACCGCCGTGGGCTACGCGCCGGCGGCGTCCAGCGCGATCGTCACCGCGAGCGGCCGGGCCGAGGTCGGCACGGTGACGCTGGCCCGGCAGGGCGGCACCGAACTGCCGCCGCCCGGGCCCTGGACCATCGACCCGGTGCACTCCTCCGTCGCCGCGGTCGCCCAGCACCTGGGGATCTCCAGCGTGCACGGCCGGTTCACGGAGTTCGGCGGCACGATCGAGATCGCGCCGGACGACGTCACCAAGTCCCGGGTGGAGGCCGTGATCAGGGCCGCGTCCGTCGACACCGGCAACGGCATGCGCGACGCGCACCTGAAGTCCGGGGACTTCCTCGACGTCGAGCGCCACCCGGAGATCACGTACCGCTCCACCGGTGTGACGGCGGCCGGCTCGGACCGCTGGACGGTCCACGGCGAGCTGTCCATGCACGGGGTCGTACGACCGGTCGACCTGGACCTGGCCTACCTCGGCACCGGCGCCGACCCCTGGGGCGGCACGCGGGCCGCGTTCCGGGCCACCGCCGAACTGCACCGCGAGGACTTCGCGATGAACTACAACCAGGTCCTCCAGGCGGGCATCGCGGCCATCGGCACCACGCTGAGGGTCGAGCTGGACATCCAGGCGGTCCAGGGGGACTCGCTCCCCCAGGCGTAGGCACGACAGGGTCACCCACAGGGGCAGCCACTGCCCCTAGGGTGCTGTCATGGCACCGAACACCGCTACCAACACCCGTGTATCGCTGGACGAGCTGCTGGACTTCGTACGACCCCGTCACCGCGCCCTGCTGATCACGCGCCGGGCCGACGGCTCCCCGCAGGCATCCCCGCTGACCTGCGGGGTGGACGACTCCGGCCGGATCGTCGTCTCCACCTACCCGGAGCGGGCCAAGACCCGCAACGCCAAGCGGGACCCCCGCGTCAGCCTGGTCGTCCTGAGCGACGACTGGAACGGCCCCTGGGTCCAGGTCGACGGCACGGCCGAGGTCGTCGACGCCCCCGACTCGGTGGAGCCCCTGGTCGAGTACTACCGCAACATCGCCGGCGAACACCCCGACTGGGACGAGTACCGGGAGGCGATGGTCA
>NZ_JBVKBI010000007.1:42049-375503 GCF_055639035.1 Streptomyces sp. NPDC107654
CAGGCAGGGCAAGTCCGTCATCCGGGTGACACCCGAACGCTGGGGCCCGGTGGCCACCGGCGGCTTCCCCGCCCGACCGACCACCGACGACTGACCGTCGACACCTGACCACCCCCCACACCGAACCGGCGGACGGAGTCCGACGCAGCTCCCCGAAGCCTGCGCAGCAACGCGAGAGGGGCAGACGAAAGGGGCCCGGAGGCGATGGTCAGGCAGGGCAAGTCCGTCATCCGGGTGACACCCGAACGCTGGGGCCCGGTGGCCACCGGCGGCTTCCCCGCCCGACCGACCACCGACGACTGACCAGTCCCGTTGCCGGCGCGGGTGGTGACGGGGGAGCGGTCAGCCGCGGGCGACCATCGCCTCGATGCCGGCGATCAGCAGGTCCAGGGCGAAGGTGAAGTCGCGGTCCAGCATCTCGGTCACCGTGTCCCCGCCGCGCGCCGCCATCAGGTCCTTGGACTCCTTCATGACGTCGCCGGACCCGGGCACCTCGTCCACGACGGCCATGGCCTGCTCGAAGTACTCGTCGGGGCTCAGCCCGGTGTCCGCGATCCGGGCGAAGAAGTGTCCCTCGATCGTCCCGAAGCCGTACACGAACTGGAAGACGGCCGAGATCGCCCCGGTCACCCCGTGCGCGGGCAGCCCCGCCCGGCGGACGACCCGCTGGACCACCCGGGAGAACGCGAGCGCGTTCGGGCCGATGTTGAGGAAGCGGCCGGCCAGCGGGGACAGCCAGGGGTGCAGGAACAGCAGCTGCCGGTACGCCGTGGCCAGCGCCCTCAGCTGCTCCCGCCAGTCCTCGTCCGCGTTCTCCGGATCGGGCAGCCGCAGCTCGGCGAAGGCCGCGTCCAGGGCGAGTTCGAGCAGGTCGTCCTTGGTGTCGACGTACCAGTACAGGGACATCGCGGTGACGTTCAGCTCGGCCGCCAGCCGCCGCATGGAGAACTTGGCGAGCCCCTCGGCGTCCAGCAGCCGCACCGACGCCGCGGTGATCCGTTCCCGGTCCAGCCCCGAGGGCTGCCCGCTGCGCCCGCCACGGCGGGGCCCGCCCTCCCGCCACACGCTGTCCCGGGCCGACCGACCTGCCTGCTTCGTCACCGGCGCACCTTTCTCGAAACCGGCCACTGTCCCCACCTTAGGGCTGTCAGACGGACACCCTCTCCGCCCGCCGCAACAGCCCCGCCGCCACGAACCCGCCCAGCAGCACCGCGACGGCTCCGACCAACTGTCCGGTCCCCAGCCCGGCGGACAACGACTCCCCCGACGCCACGGAGGAGCTGAGCACGGCACCCAGCACGGCCACACCGAGCCCGTTCCCGAACTCCGCCAGCGTGCCGTTGATCCCCGCTCCGACACCGGCCTTCTCCGGAGGGATGGCGCTCATGATGGCGTGCGCCATCGCCGGGTTCGCCACCGCGCACCCCGCGCCGATCAGCAGCAGCCCGAGCAGCGTGCCCGCGTAGCCGCCCTTGTCCACCTCCGCGATGGCCACCAGGCCACCGGCCATGCAGACCATCCCCAGCGCGATCGACACCGGCGTGCCCAGCCGCGCCGACCACTTCGCCGACAGCCCGCTGAAGTTGAGGACGACCACCGTCAGCGCCAGCGGAGCGGTCCGCAGACCGGCCTCCAACGGCTCGTAGCCGAGCACGAACTGGAGGTGCTGCGTCAGCAGGAACAGCGCGCCGCCCATGCCGAACACGATGAGCACGGCCCCGGCGACCGCACCCGTGAAGCGCCGGTCCCGGAAGAAGTGCATGTCGAGCATCGGCTCCTCGACCCTGCTCTCCCACCAGGCGAAGGCACCCAGCACCAGTACCGCGACGGCCGCCGTCGCGAGCACCCGCGCCGACGTCCAGCCGTGCCCCGGCCCGGAGATGATCGCGTAGACGAGCGCGGCCATGCCGATGGTGGACAGCAGCGCGCCCAGCAGGTCCGGGCGGTCACCACGCGGGTTCCTGGACTCGGGGACGAGGGCCACCACCGCGACCAGGCCCAGCGCCGCGACCGGCAGGTTGATCAGGAAGATCGCGCCCCACCAGAAGTGGTCGAGCACGAAACCGCCGATCAGCGGGCCGCCGGCGAAGCCGAGCGCGTTGACCGCGCTCCAGATGCCGATCGCCTTCGGCTGCTCCTCGGGGGAGAAGATCTGCATCGCCACGGCCAGCGTGGTCGTCATCAGCAGCGCGCCGCCGATGCCCATGCCGGCCCGCGCGGCGATCAGCTGGGAGGTGCTGCCCGCGAGCCCGGCCACGAGCGAGCCGACGCCGAACAGGGCGAGCCCCGTGATCAGCATCTTCTTGCGGCCGTAGCGGTCGGCCGCGCTGCCGGCGGTGAGCAGCAGGCCGGACTGCACCAGGGAGTACGCGTTGATCATCCACTGGATGTCGGAGGTCTTCGCGTGCAGTTCGCGGGTGAGCGAGGGGATGGCCACGTTCAGGACCGTGTTGTCGAGCAGCACGGTGAGCTGCGCGAGACAGATGACGCCGAGGATCAGCCAGCGCCGGGCGTGGCCCTGGCGGACGGGAGCGGGTGCGGGTGCGGACATGCCGTACACCGTATAGCCGTCGCTATACGGTGTACAACACAGTTACCGGCCAGGCTCCCGGACGCGGCCTCAGGCCTTCCGCGTGAGGTCGTAGAAGGTCGCCGACCCCACCGTCACCTTCTTGAAGGTGCTCTGCACCCACGAGCTGATCGCGGAGGCGGTCCCGCCGTCGCCGCCGCCCATGCCGCCGCCGGTGATGAAGTAGTGGATCTTTCCTTCCTCGACGTACTTCTTGAACCGGGCCGGTGTCGGGGAGGGGTCGGTGCCGTTGAAGCCGCCGATCGCCATGACGGGTTCGCCCGTGGCGAGCTGGTAGCCGGCCGCGTTCTGGGAGCCGACGGACGCGGCGGCCCAGGTGTACTTCCCCGCGTCCTGCTCCAGCAGCTTCTTCGCCCCGGACGACACGCTCGCGCCGTTCAGCAGGCCGCCGACGCCACCGGCGCCACCGCCCATGCCGCCCTCGCCCATACGACCGCCACCCGGGAACGCGTTGCCGTTGCCGTTCCGCCGACCCTGCCCGCCGTTCTGCTGACCGTTCTGCCCCGGCATGCCGCCACCGAAGCCACCGGCTCCCGGGAACCCGTTGCCCTGCCTACTCTGCCCACCTTGCTGCCCTTGCCGCCCCTGCTGGTTCTGCTGCCCCTGCTGCCCGGGCATCCCGCCGCCGAAGCCGTCCCGCATGCCGCCACCGCCGCCGGGGCCTCCGCCGGGACCCCCGCCCCGGCCGCCCATCACGCTCGCGCCCGCCGGGCCGGCCGTGACGATCGAGCCGGTGTGGCCCTCCTGAAGGGTGCTCAGGGTGTACGCCGTCGGACCGGCCAGCGCGGCCACGAGACCGGCGGCCGCCGCGCCCAGGGCCAACCGCCGGGTGAGCCGGCCGGCGAAGACCAGACCGAGCGCGGCGGTCAGCCCGCCGACCAGCACCAGCCACTTCAGCCACGGCAGGTAGTCCGGGGTGCGGTTGAGAAGGACGTACCCCCACGCCGCCGCCGCGACCACGGAGGCGGCGAGGGCGATCGACGCCCACACCTCCCGCCGCCTCTCCCACAGCAGGCCGGCGCCCATGCCGACGACGGCGGCGAGGTAGGGGGCGAGGGCCACGGTGTAGTACTGGTGGAAGATGCCCGCCATGTAACTGAAGACCACCATGGTCGTCAGCAGCGAGCCGCCCCAGACCAGGAACGAGGCCCGGGTGACGGACGTCCTGCGCAGCCCGCGGGTGGCCACCAGGCCGGCGGCGAGCAGGACGAGGGCGGAGGGCAGGAGCCAGGAGATCTGGCCGCCGACCTCCGAGTCGAACATCCGGTCCCAGCCGGTCTCGCCCCACATGCCGGTGCCGCCCCCGCCGCCACCGCCGCCCACGCTGCCGGTCTCCTCGCCGTTGAGCCGGCCGAGACCGTTGTAGCCGAAGGTCAGCTCCAGGAAACTGTTGTTCTGCGAGCCGCCGATGTACGGGCGGGACGAGGCCGGCCACAGCTCGACGACCGCCACCCACCAGCCGCCGGAGACGACCAGCGCGAGCGTCGCCGCGGCCAGCTGCCCCCACCGCCTCCTCAGCCGGACGGGGGCGCACACGGCGTACACGACCGCCAGCGGCGGCAGGATCAGGAACGCCTGGAGCGTCTTGGCGAGGAACGCGAAACCGATCGCGACCCCGGCCCACACCAGCCACTTCGTACGGCCGTCCTCCACCGCCCGGACGACGAGGTAGCAGGCCACGGACATCAGCAACGCCAGCAGGGCGTCCGGGTTGTTGAACCGGAACATCAGCGCCGCGACCGGGGTGAGCGCGAGCACCGCGCCCGCGATCAGACCCGCCACGGGGCTGAACCGGCGGCGCACGGCCGCGTACACGACGGCGACGCTCGCCACGCCCATCAGCACCTCGGGCGCGAGGATCGCCCAGGAGCGGAGGCCGAAGACGCGTACCGACAGCTCCATCGGCCACAGGGAGGCGGGGGGCTTGTCGACGGTGATGGCGTTGCCCGCGTCCAGCGAGCCGAAGAAGAACGCCTTCCAGGAGGTGCTTCCCGCCTGGACGGCCGCCGAGTAGAAGGAGTTGGCGTAGCCGGAGGCGCTGAGGTCGTACAGGTACAGCAGCAGGGTGACGGCGAGCAGGCCGAGGAGTGCCGGGCGGGCCCAGCGGGGGTCCTCGGGCCGGCCGCGCCACAGTCGGCGCGGGAACGGCTGCCGCGGCTGATCGGCCCCGGGTGCCCGCGAGGGTGCGGCCGGAGGCGGTCCCCAGACGGTCGTACTGGTCATCGGGCGTCCTCCGGGTCGGTGTCGTGAGGGGGCACCGGCTGCAACCGCACGGTCGCGTCACCGGCACCCCGCCGGCCGCCGTCGTCGTACGACCGTCGGCATGTCCGCTCGCCGTACGGCTGCGGCTCGTACGTCTGCTGCTCGTGCGCCTGCGGCACGTGCGTCTGCCGCTCGTGCGCCTGCGGCACGTACGGCTGCGGCTCGTACGTCCGCTGGTACGGCACCGGGCGCTGCGGCAGCGGTGCGTACGGGTCCGGCGTGCGGTACGGCGCGCCGGCCGGGGTGTGCCCGGCGGCGACCGGGGCGGGGGCGGCCGGGACGCCCGGGTCGGTTTCCCCGCGGTCCGGGAAGACCCAGGCGCGGAAGAGCAGGAACCGCAGCACGGTCGCCGCGAGGTTGGCCGCGACGAGCACCGCCAGCTCGGTCGAGTGCGCCGGGCTGTCGGTGGCCGCGCCCAGGGCGGCGAGCGAACCGCTGGTCAGCGCGAGGCCGATGCCGAAGACGACCAGGCCCTGCGCCTGGTGCCGTACCGCACCGCCCCGGCCGCGCACGCCGAAGGTGAGCCGGCGGTTGGCGGCCGTGTTGGCGACGGCCGAGACCAGCAGCGCGAGCGCGTTGGCGAGCTGGGAGCCGGAGAACTGCCGGAAGACGCTGTACAGCAGCAGGTAGAACAGCGTGGACAGGACGCCGACCACGCAGAAGCCGACCAGCTGGCGGGCCAGCCCCTTGGGGACGTTGGTCAGTTCGCGGTCGCGCGGGTCGTCACCGAAGGGACGGGCCAGCCGGTCCAGCGGCAGCGAGCCGGTGGCCAGGGCCCTGCCGATCCGCCACACGCCCTTGAGGTCGTCGGTGGCCGTCCTGACGATGTGCACGGTGGAGTCGGGGTCGTCGATCCAGTCGACCGGCACCTCGTGGATCCTCAGCCCCGCCCGCTCGGCCAGCACCAGCATCTCGGTGTCGAAGAACCAGCCGGTGTCCTCCACCAGCGGCAGCAGCACCTGCGCCACATCGCGCCGGATCGCCTTGAACCCGCACTGCGCGTCCGAGAAGCGGGCCTGGAGCGAACCGCGCAGGATCAGGTTGTAGGCCCGGCTGACGAACTCCCGCTTGGGGCCGCGCACGACCCGGGAGCTGTGGGCGAGCCGGGAGCCGATCGCCAGGTCGGAGTGGCCGGAGATGAGCGGCGCCACCAGCGGCAGCAGGGCGTTGAGGTCGGTGGACAGGTCCACGTCCATGTAGGCGAGGACCGGCGCCTCGGACGCGGACCACACGGTCCGCAGGGCCCGCCCCCGGCCCTTCTGCTCCAGGCGGAAGGTGGTGACCTCGGGGATCTCCGCCTCCAGCCGCGCGGCCACCAGCGGGGTGGTGTCCGTGGAGGCGTTGTCCGCGATCGTGATGCGGAACGCGTACGGGAAGGTGCGCGCGAGGTGCTCGTGCAGTCTGCGGACGCACGGCTGGAGGTCCTTCTCCTCGTTGTAGACGGGGACCACTACGTCCAGGACAGGCGTACCGGCGTCTCCGGCCGGGAGGTGCTCCCGCGCCGGCAGGGTGCCGGGAGAAGAGTCGGTTCGCATGGCACCGACTCTGGTCAGGTGCCCTGTCGCACCCGTGTGGCAGCACTGTGCTGTGCCTGTGAGTGCGGCTGCCGGTCCGTCGCGGGGAGCGGCCGGGGGACATCCGGGCCGAGCGCGGGGAGCGGCCGGGGGACGTCCGGGCCGAGCGCGGGGAGCGGCCGGGGAGCGACCGGGCCGAGCGCGGGCAGATGCACGGTGAACACCGTCCGCCCCGGCACGCTGTCCACGGTCACCGCACCGCCGTGCGCGGTGGCCACGGCCTGCACGATGGCCAGCCCGAGCCCCGTGGAACCGGTGGCCCGCGACCGCGCGGAGTCCCCGCGCGCGAACCGCTCGAAGACGTGCGGCAGCAGCTCGGCCGGGATCCCCGGCCCGTCGTCCTCCACGTCGACGCGCATCCACGGCCCGCGTCGCCGCACGCGCGCGGTGACCGTCGTACCGGGCGGGGTGTGCTTACGGGCGTTGCCCAGCAGGTTGACCAGCACCTGCTGGATCCGGGCCGCGTCCGCCGACACCAGGGCCGGTTCGTCGGGCAGATCGAGCCGCCAGTTGTGGTCCATGCCGGCCGCACGGGAGTCGCTGACCGTGTCCACGACCAGGGGGATCAGGTCGGTGTGCTCGAACTGGAGCGGGCGCCCGGCGTCGAGCCGGGCGAGCAGCAGCAGGTCCTCGACCAGCAGGGTCATCCGTCCCGCCTCGGACTCGATCCGGCCGAGCGCGTGCCGGGTGTCGGGTCCGACCTGCTCCCGTCCGCGCCGGGTGAGTTCCGCGTACCCCCGGATGGAGGCGAGCGGGGTGCGCAGCTCATGGCTGGCGTCGGCGACGAACTGCCGGACCCGTGTCTCGCTCTGCTGCCGGGCGTGCAGGGCGCCGTGGACGTGGTCCAGCATGCGGTTGAGCGCGGCACCGACCCGGCCGACCTCGGTGTGCGGATCGCACTCCGCCTCCGGCACCCGCTCGCTCAGCCGCACCTCGCCGGTGTGCAGCGGCAGCTCGGAGACCCGGGTCGCGGTGGCGGCGACCCTGCGCAGCGGGCGGGTGGCCACGCCGACGAGCACGTAGCCGGCGATGCCGGCGGCGACGAGACCGGCGGCGGTGACACTGACCTCGACCAGGATCAGGGTGTCGATGTTGTCGTCGGTGTCCTGGGTGGGCAGGCCGACGTAGAAGGCGTCGCTGCTGTCCCGGCTCGCGATGTAGGTGACGAGGTAGTCCCCGAGCCCGGGAATCTCCACGGTGTGCGCTTCATGGTCCTTGGGCACCGTGTTGAGCGCCGCCTTCTGCACGGTGTCCAGACCGTCGGCCCGGGACCGCTTGAAGAAGCCGTTGTCGTCGTTCTGCTGCCGGGCGACGGCCGCGCTGCTGATCGAGGAGTTCCGCACATAGGCGGCGACGGCGCCGAACGGGGTGGGCCCCTTCGTCAGCAGGCTCTCCACCTTGCCGCTCGGAGTGGTGGTACCGGGCACCCGGGGCGCCCCCGGGCTCTCCGCGCCGCCCGGCTCCTGCATGTGGCCGACCGCGCGCATGGCGATCTCGGTGACCTTGCCCTCCAACTGGTCGTAGAGGTGCGTGCGCAGCGCCAGCGTGGTCACCGTGCCGATCACCGCGCACACCACGGCGATCAGCGTCACGGACGCGACGACGAGCCGGGTCCGCAGGGTGCGCGGCTGCCGCACCCGCCGCTTCCACCACTGCTTCTGCCGCTGCCTGCGTGGCTGCGGATCCGGCCGTCGCCGCCGGCTCATGACGCGGCGGGCTTGATCAGGTAACCGGCGCCGCGCCGGGTGTGGATCATCGGCTCCCGCCCGGCGTCGATCTTCCGCCGCAGATAGGAGATGTACAGCTCGACCACATTGGCCTGCCCGCCGAAGTCGTACGACCACACGCGGTCCAGGATCTGCGCCTTGCTCAGCACCCGCCGGGGGTTGCGCATCAGGAAGCGCAGCAGCTCGAACTCGGTGGCGGTGAGGTGGATCGAGTCCCCGGCCCGCGACACCTCGTGACTGTCCTCGTCCAGGGTCAGGTCGCCGACGACGAGCACGGATTCGGACCGCCGGTCGGCGGCCCCGGACCTGCGGATCAGCCCGCGCAGCCGCGCCACGACCTCCTCCAGGCTGAACGGCTTGGTGACATAGTCGTCGCCACCGGCGGTGAGCCCGGCGATACGGTCCTCCACCGCGTCCTTGGCGGTGAGGAAGAGGACCGGCACATCGGGCAGCTCACGGCGCAGCCGCCCGAGGACGGCGAGCCCGTCCATGTCGGGCAGCATCATGTCGAGCACGACGGCGTCGGGCCGGAACTCACGGGCCGTCTGGATGGCCCCCTGCCCGTCCCCCGCACTCCTGATCTGCCAGCCCTCGTAGCGAAGGGCCATGCTCAGCAGTTCGGTGATCGACAGCTCGTCGTCCACCACAAGCACTCGGACGGGGCTCCCGTCCGGCCTCAGCAGTTCGGTGCGCCCCTGGGGCGAGGTCGTGGTCATGGTGGACACCCTGTCGGGGCCCTCTGAGAAGACGCTTTCCCCAGTCTGTGATTTCCCTGAGAAACACACAGGCGTTTCTCAGGCGACCCCCCGGTCAGAACAGTCCGTCCGGCTCTCTCCTCAACTCCCGTACGGGAAAGGTGCATCCACCGGCCACCGATCCCGCCGCCCCCGCCGCCACCAGCTCCCAGCCGGTCATCAGCCTGGTGTCCAGCACGACGGCCCCGCGCTCGCCGACCGCCAGATGCAGATCCGGCCCGGCGACGGCGAGCAGCTCACCGCCGACGCCCCCGCCGGGAACAAGCTCCACCACCTCACCGAAGACCGCGGGCCCTCCACCGATCCCGAAATCCCGCGCGTGGTCGACGACTCGGCAGGGCTCGGGCCGCAGGGACTCCGGCCACCCGGTCAGGGCGACGGCTCTGGCGTGCAGCTCCCGCACCTCGGCGGCGCGCTCCTCCTCCGTCCCGGGCAGCACTGACCGCACCGCCCGCTTCTCGGCGTACGGAATCCGGTCCGGCACCCGCAGCGCGGCCCGCAGCAGCTCCTCGGTGCGCCGCGCGGCCATCAGCGGGCCGGTGCCGAGCCAGCTGAAACAGACGGCACCCTGCTCCAGCAGCCGGGCCGACCCGCGCTCCTGGGCGGTGATCCCGACCTTCACCATCCCCGGCCCGAACCACGCCAGGTACACCCGGTACGGCCGCGGATCGTCGGCGAGCGTGTCGGCGGCCACCGAGTGCGCCCGGTCCAGCCGCGCGCACTCCTCGCACCGGGCCCCCTTACTCCTGCCCGGCACGACCGCCCGCACCGCGCAGGCGTTCCCCCGCGCCCCCACGCACCTGCGGACGCCCCCCTCCGGCACAGCGAACGCGACCCGCTTCCCCAGGGGCAGCGCACTACGCCGCCCGCCGTCCCACTCCAGCACCGGACCACCCTCGACCGACCAGCGCAGCCCGGAGCACTTCCACACCTGTGCCATCACTCGTGAGGGTAGAGGGTGGGTCTGACAACGGCCGGGGCGGCGGGACGGGTGTACGGTGCCGGAAGGCCCGAAGCCGCACCCTCGTATTGCGACTTCGGGCCTTCTCACGTTCGTGCCGGGGCCGGCCTGCGACCCGGTCGTGACGGGACCTACGGCAGCGCGAACACCGGCACGCCGCCCGCCCCGAATCCCGTCTGCCGCACGCAACCCCGCCTGATCAGCATGCGCACGCAGTCGTGGACCCGGTCGAGCGTGAGCCCCGTGCGGTCCGCGACCTCCTCCATCCGGCAGTGCACCGGCCCGCGCACCAGCGCCGGCGCGAGGTACGCCGCCACGGCGTGCACGTCGTCGGTGACGACGAGGTTCTTCGCCCGCCAGGTCGCAAGGAGTTGCCGGGGGGTCATCGTGGGCTGAGCGGTGCCCGGCGGCCGCAGCCGGTCGGCGATGAGATCGAGCGCGTCGGCGATCCGGCCGAGCACGTCGTGCACACCGCCGACGCGTTCGGTGAGACTTCCGAGGCTTTCGTCGACCCGGCCGATGCCTCCGCCGATCCGGCCCAGGCGGTCGTCGATCCGGCCGAGGCGGTCGTTCATCCGGCGCATCTGCTCGATCCGCTCGACCTGCGCCACCACCAGCTCCTCGTCCGCCCTGATGTTCCGCTCCTCCAGCCGGACGATCGCCTCCGCGACCTCCCGGGGCACGAGGTAGGCGGTGGTGCCGTCCGGCGCGGGCTGCACGGGGGCGGGGTCGAGGCTGTAGGAACCGTCGCGCTGGATGGTCTCGATGACCTCGCTCACCCATGTTCTGAAGGGCGCGCACTCGGGCT
Organism: Streptomyces sp. NPDC107654; assembly: GCF_055639035.1. NCBI lineage: Bacteria > Bacillati > Actinomycetota > Actinomycetes > Kitasatosporales > Streptomycetaceae > Streptomyces > Streptomyces sp. NPDC107654. The sequence continues at coordinate 52,727 of NZ_JBVKBI010000007.1, forward strand.
TGGTGCAGCCGTTGACGAGCTGGATGAGTCCCTTGAGGTTCACCATCCACATCGACTTCTTGAGCCCGTGACCTGCGATTTTGCTCAAAGCGTCTGCTGTATAGACGCTTCGTGCAAGATCCTCCAGGGACTGTTTGCACAGTGGTGCAACGTGCCACACCAAGGCCTGCCGCGTGTTCGCGTACCCAAGATGCACCGCCACGTCCACGGCCGGAAACCAGTGCTCCCCGTCCGGCAGCGTCAGCCTCCGTACCCGCGTCCCCGTGGCCGCGAACACGAAGTCGTTGATGTCGATCGCGTCCTGCTCGTGCCCCGCCGGCTGTTCCGGCGGAGTGTCGTTCTGCTCGTTCACCGAGCATCACCTCCACGCCGGAAGCTAGGGTCGGCGAGACGCAACTGCCGTTCGATGAGAGAGCGTTCACTCGATAGGGGACAGAGGGATCGATTCGGCAGGTATCACCTCCGGCGCCGAGGCAGGCGCCGGCCTCGCGGCCCGCCGCCCCCGTCCCCGCCCCGCGAGCCGGCAGCCGACGCATCCCGCGTGCCCCTCGCGGGCCTGCGCGTCGCGGACCCGCATCCCCCACTGACCGCGCGGCCGCACGCCGGGCGGCTTGCCCCAGCCGGAGAGATGGAGGGTCCAGGTGACCAGAACACTCACCGCGACGACGGCCAGTCCGCCGGCGACCAGTGGCAGCGAGGCCGCGCACACCCCCCATCCGACCACGGCGTCGCCCACGGCCGCGATGCCGAAGCCGGTCCAGCCGGCGATCGTGTGACCCTCGTCGTACAGACTCATGGAGCCACCTCCAGCGACGAAACAAGTACCTCACGGACTAAGAAGTTTCACTACAAATATCTCACGAACTAAGGGATTCCGAAAGATGCACGGCACGCCGCGTCCGCCCGCCACCCCGGCCCAGGCACTGTCGGCGATGGACCACCTCATCGCCGCCCACCTCATCGGACAGCAGGAGCTGGCCCGGCGACTGGGACTGACCGTCACCGACCTGACCTGTTTCGGTTTCGTGCTGGAGGCCGGCGACGACCTGCTGACGGCGGGCGACCTCGCCGCCCGCGCCCACGTCACCACCGGCGCGGTCACCGGCATCCTCAACCGCCTGGAACGCGCCGGCTACGTCACCCGCCGCCCCGACCCCACGGACCGCCGCCGGGTCCGCGTGGCCGCCGTACCGGACGCCGTCACCCGCGTCGAGGCGGTGTTCGCGGGCCACTACAAGCGCCTGACGGCCCTCTTCGCCGGCTACTCCCCGGACGAACTGGCGATCATCACCGACTGGTTCACCCGGGCCACGGCCCTGGCCCACGAATACCTGGAGAAACTGAACCGGAACGACCCGAACGAGGAGTGCTGAGCAGCCCCGGAACACACCGACCCCCGGAGTGATCCGAGGCCAACTCCCGGCCGCGGTCCCGTTGTCAGTGGCCCCTGTCAGCTTGCCTGGTGGAGAGAGACCGGTCAGAGAACCTTCGAGGTCCGCGGTCAAGGGGGGTGGGCACAAAAGTCCCCGGGAGCCGCCTCGGGACCATGTCGCAGGCCACGGACCCCACCCCCCTCACCAGGGCGCTCACGGAGCCGAGTGTCGGATTGGATGGCGTGATGGAGCGCGTTGAGGCGGAGCTGTTCACTGATGGCGGCAACGATGCTGTGGTCCGCCTGCCCGGCCGGAGGTTCCCGGGTGTCTTGATGCAGGGCGACTCCCTCCACATCCTCCGCAGCGATCTGGCCGAGGTGGCGGAGGCGTGCGAGCGCGGCGACCTGGCCGAGGCCCGGGACGCGGCCGGCCTGCTCTTGACGGACCTCGACGCTCTGCTGACGCGTTACGCGGATGCGTTGCGGGAGCACGACATCCCCCGGCCCTACTGAGCGGCAAGGTCCATGACCGCACTGGTCAGCACCACAGGTGCCGGGCCCACGCAGCCTTGTTCCACTCGCCCTGCCCGGCGGTGATGACGCCGGCTTCCATCGCCACGGCCACGAGATCGTTGCCGGCGGCCGGCCCGAGGACGACGAAGGCATCGTTCATACGGTCGGAGTTGCGCGGTGCTCCGACGTGCCCGGACGTCCAAGTCACCGGTGGTGACAGCGGACGCGAGAGCGTCACCTTCCGGCGCGTTGCCCGACTTCACTGCTGTACGCCCCTGAAACGCAAGAGGCCCCGGATCTCTCCGGGGCCTCTTGTCTGTGTGCACTCGGCAGGATTCGAACCTGCAACCTTCTGATCCGTAGGATCGGGCGGGCCGTTGCGCAGGGGCTCCGTCTTCCTCCCGGTTGATCGTTGATGGCCGTGTTCAACGGTCTCTGTGTGCCGTCGTTGCCGTCAGGCTTGCCGTCAGCTCTGAGCGGCGGCACCGGCTCACAACGTACGCGGGTTCAGGACCCAGCCAGGCCGGGAGTGACAACTTTCAAGACGCTTGCTCCGCTCATCGCCCGCAGCCTGCGGCCGTGCGGCGCGCCACGCACCTGACCACACTGGAACCATGGAGAGCCGGGCTCCCTCGCAAGCTGCGGACGTGCCCCAGTCGGAAGCTGCCGAGGGGCGCGAATACACGGGGGCCGTGTACGGCTCGCTGCTCGCGGCCTCGGTGGTGGTCGGAGCGGGCTCACTCGGTTCCGCCCCCAGGCTTCAACTCGTTCTCCTGCTGCTGTGCACCGGGATGGTGTCCTGGACGACCCGCGTGTACGGCCGGCTGTTCCGAGAACGGATCAAGGGCGGCCCGGTGGGCTTGGCGGAAGTCCGTGGAGCGTGCGCGGACGAGTGGCCCGTGATCATGGCGGCCGTGCCGCCGGCCGTGGCAGTCGCCGTCACTCCCCTGCTGGGCATCGGCCCGAAGGGGGCGGTGTGGCTGGCCCTCGGGGTGGCGCTGGCCGGTCATGTGGGCTGGTCCACGGTCGCCGCCCGCAGCGCGGGGGCCACAGGCCGCGCGGTGGTGATCGCGGGGGCGGTGAATCTGATGCTCGGGCTGGTGGTCGTTGTCTTCAAGGTCGCCAGCAAGCACTGACGCCGTGGCGGTGAGAGCCGTAGATCAGCGCACCTGCCCAGCAGGCGCATCCCGTCGCCCGGTGTGACGCTGGAAGTGGTCCGTCCCGGCCTCTCGAACAGTGAGGAGCGGACATGGAGATCAAGCCCCAGGCGGCCGTCATCCCCAAGGAGACCGACCATCTGGAACAGGGGAAATACGGTCCCGTTTTTCCGAGGACCCCGGCGTGCTACGGATTCACCATCGTCGCGAAGGTCAAGCCGGGCAGAGCCGACACGATGCGCGAGTACGGCTACACCCTGGCCAAGGCGCTGGAACAGGACCCGTACCTCCTCGCGCCCTTGAAGCTGCACTACCTGCGCTGGGTCCTCTTCGATGACGACACGCGCTTCATGTACCAGGGGATCTTCGACACCGACTTCGACAAGTACACCGAGGACGCCGTCGCGCTGTTCAGCAAGGCGGGCGTGAGCACGGCCTTCGAAAACCTCGAAGGGTTTCCCGAGGACTGGCGGACGAATCCCGACGCTTTCGTGCGCTTTGTGCGCGAACACCACTGTCCGAGCTTCATCGAGTACGGAGAGTATCCGTACGTGACGGCGGACGAGATCAAGAAGGCTCTGCGGATCAAGAGCGCCCTTTCGGAGATGCTCGACCAGATGCAGTGAAGCGACCAGATGCAGTGAGACGACCAGGTGCAGTGAGACGATCGACATGAGCGAGATCAGGACCGCGCGCACGTACAACCAGCGGCACATTCCGCGTAAGTACACCCCTGGCGGGCGGCGGGTGAGCATCTACGTCTCGTGGAGCTATCCGGCCGAGGCCGGTCGCAACGCGTCCGAGCTGGACAACCGGTTCTCCACGATGACCGAGGTCAGGCGGGTGGCATGGCCCGCGTACGAGGACCCGAAGTGGTCGGATCCGTATCGGTTCCAGCAGGGCATCGCCGGCTCGCTGGAGCTGTTCTTCTGGGCCTGGGTGCCGTTCCAGGACTACGTCGAGGAGGTCACGGGGCATCCCGTCCCGGTGTACCAGCGCATCGACCAGGCGGGTTTCTTCACCCCGCTCGACGAGCGGGTGCTCGGCGACACGGACGTGCTGTTCGTGTTCGGGCTGGACCACGCGGTCACCGAGCAGGAGGCCCAGCCGGGGGAGATCGAGGCGCTGCGGGCGTTCCTCGCCCGGGAGGACGCCTGCCTCGTCCTGGGCCCGCACCACGATGTCGGCTCCTCGGACGACCTGAAGGTCCGGGAGATGGAGTACCGCCACCACGGCGATCCGCTGGTGCCCCGGCAGCAGCGTTTCGCCACCTACGTGAGAGACCTGATGAAGGGCCTCGACGTGCCGGTCATGAACCGCTACGGACTGCGTCCCGCGATGCTCGAAGACAACCAGATCGCCCCTCTGTCCACGGTCCGGGACCTGGATCCGAAGGGCTGGCTGGAGGGGGTGACGAACTTCAACTTCCACATGCACCTGCCGCACTACGACGTGACGAGCGAAGACCCGGACGCCGTCCGTGTGCTGGCCAGACAGCCGATCGACACGTCCCGCCCGCATCCGTTCACCGAGTCCGGCAACGCCGAGTTCAACATGTGTCTGTGGATGCCGCCCAGCGGTGACCGCGCGGCCGATCTGCTGCTGGCGGACTCGACGATCTTCAGTTCCTTGTTCGGCGGTGACGACAGCCTGCGGAACTTCTGGCGGAACGTCGTCTCCAAGTAAGGCCGGCGCGGAGGTCAACCGTGAGCGTGCACACGGATATCACCCTGCAACTCGACGACATCCAGCGCGGGGTTCTCAGCGCCCGGCCGACACCGTACGCGGCGACCTACCTCGTCTTCCGCATCGACGACCCCGCGCACGGGCGGGAGTTGATGCGGCGCGCGAGCACGGCCGTGACCTCCGCGGCGGACTCGGTGAGTCCCCTGGGGGAGACCTGGGTGAGTGTGGCCGTCACCTGTCGCGGCCTGGAGGTGCTGGGGGTGCCGCGCGCCTCCCTGGACACGTTCGCCTGGGAGTTCCGACAGGGCATGGCAGCGCGTGCCAGGGCGCTGGGCGATGTGGGCGAGAGCGGTCCGGAACACTGGGAAGCGCCGCTCGGCAGCTCCGATGTGCACGTGGTGATCACAGCGGTCGCGCCCGACCCCACGCACCTGGAGGAAGCCGTCGACCGCGCCCGCCCCGCCTACGACCGGCTTTCCGGTGTCACGGCGATATGGCGGCAGGACTGCTACGCGCTGCCCACCGAGACCGAGCACTTCGGCTATCGCGACGGGGTCAGCCATCCGGCCGTCGAAGGCAGCGGCATACCCGGGTCCAACGAGTTGGAAGTGCCCCTGAAGGCCGGAGAATTCATCCTGGGATACCGGGACGAGATCGGCGGCATCCAGAGCCCCGAACCCGCCGTCCTGGCTCGCAACGGCAGTTACGCGGTCTTCCGCAAGCTCCATCAGAAGGCCGCCCAGTTCCGCCGCTACCTGAAGGACAACTCCACCGGACCCCAGGACGAGGAGCTGATCGCCGCGAAGATCATGGGGCGCTGGCGCAGCGGAGCTCCCCTGGCACTGGCACCGCAGCAGGACGATCCCGCCCTCGGTGCCGACCCGTACCGTCGTAACACCTTCCTGTACGAGAGCGACGACCCGGCGGGGTTCAAGACACCCGGCGGCTGCCACATCCGCCGGGCCAATCCCCGTGACGCCGCAGTGGCGGGAGAGGTGCGACTGCACCGCATGATCCGGCGCGGCGCCGTCTATGGTCCGTCCCTGCCCGAAGGGGTACTGGAGGACGACGGAGTCGACCGCGGCCTGATGTTCGCGTTCATCGGCGCCCATCCGGGGCGGCAGTTCGAGTTCGTCCAGTCCCAGTGGATGAACGACGGCGTCTTCTTCGGCGCGAACAACGCCCAGGACCCCGTGACCGGATCCCGCGACGGCTCCACCGATTTCACGATCCCCCGGCGGCCGCTGCGCCGGCGCCTGGCCTCGCTGCCGCATTTCGTCGTCACCCGCGGGGGCGAGTACTGCTTCCTGCCGAGCCTGACCGCCCTGCGCTGGCTCGGCGACCTGCACGACTGACAGCGCGGTGACGGGCCGGCCCAGCACCGGCCCCCACGCACCGCCGGCGGAGGGGACCGGACGGACATGAGGAAAGCCTGATGGAGACCCTGCACCTGGTGCTCAACGCCGTCACCGTCATCTTCATCGCGGCCACCATGTTCGCCGCCGGACTGGGCGCCACCGTGCCGGCACTGCGCGGGGTCTTCACCAACCTCCCCCTCCTGCTGCTGGCACTGATCGCCAACATGGTGGTCGTCCCGCTGCTCGGCTGGGGCATCGGCGCGCTGTTCAGCCTTCCCTCCGCCTCCTTCATCGCGCTCGTCCTGGTCGCCTCCTCCCCGGGCGGCCCCTTCGGGGCGAAACTCGCCATGGTGCAAAGCGGTGACGTCGTCGTCGGCGCGGCGATGCAGGTGCTGCTCGCCTCCATCGGCAGCCTCACCTTCGCCCCCACCGTCAACGGCCTCCTCACCGCCGCCGACGTCGGCACCAATGTCTCCCTCGACGTCGGAGCACTGGTCCGGACCGTGGCCCTGCTGCAACTCGTACCGTTCGCCATCGGCCTGCTGATACGCCACTACGCCGAGACCACCGCAAGGTCATGGCACCCCCCGGCAGCGACGGTCTCCAACATCACCTTCCTGATCGTGCTGGCGGGCATGCTGCTCGGAAACTGGCGGGGTGTCGTCGCGCTCCTCGGCTCCCTCGCTCTCCTGGCCGGCTTCCTGCTCTCCGCCGCCGCCTTCACCGTCGGAACGCTGCTGTCCACGGGGCCATCCGTACGACGCACCACCATGGGCGGCGTCACCTCTGTACGCAACGCCGGTCCCGCACTGGCCGCGATCGGCATCGCCTTCAACGACCAGCCCGCCATCCTCGGTGCACTCGCCGCCATCCTGCTCAGCGGCCTGGCGGCAGCCCTGCCGATCGGCGCACTGCTCAGCCACCGACGAAGGGCTTCCACGGCAGTGAAGACGGACGCGCACGCGGAAGGCCGGTCATGTCATGAGTGATCGAAAAATCCCAAGCTGATGACGTGGACGTGCGCCCGCGTGCACCGGGGACAGCGTGCGCTTCCCAGTAGGCAGAAGCCGAACCACCGTGCTGGAGCCTCACGGAATCAGAGAGGGAAGCAGCGCGACCAAGGCCGGGGTACAGGGTCAGCCCGGTACGCTCGCCCGACGACGCGGTGGTATCGCCAGGCCGCGCTCAGGATCGGACTCCTGAAGCGGTGTCGCGGGTGCGATCAGCCGAGATAAGGCCGATCGCGGTGCTCCAGGAAGTGACGGATCCGAAGTCGCTGCGTGTGGTGCATCGGCAGCTGATCGATCTCCTCTGGCTGAACGAACCGCAGCTCCGTGGACTCGTCCGAGATCGCGAGCCGGCCCCCGACCACGCGGGCGGTGAAGCAAACGTTGAACTGCCTGCGCACCTCACCGTCCGAGTAGGCGATGACGTGACGAGGGTCGGTGTACGTGCCCACGAGCCCGGTGATCTCTACGTCCAGACCGGTCTCTTCCTTCACCTCGCGGACGGCCGTTCCTGGGAGTGAGTCGGTCAGCTCCATGCCGCCACCAGGTAGCGCCCAGAGAGCGTTGTCCCGTCGGCGCTGAAGGAGAATGCGCCCTTCGTCGTCGGTGACCGCGGCGGACGCTGCGACCACCAGGCTGTTCGGCTCCGGTGCCGCTGGGTCGTCGTAGTACTCGGTCCGTGCCATGGTCACCCTTCTCGTACCGGCGTCGCGGTTTCCCACACCGCCTCGAAGCTGCTGGCGTAGGTGTCGAACATGCCGCCCTTCCCGCTGCGCCGGAGATGCCACACGGGAGCACCGTAGGCGTTCACGCCCCAGACATGGGCATTGACCAGTGCCTGGTCATCTGCACGATAGATCGAGTTGTAGAGCGTGGTGGCATGGGTGCGCACCTCGATGCCAGGTACCCCGGCAAGCGGGCGGTAGTGCATGAGGGCGAGTCGGCAACGGGACTCGATCCCGTGGCCGAACCTCTCCTCCGCACCGCGCTGTTGCACATTCGTACTGTCCGGGTCACCGATCGCGATACGGACCACACATCCCTCGTACGCTCGCTCTCGCAGGAGGTCGTTGAGCCGCGGGTACGCCTCGTGCAGGAAGACAGCGGCGTACACCAGCACGTCGATGTGCTCGCGCGCCTGGGTCAGCATGTCCACGAAGGTGGACACGGGGATGTCCGCCCGCTGGTCGTAGAGAGCCACGAGTTCCGGACTGACAGCGCGGGCAGGGCGTGCCTGCCGGAGCGCGGGCCATAGAGCGTGCACGTCTTCTCCTAGTATTTCCGCTGCCAGCATGGCCGTGGCCCGGCGCGGCGTACGCCCCAGATTGACCCATCGTTCAACGGACTTGGGGTCGACTTCGACCTTGTCCGCAAGGGCGGCGTAAGTCCAGCCGCCGGCCGCCATGGCAGCACGTAACCTCTCGTTCGGCATCCCAATCTCTCCTAACAGCCGGGGACGGCACTAGGGACGTTCTACCCGACGCGGGACGTCCCGAAGTGGGGTTTGTCGGAGGTTCCGACGTCCTGATGAGCGGCAGGATGCTCGTCCGCATGGCGAGCAACCAGCAGACCAGACCAGGCATCGGTGAACTGGCGAAGGACACTGCCAGTGGACGTATCGGCGTCGTCATGGGCGAGATCGGCGCCCGGGTGCAGATAAGGCCCGTCGGCGGCGGCGTCGAGTGGGATGCCTTGCCGGACAACGTGGTGGCCCCGACTGCGCGGGAAGAACTGAGCGCCCGCCTGGCCATCAAGAACGGCAACAGCCGGGACGGCCTGTGATGCGCGCCATCGGCCAGTATGCCGGGGTCCTGTTCATCATCATGATCAGCGGATCGTGTGGCCTGGTGATCGGCATGGCCCTCGGAACCAGCCAGTAGACCGGCCGCCCCGAACGGGGTGCCACCTTCCCTGGCTCCCCCTTCCCCGTTCGGGGTCGGCCTTCCATCCGCTGGTCGCCATAGGCCGTGCCTCGGCGACCGACGCATGCGCAAGTGCCAGAGCACAGCGACACTCAAGGAGTATTCGCATGACGGCAACGGCCAACGACCAGAAAACCGGTCGCGCGGTGGCTGGTGAGGAACTGTTCGACAGCCTCACCCACTTCGTGATCGTCCACAACGGGCAGTCCCGCGAACGGGCCGAGCGGATCGCGGACCAGGCGGTGGCCTTCGTGGTCACCGCCGCGACCGCGACCGTCCCCATGGTCCCGTCCGACGACGTGGACCTCGGTCTGCACGCACTCATCCTGCACACGAAGGAGTACGCCGCGCTCTGCGACCGGTACGCGGGCCGCTTCCTCCACCACAACCCCATGCCGGGCGGAGGGCCCCGTGACCCGAAGAAGGTCACCGCGTCCGCACACGCGATGAAGGCGGCCGGGTTCATGGTCTTCGACGACCTCTGGACCATGGACGGCACGAACCTCGCGCAGTGCGACGCGGACTGCGGCCGTCCGTACGGTCAGGCGTAGCGACACGACACCAGCGACGCGGCCGGCCTCGATGCGGGGTCGGCCGCGCCGCCCGGAAGGAGAACAGACGTTGTCCGGGAGACCCCCTGAACTGCCGATCGTCGTGCTCGACGCACTGATGCCCAAGGCTCAGCGCCTGGTCGTCAATCGTCGGGGCTCGATGGTCTGGGAGGTCGAGAGCCATCGGGGGCAGTACGCCGTGAAGGTCGGTTACCCGATCGAGGCCACGGCCGACTGGTCCGCACAGCCCTGGACGGCACTTGCCCCCGCGCGCGAAGGGGCCGTGCTGTACCGACTCGGCCTCGATGACTTCGCGTACGGCGAATGGGAGCTGGGCACCTGGAACTTCCAGCCGTGGCACGAAGGGCCCGACCTGTACGAGCTGTGGAAACCCTGTCGTGAGCCGGACTCTCGTACGGAACCTCATCCCGGCGCGGCCCTCGGCTGCGTAGAGGCGCTGGCCGAGCTACATGGCAAGGGCTGGGCCCACGGCGACGTGCAGCCCGCACACTTCATCATCGGCCCGGATCGCACGCACCTCATCGACCTGGCCTTGGCGCGCGGCGGACACGTCCCCGAGGGGTACGACTTTCCGTTCCGCGGCTGCCTCGTCCACTACGAGGCGCCGGAGATCGCGCGCAGCGTGCTTGCGACCGGAGAGGCGCAGCCTACGCAGGAAGCGGACATCTATGCGCTCGGCGCGTCCCTGCTCATTTCCGCCACGGGCTGGCGGCCCGTCGAGTACCCGGACGACGCACCGCGCCCCGAGCAGAGACAAGCCGTCGCGAGCGGCAAGCGCCGGCCCGTGAAGGTGCATGGCGAGCTGGGCGAACTGATCGACGCCATGCTCAGTCCGGCGCCCGAGGACAGGCCCACGATCTACGAGGTCGGTAAGGCCCTGAGCTGAGCCATAGATCCACAAGCAGAAGACCGGACCACCCCTCCGCCTGGACAGCATTCAGGGTGGCCCGGTCGCGGAGTCCCTGGTCAGGACCCCGGTGCCGATGGTACCGGGGCGGTTGGCGTGCTCGTATGCGGGTGCTGCTGGAACCCCGCTCCCTCGTTGTCGAGTTGGAGAGGATTTCTGACCTGAGCCACCGAAAGTCAGCCACGACGGCGGATGCGCCGAACGAGCACCCGTCACGTGTGTTTCCAGCGACCACCCGCCGGCCTCGACCACGCTTCTTCAATGCGTCATGGTCCTCGGTCCCATTCCGGCCGGAGCGTTGTCAGCGCTGCATGACGCATGGGCACCGCATGCGGCTCTGCGGCCCATCCGGCTCGGAGCGGTGGCCGGTTGGGCGGTGTGGTCACGCATGGTCAGCGGCGGCCTGGTCCTGGTGCTCGGGGAGGTCGGGTTTCCTCCTGGCCTGGTCGACAGCCTTGGCGGTGCTGCGCGCTGAGCGGCGGGGGGCCGCCGGAGCGGTGGCGGAGACAGGGAGCGGCGGCGGCCACGGGCCGCCAGCGCGCGCGGCCCGCCGCAGGCGGGGCGCCTTGATCCAGTAAAGAAACTCTGAACAGCTCCGCTGCGCTGAGCCCTGGCCGGGCGTGCGGCCACGCGGTCCCCACCTACCCACCCGTTCCGCAGCATCGACACCTCTATGGCGCTTATAGCCGCATTGGTTCCTGTTTGTTCTGACGGTCGGCGGACTCTATCCACAGGCAGGGGATTACAAGATGCCGTGTGTGCGGGTGGGCAGAGCTGACTTTTACCCGGCCACTGTCACACCGACTGGCTATCCGGCACCTGTAGCACACGAGGGCGGGCCTCCGCCCTGCCCGGAGTCGAAGATGGAGGAGTGGGGTGGATCGCGGGATCGGCTGTCACACCGATGCAAACTTCACAACGAAGAACGGGACCCCCATCGAGCCGCGGAACCTGAACCGGTCCTTCGAGGCGCTGTGCGCTCGCGCCGGAGTCCGTAAGGTCCGCTTCCATGACCTGCGCCACACCTGCGCTTCCCTGCTCCACGAACAGGGCGCCGACGCCCGAATGATCATGGAAGTCCTGGGCCACAGCTCCATCCGCGTGACCATGGACATCTACACCTTCGTACGGCTCGACTCCCAGCGGTCCGCCTTCGACCGCGTCGGCGACGCACTGAGGGGTGACGGCAACGGGCCGGACGATGATGACGGCCCGGCCGGTGTACTCGTGGCCGTCTGATCGGTCCCGCTCCCGCCCTCGGAGGCGGTTGCCGTCAAGCACTGCCGTCAAGGCAAAAGCCAGAGGCCCTGTGGATCGCTCCACAGGGCCTCTGGTCTGTTGTGCACTCGGCAGGATTCGAACCTGCAACCTTCTGATCCGTAGTCAGATGCTCTATCCGTTAAGCTACGAGTGCTTGTTCTTTTGTTTTGCCCCCGCTCCCGGTCCTTTCGGCCCGCTCGCGGCGACAGGAAGAACATTACATGACTGCCGCCGTCATGTGAAATCCGATCCGCACACCCCTTGTGACCTGCGAAAACGTCCAGAGTCCCGGGGAAGCGACCCGGAGCCGGGGAACGCCGAAGCCCCGGTCCTGGGGACCGGGGCTTCGGGATCGGGGCGGAGGCGGAGGGATTTGAACCCTCGATGGGCTTTAAGGCCCAAACCGCATTAGCAGTGCGGCGCCATAGACCGGACTAGGCGACGCCTCCAGCACAACCGCTCACGCGAGCGCGCGATTGGTGCGTGCAGATGATGACACAGTCGAGCACCGCGTCACCAATCGCCCCCCACGGTACTAGGCACTCGGGCCGCAGGGCAAAGGGCTTCGCCCGGCGGGGCGGGAACCGGAGGAGGGCCGAGGGAGGGGTGGGGCGCAACGTCTCCGCCGGATCCGCGTTGGACGGGGCATGGTCTCTGTGCTGCCGGGCGCCGGACGGCGCCTTCTGCTGACATCCCTGTGCGCCGTCGCGCCCCTCGTCCCCGTCGTCCCCCTCACCGCCGTGCCCGCCGCCGCGGCGGGCGCCCTGCCGCCGCCCGTGCGGCCCGAGGACCAGGGGGACCACCTCACGGTCGTGGTCCGGCACGCCGGTGCGGGGCGGGACGGGACGTACCGGGTGTCCTGCCACCCCAGCGCCGGACGGCACCCGGACGCCGCCGGGGCGTGCCGGGTGCTCGACGCACGGACGCGGTGGGGCCGGGACCCCTTCGCGCCGGTGCCCCCCGGCAGCGCCTGCACCATGATCTACGGCGGCCCGGCCACCGCCCGGGTCACCGGGACCTGGGCCGGACGCCCGGTCGACGCGTCGTACGACCGGGGCGACGGGTGCGAGATCGGACGGTGGGACCGGATGGTGCCGCTGCTGCCGGAGATGGGCGCGTCCGCGTAGGGAGCCGCCGTACGAGGCAGCCTCTCGGCTCGGTGGGAGCCGCGCAGTGGGAGGCTGCGGGACGGCCGTACCAGGGAGTCCCGTGAGGGAGCCGTGAGAGACGGCCGTACGGGGGAACCGCGCGACGGAGTCGTGTGCGGGAGTCGCGCCTTGGCGGACGCATTGGTTCCGTAAAGGTCCGGGGGAGGTCTCGGGGAGTCGGAGCATGCGGTCATGCGTTCGTCGTCACTTCGTCGTGGGACCTCCCCCTCATCCGGCGCCGCGAGCGCAACCCATGCCCTTAGACTCCCTCGCGTGACACGTCGCGGGCCGGTTGGCAAGATGGCCCGAGCGGTCGGCAAGGTGCGGTAACAGGGAGGAAGGCGTCTCGTGAGCAGCAGGCCATCCCGAGGCGCTGCTCGCCTCGCAGCCATACTCGACGCGCTGCCGGACGCGTTGGTCCTGGTCAACGCCAACGGAACCGTCGTCAACGCCAACACCATCGCGCTGGAGGCCTTCGAGGCGCCCGGTACGGCTCTCGTGGGGCGCGGGCTGCTCGATCTGCTGCCCGAGTTCGACTCCCGGCTGATCCCCGGGTCCATGCGACGCCCCGATCACATGGATCCCACGGGACGGACCAAGCCGACCCGGATGGTCGCCCGGCGGACCGACGGCAGCGAGTTCCCGGTCGAGGTCACCAGCGCGAACCTGGAGAGCGGCCAGCAGGCGTACGACGCTTACGGCTACACCGGCGACGAGCTGCTGATGATCGTGGTCCGGGACCTGTCCGGGACCGTCGACACCGAGGCGGAGCTGGCCCGCTCGCAGCGGCAGACCGAGATGATCCTGCGGGCGGCCGCGGAGGGTGTCGTGGGCACCGACACCGACGGGCGGATCGTGCTCGTCAATCCGGCCGCCGCCCAGATCCTGGGCTACCGGGCCGGTGAGCTGGGCGGCAAGGAGCTGCACACGCTGGTGCTGCACTCCCGCGCCGACGGCACTCCCTTCCCGTACGACGAGTCGCCGCTCGCCGACACCCTGCGCTCCGGGCGCAAGCACCGGGTGCGCGGGCAGGTGCTGTGGTCCAAGGGCGACAAGAAGGTTCCGGTCGATCTGACCACCGCGCCGGTGCGCGACGGGGACCAGCTCGTCGGCGCCGTGATGACCTTCACCGACCGGCGGCCGTACGACGCCCTGGTCGAGGAGAAGGCCGCGCTGGAGAAGGCGCACGCCGACGAGCTGGAACGGCTCTCCGAGGAGCACGCCTCCGACCTGACCGCGCTGCGCCAGCAGCACGTCACCGAGATCGAGGAGCTGCGCGAGCAGCACGCGGAGGAGCTGGCGGCCGGCGAGGAGCGGTACGCCGCGCTCGCCGAACGCGAGAAGGACCGCTACGAGGCCCTCGCCGGGCGGCACGAGCAGCTGCTCACGCTGCTCGGCCGGTCGCTGCGCGGGCCGCTGGACGAGCTGCGCCGCGAACTGTCCGCGCTCGCCGCCGACGACGCGGGGCAGCTGTGGCCCGAGGCCAACCAGGTGCTGCACCACCTCTCCGCCGGGTACTCGCGGATCACGGCCCTGATCGACAACGTGCTCGGCTACCAGCGGCTGGACGCGGGCAGTGAGGACATCACCCGTACGAAGGTGATGCTGGACGCCGTCGTCGCCGCCGGTGTGGACGGGGCCGTCGAGCTGATCGGGCCGGGACGGGTGCAGTTCGCCGTCCACGCGCCGCCCATCGAGGCCGAGGTCGACCCGCAGCGGCTCGCCACCGCGCTCGCGCATCTGGTGGCGGATGTCGCCGGGGTCGACGCCACCGGCAACACGCCCGTCTCGGCGGGCGGTTACCTGGACAACACCGTCGTCGTGGCCGCGGCGCAGCGCGGTGAGGTCGCGCGCATCGAGGTGCGCGGGCCGTACTCCGGCGGCGATCCGGTGCACGAGCCGATCGTGCGCGGGATCGTGCGCGCCCACGGCGGTGTGCTGCAGACGCACGAGGTGCCGGGCATGAGCGGCAGCGCGTACGTCCTCGAAGTACCGCTCGGCGGCGGGGCCGGCGCGGTCACCGGTGTCCCGGCCGGCGCCGCGGTGCAGCTCGCCGACTCCGGTGAGGTCGTGGCGGACGACGCCGGCACGACCGCCGAACAGGCCGTGGAACAGGCCGCCGGCGGTCGGCGGCGGGGCCGGCGGCCCTCCACGGACGCCTTCCTGGAGAGTGACGTGGCCGGCGCGGCCGACGCCGGTGAGGCGCAGGCGCCCGTACCGACCGGGCGGCGCCGACGGCGCGCCGCCGCGCCCGTCGAGGCGGCTGCCGCGGCCGAGGCCGAGGGCGCGGAGACCGGCTCCGGCGGGACCGGACGGCGCCGCGGCCGGCCCGCCGACAGCGCCGGTGCGGACACGGGCGAGGGCGAGGGTGTGGCCGAGGGTGCGGTGGTGACCTCGGCCGAGCAGGGCGTGGCGGCCGCCGCCTCGAACACCGGGCTCGGTGGCACCGTGCCGCCGCAGGGCGTGCCCACGCCGACCGGCCGGCGCGCCCGCCGCGACGCCGACGCCCCGCAGGCCGCCCTGCCGCCGGCACTCCCGGCAGCGGGGGCGCGGGGCGTTCCGGGTACTCCGGGTGTCCCTGGTGTGTCGGGTGAAGGTGCCTCGGCGGCTCCTCCGCAGGCCGAGGCGGTCCCGGGCGAAGGCGCGCAGCCGACCGGACGGCGCCGTCGGGCGCTGGCCGCCGCGGCCGAGCGGGCCGCGGCCCAGGAGGCGGGCGCCGCGCGTACGGTCTTCGCCCTGCCGCCGGCCGAGGCCGACCGGTCCCCGGACCCCACGGCGCCCGCGATCCCCGCCATGGCCGTTCCGGTGGCGCCGGGTGCGAGCGCGCCCGTGGCTCCGGACGCCGGGGGCCCGGTGGCTCCCGTGGCTCCGGACGCCGGGAACCCGGCCGTTCCCGACGGCGCACCGCAGGCCGGGACGGCCCCGGTGCCTGGTCGGATGCCGGGTCAGCTGCCCGGCCAGGTGCAGGTGCCCGCTCAGATGCCGGTGGCCGTGGCGGCCGTCCCGGGAGACGACGGCCGGCACGACGCCGTACCGCTCGACCAGGCCGAGGACCACACCCCGCCGCAGCCGCACCCCACCAGTGCCCCGACCGGCCGCCGGCGCCGGGCCGTGGCCCAGCCGGTGGCCCCGGGCACGCCCGCGCAGACCCCGCCGCAGCCCCTTCCGACCCCGGCCGCACCCGGCCAGGCCCCCGTACCGCCGGCTGCCGGCCAGGCACCGCACGGTGTCCCGGCGCAGGGTGCCGCCGGGCAGGGCGCCCCCGTCCAGGCCGGTCCCGTACCGTCGCCGGGACAGCCGACCGCCCCGGCCCAGCCGGCCGCCCCGGCCCAGCCGCCGGTTCCCGGTGCCCAGCCCGGCGCCCCGGACCAGCAGGCGGCGGCCCACCCCGCGGTTCCCGCCCAGGCCCCGCACGCCCGGGCCGTGCCCCCGCAGATCACGCCGACGCCCACCCCGGCGGCACCCGCCGCTCCCGCAGCACCCCCCGCCCCGGACGCGCCCGCACCCGCGCCGGTCGCACCCGCGCACGCCACGCCCCCGCACGGCACGGTGGCGCAGCCCGCGCCCACCCCGCCGGCGCAGCAGCCGTCGGCCGTACCCGCCCGAACCCCGCAGCCTCCGGCCGCACCCGCCCAGGCGCCCCAGCCCCCGGCCGCCGCCCAGCCGGGCACCCCGCCCGCCGGTACCGCCGTACCGCCCCCCGGCGCGCTCCCGCTGCCGGCCGAGGCCGGAACCGGACAGGTGGCCGTGCCGCCCGCCGGCGGCCAGGCGGCCGGTGTCCCGCAGCAGTGGCCCGGTGCCGGCGCGACCGCCGGTACCGCGACCACCCCGGCCCCGGCAACCGGTACCTCCGCGCCCGGCGTTCCCGCCCCCGGCACCCCGCCGCGGGCCGCGATGCCGTTGCCCGCGGAGGCCGCGGGCGGTGTGCCGGTCGACCCGGACTCGACGCAGGGACGGGCGATCAGCGTCCGTACCCTCGGGCAGGGCGTGCCGTTCGCGCGGCAGGCCGTCCAGGTGCAGCAGCCGACGGCGACTCCGCCACCGCACGCGCCGGGCGGTTCGGGCCGGCGGCGCAAGCTGGGCACGCCCCCCGACCCGGCCACCCGCCCGGATCCGCAGCCGGACCAGGCGGCCCGCCCGCACCCCCCGACCGAGCCGACGCCCGCACCGTCGTCGCTGCCCGCGCAGCCGTCCGCACCACAGGCGGCACCGCAGGCCGCCCCCGCGCCCGGCGCGGCGCCCGTGCCGCAGCCCTCGCTCGGCGGGCAGTCCCGGCCGGCCGCCGGCACCGAGGGGGCCGGGCGGTCGTACGCCATAGGCGCCCCGGAGCCCGACGCCGCCGAGGGGCCGGAGCCGCTGGACGGTCCCGGTGGGGCCGTGGAGGTGGCGGACCCGCCGCGTCCGCAGCCGATGGACGACGAGCTGCCCCCGGAGCCGCTGGACAACCCCCGTCGGCTGCTGGTGTGGCCCGCGCCGGACGTGACGACGCAGCAGGCGCTCAGCGACCGCGGCTACCGGCCGGTGATCGTGCACTCGCGCGAGGAGGTCGACGCCCAGATCGCGGCCTTCCCCGCCGCACTGTTCGTGGACCCGCTGACCGGGCCGATCACGCGGACGGCGCTGCAGTCGCTGCGCCAGGCCGCGGTGGCCGCCGAGGTGCCGGTGCTGGTGACGGCGGGACTGGGGCAGGCGACGCGCGAGGCGGCGTACGGTGCCGACCCCGCCGTACTGCTGAAGGCGCTGGCGCCCCGCGACAGCGAGCAGCATCCGCCGCGGGTGCTGCTCATCGAGGAGCACGCGGAGATCGCGCTGGCGCTGACCGCGACGCTGGAGCGGCGCGGGATGCAGGTCGCGCGGGCCGCGAACGACAACGACGCGGTGACGCTGGCGGGGCAGTTCCGGCCGAACCTGGTGGTGATGGACCTGATGCAGGTGCACCGCCGGCGGCCCGGGATCGTGGACTGGCTGCGCGCGAACGGGCAGCTCAACCGCACGCCGCTGGTCGTCTACACGGCCGCCGTCGACCAGGCCGACCTGCCGCGGCTGGCCTCGGGCGAGACGGTGCTGTTCCTCGCCGAGCGGTCGACCAGCGGTGAGGTGCAGGGCAGGATCGTGGACCTGCTGGCCCGGATCGGCACGAACTAGCGGGCGACCAGCCTGCGCGCCGCCTCCTTCACCGAGGCGCGCAGGCGGTCGCGGTCGGCGCTCTCCGCGCCCACCAGGATGCGCTTCATCTGCGGGACGACCGACGCCCAGTTGGCCACGGCGATCAGCAGGAACATCAGGTCGCGGGCCGGGAGGGCGTCGGTGACGACACCGCGGTCCTGGCCGTCCTGGAGGGTCGCGACCTTCCGGCGGTAGTGCTCCTGGCGTTCGGCCTCGTCGGGCAGCTCGGTGGTGGTGCCGTACTCCAGGCCCTCCCAGAAGAGCAGGCGCACCACCTCCGGGTGGGCCTCGTGGTAGTCCATGAGGCGGTCGATCCAGCCCTCGATGTCGTCCGGGTCGACGGGGACCGCGGCGGCCAGGTCGAGCATGGCCTTGCCGAGGACCCGGCCGAACAGCTCCGCCTTGTTGCCGAAGTAGGCGTAGATCAGCTGCTTGTTGGCCTTGGCCGCGGCGGCGATGCGGTCGATGCGGGCGCCCGCGATGCCGTGCCGGGCGAACTCGGCGACCGCCGCGTCGAAGATGCGGGCCTTGGTGGCCTCGGGGTCCCTCACTGGTGCCATGGGGACAGGGTAGGCGCGCCCCGGCCGGTAACCAACTGTTTGGTTGACGGGGAATGCCGAACGGGTGCAGTCTGTTCCTCGTTACAACCAACCAGTTGGTTATGTGAGTCGGCTCCAAGGAGTACATCCGTTCATGCCGTCAGACACCCGCACCCGCCAGACGCCCGCGGTCCCGGCCACCGCCCGCGAGCGGTCCGCCTCCGGCTCCCTGTTCCTCCTGCTCATAGCCGTCTGCACCGCCGTCACGGCCGCCAACATCTACCTCGCGGCCCCGCTGCTGCCCCTGATCGCCCACGACTTCGGCACCGTCCCCTCGGCCGTCGCCTGGATCGCCTCGGTCGCCCAGCTCGGCTACGCGGCCGGTCTGCTCTTCTTCGCCCCCCTCGGCGACCGCGTCGACCGTCGCCGGCTCGTCGGCGGGCTCTCCGTGGCCACCACGGCGGCGCTGCTCGTCGCGGCCGTCGCCCCGGGCGCCGCGGCCCTCGCCGCCGCCGTGTTCGTCGCCGCCGCGGCCACCGTCGTACCGCAGCTGCTCGTGCCTCTGGTCGCCGCGCGGGCCCCGGCCGACCGGCGCGCCCGGCATGTCGCGGCCGTCATCGCCGGGCTGTTCACCGGCATCGTCGCGGCCCGGGTCGTCGGCGGTCTCGCCGGGCAGGCCTTCGGCTGGCGCTGGGTGTTCGCCGGGTCCGCGGTGCTGACCCTCGCCCTGGGGCTGGCCACCGCGCTGGCCCTGCCGGCCGAGCGGCGGGAGCGCCGGGGCGGGCTGTTCTCCGGCATCGCCGAGCTGCCGGGGCTGCTGCGCCGCTCGCCCGACCTGTGGCGGGCGTGCGTACGGCAGGCGGGGATGTTCGGCGCGTGGAGCGCCCTGTGGACCTCGCTGGCGCTGCTGCTGACCGGGCCGGGTTACGGCCTGTCCACCGCGACCGCCGGGCTCTTCGGCCTCTTCGGCCTGACCGCCAGTGCGGTGGCGCCGCTGGCCGGCGGCCTGGTGGACCGGTTCGGCGCGGCGAAGGTGGTAGGCGCCGCGTATGTGCTGGCCGCCGTCTCCGTACCGCTGTTCTGGTTCGGCGGGCAGGTGCTGCCGGCGCTGTTCGCCGCCGCGGTCGCGATCCACGCGGCCCTGGTCGCCTCCCACGTCGCCAACCAGACGCTGGCGCTGACCACGACGTCCACCCCGGCCACCGCCAACACGGCCTACGTCGTCTCCGGCTTCGCCGGCGGCGCCCTCGCCTCGGCCGTCGCCGGCCCCGCCTTCGGCCACTGGGGCTGGGGCGGGGTGTGCGCGGTGGCGGGGGTGTGGCTGGTGCTGGGGTGGACGTCGACGGTTCGGGGCGGACGCCGGTGACGGTCGCGGCCGTCAGAGACGGAGAGCGCCAGAGACGGAGACCATCCGGGACGCAGGCCGCCAGAGACGGAGACCGTCAGAGACGCAGGCCACCAGAGACGGAGACCGTCAGAGACGCAGGCAGTCAGAGACGGAGACCGTCGAAGGCGGAGGCGGATCATCAGGGACGGGCACCGTCAGAGGCGGGTGACGTCCAGCCGGCCCTCCGCGTACTCCCGCCGCAGCACCTTCTTGTCGAACTTGCCCACGCTGGTCTTCGGCACCGACTCGATGACCGTCCAGCGCTCGGGCAGCTGCCACTTGGCGATGCGGCCCTCCTCGGCGAGGAACGTGCGCAGGGTCTCGAAGTCGGCGGTCGCGCCGGGCCGCAGTACGACCGTGGCCAGCGGGCGCTCCCCCCACTTCTCGTCCGGTACGGCGACCACGGCGGCCTCGGCGACGTCCGGGTGGGACATCAGCGCGTTCTCCAGCTCGACCGAGGAGATCCACTCGCCGCCGGACTTGATGACGTCCTTGGCGCGGTCGGTGAGGGTGAGGAAGCCCTCGGGAGAGATGGTGCCGACGTCACCGGTCCGCAGCCAGCCGTCCTCGCTGAACTTGTCGGCGGGGCAGAGCGGTGCGGCGTCCGGGCCGTTGTAGTAGGCGCCGGCGATCCACGGGCCGCGCACCTCCAGCTCGCCCGCCGACTCGCCGTCCCAGGGCAGGTGTTCCCCGTCGGGGCCGACGAGCCGGGCCTCGACGGAGGCGGGGAAGCGGCCCTGGGTGACGCGGTAGGAGAACTCCTCGTCGGTGCCGACGGCGTGGGCCGGCGGGCGGGCCACCGTGCCCAGCGGGGAGGTCTCCGTCATGCCCCAGGCGTGGCAGACCCGCATGCCCAGCTCGTCGAAGGCCGTCATCAGCGAGGGCGGGCAGGCCGCGCCGCCGATGGTGACCTGGGTGAGGGAGGAGACGTCGCGTGGCCGTGCCTGGAGTTCGCCGAGCAGGCCCTGCCAGATGGTCGGGACGGCCGCGGCGTGGGTGGGCCGTTCACGCTCGATCATCTCGGCGAGCGGGGCCGGCTGCAGGAACCGGTCGGGCATCAGCATGTTCACGCCGGTCATGAAGGTGGCGTGCGGCAGCCCCCAGGCGTTGACGTGGAACTGCGGGACGACGACGAGCGAGGTGTCCTGGTCGGTCAGGCCCATCGACTGGGTCATGTTGACCTGCATCGAGTGCAGGTAGATGGAACGGTGGCTGTACACCACGCCCTTGGGGTCGCCGGTGGTGCCGGAGGTGTAGCACATGGCGGCGGCCTGGCGTTCGTCCAGCTCCGGCCAGTCGTAGTGGGTGGGCCGACCCGCGATCAGCTCCTCGTACTCGTGCACCCGGGCGCCGGCGCCCGCCAGCGGTGCGCGGTCGCCGGGCCCGGAGACGACGACGTGCTCGACCGTCGGCATCTTCGGCAGCAGCGGCGCGAGCAGCGGGACGAGGGAGCCGTTGACGACGACGACCTTGTCGGCCGCGTGGCCCACGATCCACACCAGCTGCTCGGCGGGCAGCCGCAGGTTCAGTGTGTGCAGGACGGCGCCCATGGACGGGATCGCGAAGTACGCCTCGACGTGCTCGGCGTTGTTCCACATGAGGGTGGCCACCCGGTCGTCGCCGCTCACCCCCAGCTCGTCCCGCAGGGCGTGCGCCAGCTGGGCGGCGCGGGTTCCGATCTCGGCGAAGCCGCGCCGGTGCGGTTCGGGCTCCCCGGTCCAGGTGGTCACCTGCGACGAGCCGTGGACCGTCGACCCGTGGGTCAGGATCCTGGAGATCAACAGCGGTACGTCCTGCATGGTGGCCAGCACGGAGTCCTCCCGGGCGACATTGCCTTCGCGGTGGTCCTACGCGGGGGTAGGGGTGCGCTGATTCTGCGCACATACCACGCGGTATGTCACTAGGGGGTACGTCACTGAGGTGACGGGAACCCCGGTCAGCGGGCCAGCACCAGCTCGGGATCCTCCCGCAGCTTGCCCAGCGCGCGCGACACGGCCGACTTCACCGTGCCCACGGACACACCGAGCACCTCGGCGGTCTGGGCCTCGCTGAGGTCCTCGTAGTACCGCAGGACGACCATCGCCCGCTGGCGGACCGGCAGCCGCAGGACCGCCTGCCACATCGCGTCGTGCAGCGCCTGCCGCTCGGCCGGGTCGTCGTGGCCGGGCGCGGGCTCCGGCTCGGGCAGCTCGTCGCAGGCGAACTCGTCGACTCTGCGCTTGCGCCACTGCGAGGTCCGGGTGTTCAGCAGTGCCCGGCGCACATAGCCGTCGAGCGCCCCCTGGTCCTCGATGCGCTCCCAGGCCACGTAGGTCTTGGCGAGCGCGGTCTGCAGCAGGTCCTCGGCATCGCTGGGGTTCGCGGTCAGCGAGCGGGCGGTGCGCAGCAGGACCGGCTGACGGGCCCGCACGTAGGACGCGAACGACGGGTAGTGGGTGCGGGTCTGCCGCGCGGGTGCGGCGGCGGCCGAGGCGCTGGTGCAGACGGGTGTGGTCATGGCTCCACGCTAGGAGCGGGACCCACCGCCCGGGATCGGCCGCAGGTCCCGAAGCGGAGTCCCCCTCAGGTTGTAGGGGTGGGGCCGGCTGCACCTCCTGAAGGTGGAGCGCGGCCTCGTCCCGTCTGCGGGTACGACCCCGAGACGCACGGGTACGGCCCGGAGGTCCAGGGATACCGCCCTGAGACGCACGGGTACGGCCCGGAGAATCAGGGGTACCACCCTGGGGTCCGCGGGCACCACCGGAAGACCCACGGCTGGACCCCGGTACACCCATGAGGGTCACGGCGGGCATCCCCGGGGGAGGTCAGCCGTCCGCCGTCAGGACCAGGCCGGACGTCGGCACGCCGGTGCCGGCCGTCACCAGGGTGCGGGACGCGCCCGGGATCTGGTTGACGGCCGTGCCCCGCAGCTGACGGACCGCCTCCGCGATGCCGTTCATACCGTGCAGGTACGCCTCCCCGAGCTGGCCCCCGTGGGTGTTCAGCGGCAGCCTCCGCTCCGCCACGAAGTCCGCCGCCTCGCCCCTGCCGCAGAACCCGAACTCCTCCAGCTGCATCAGCACGAACGGGGTGAAGTGGTCGTAGAGGATGCCCACGTCGATGGCGTCCGGGCCGAGACCGCAGGTGCGCCACAGCTGGCGGGCCACCGTACTCATCTCCGGCAGGCCGGTCAGGTCCCCCCGGTGGAAGCTGGTCATCTGCTCCTGGGCCCGGCCCGCGCCCTGGGCCGCCGCCGCGATCACGGCGGGCGGGTGCGGCAGGTCCCGGGCCCGCTCCAGGGAGGTGACGACGACCGCCTGTCCGCCGTCGGTCTCCTGGCAGCAGTCCAGCAGCCGCAGCGGCTCGGCGATCCAGCGGGAGGCGGCATGGTCGGCGAGGGTGATCGGGCGGCCGTGGAAGTACGCGGCCGGGTTGGTCGCCGCGTACGCCCGGTCCACCACGGCCACGTGCCCGAAGGCCTCCGGTGCCAGGCCGTAGGCGTGCAGATAGCGCCGGGCCGCCATCGCCACCCAGGAGGCCGGGGTGAGCAGCCCGAACGGAAGCACCCAGCCGAGCGCCGTGCCCTCCGCCGACGGCTCCCGGTGCCGCACCCCCGCGCCGAACCGGCGGCCCGACCGCTCGTTGAACGCCCGGTAGCAGACCACCACCTCGGCCACGCCCGTCGCCACCGCGAGCGCCGCCTGCTGGACGGTGGCGCAGGCCGCCCCGCCGCCGTAGTGCACCCGCGAGAAGAAGGACAGCTCGCCCATGCCGCACGCCTGGGCCACGGTGATCTCCGGGCTGGTGTCCATGGTGAAGGTGACCAGCCCGTCCACGTCGGCCGGTGTGAGCCCCGCGTCGTCGAGCGCGGCCCGTACCGCCTCCACCGCGAGGCGCAGCTCGCTGCGGCCGGAGTCCTTGGAGAACTCGGTGGCCCCGATGCCGGCGATCGCCGCGCGCCCGCCGAGGGTGTCGCGGCGGCGCAGGCTCATCGACCGGCCTCCGGCACCGTGGTCTCCGGGACGACGGCCTCCACGACCGCGATCTCCGGAACCACGGCCTGCGTGACCGCGATCTCCGGAACCACGGCCCGCGGGACGGCGGCCTCCGCGACCGTGACCGTCACCGTGCCCGTCACATGGGTGCCGAGGCCGTTGGTCCCGACGACCCGGACCACGGCCGTGTCACCGTGGACCTCCTCGACGCTGCCGGTCAGCACCATGGTGTCCCCCGGATGGTTGGGCGCCCCCAGCCTGATGGCGACCTTGCGGAGCACCGCCGTGGGGCCGAAGTGATCGGTGACGTACCGGCCGACCAGGCCGTTCGTCGTCAGGATGTTCATGAAGACGTCCGGCGCGCCCTTCTGCCGGGCCAGCTCCGGGTCGTGGTGCACGTCCTGGTAGTCCCGGGAGGCGATGGCGCCCGCCACGATCAGGGTGCGGGTCACCGGGATCTCCAGCGGCGCCAGCCGGTCCCCGGCCCTCACCGCTCCACCGCCCGGAACACCGGCAGCGTCAGCTCCTCGTCGTACGCGCGGAACTCCAGGCGCACCGGCAGCCCGATGCGCACCTTGTCGTACGGCACCCCCACCACGTTGCTCACCATCCGCACGCCCTCGGCGAGCTCGATCAGACCGACCGCGTACGGGGGGTCGAAGGCCGGGAAGGGCGGGTGGTGCAGCACGACGTACGAGTGGACCGTGCCCTCGCCGCCCGCCTCCACCGTGTCCCACTCGGGGCTTCCGCAGGCGTTGCAGCCCGGGAGCCACGGGTGGCGGAGGGTGCCGCAGCCCGTGCAGCGCTGGATGAGCAGCCGGTGTTCGGCCACGCCCCGCCAGAAGCCGGCGTTGTCCCGGTTGACCACCGGGCGGGGGCGGCGCGCCCGGGGTGCTGCGGAGGCGGGGGCGTACTTGAGGATGCGGAAGCGGTGGGTGCCGGCCGGCTCGCCGTCCACCCGGACCTCCATCCGGGTCGTGACGAAGTAGCCGGTGCCGAGCCTCGTCGTCTTGCGGCCGGAGACCTCCTCGACGACCGTGTCGAACACGATCTCGTCGCCCGGCCGCAGGGGCCGCAGGTACTCCTGCTCGCAGTCGGTGGCCACCACGGCCGTGCAGCCCGCCGCGTCCAGCAGGCCGAGGAGTTCGTCGTACGCGCCGGTGCGGCCCTGGTGTCCGCTCAGGCCGCCCATCGTCCAGACCTGGAGCATGGTGGGCGGGGCGATGGCGTCCGGGCCGGTGTAGGCGGGGTGGGTGTCGCCCAGTGCCTCGCACCAGTGCCGGATCATCGGCGCGTTCACCGGGTCCTTCCCGGTCCCGGAGGCGGCGGCCGGCCGCCCCTCGAACTCCTTGAGCCGCGCGCCCAGTTCGTCGTACGTCCGCTCCTCGCGCACCGCCACCCCCTGACGTCGGGAACGATTTCTGACTGTCCGTCAGATTACCGGGAGTGTCAAGGTCACCGTCGGACCCCGCACTGCGCGAACCGCACGCTTCCCCGGCCGGGGCCGGCCGGCCCGCCCTTCTCCGCGGGAACGCCGACGCGGCGGCGCCGAGGCACCGCCGCGCAGACGTCGTGCGACCCTGAAGCACACCCCGCGAGGACCCTCGTCAGGAGGGCCCCCGCCCGAGGCTCACCACAGGTTCACGAAGTCGACGCGGACGTTGTCGTTGCCCTGCTGGACGGCCGCGAACGCGGAGCCGTCGACCTGCGCGGTGTTGCTCTGGTTCGAGGCTCCGGAGCCGACCGCGTTCTGGTTCGTGGTGGCCGAGTTTCCGGTGTTGATGCCGCCGACCCCGCTGCCGAGGACGGCCGCCACGCCCGCGTTCGATCCGTCGTCCGCGATGGCGCCGTTGTCCGCCGCCGCGACACCGGCGAAGAGGGCGGCTGCGAGTGGGAGGGCGGAGACGGCGGCGAGAACGCGAGCGGTACGGATACGTGCCATGTGTTCCTCCAGAACCAAGCACTCAGCGGCCCGAAGGCCGGGAGTTCGTGAACTGTGGTTGGTGTCGAGGCAGTTGGCCGACCGCCTTGACAGTCGTGGACGACGTCGCGCCACCAGAGTTGCCCACCGAATCCCCGGCGAACCGTCTCGGAAGCCGCGATTAGCACGTAAGCGTGAGGACAAGTCGATAAACCCCTATCGCCACCTTTTGCCGCTTCGCCCCCCCATGCGGACCGCCTCCCGCATCCCTCCCCTGAGGCAACACAAGGGATGAATCGTTCCGGCACTTTTCCGACCACCCCCGCCCACACCGGCGTGTCACCCCGTGCCGCCCTTCCCTTTTTCGAACGTACGTACGAACATGGTTCCATGGCCACCACCGACCGGCAGGCCAGGACGCTGGCCCTCGCACACGCCCTGTCAGCCGCCGAACGCGGTCTGGCCGTCATCCCCCTGTCCCGGACGAAGCTCCCGGCCCTGCGCTCCCCGCACCACGCCGACCCGAGCCCGGGTCCGGCCGGACGCCCCTGCCACGGTGAGTGCGGACGCTTCGGCCACGGCGTGTACGACGCCTCCACCGATCCGGTCCGCATCCGCGCGCTCTTCGCCGCCGCGCCCTGGGCCACCGGCTACGGCATCGCCTGCGGACTCCCCCCGTACCGCCTGATCGGCGTGGACCTGGACACCAAGTCCGGCACGGACTCCTCGGCCGCCCTGCGCGAGCTGGCCCTGCGCCATCTGTTCACGATCCCGGAGACGGTCGTCGTCCTCACCCCGAGCGGCGGACGGCACCTGTGGCTGACCGGCCCGCCGGACACCGTCGTACCGAACTCGGCCGGCCGGCTCGCCCCCGGCATCGACATCCGGGGTGCCGGCGGCTATCTCGTGGGCCCCGGCTCCCGCACCGACCACGGCGTCTACACCACCGCGCCCGGCACCGCCCACCTGCCCCCGGCTCCCTGTCCGCCGTCCCTGCTCCGCCTGCTGCTGCCCCCGCCCCGCGCGCCGCACCCCGCCTCGGCGGCCCATCCGCCGACGGGCGGCCACGGGCAGGGACTGGTCCAGTTCGTCCTCGCCGCGCACGAGGGGCAGCGCAACACCCGCCTGTTCTGGGCGGCTTGCCGGGCTTACGAGAGCGGCATCGGGCCCGCCCTCGTCGCCCCGCTCGTGGCCGCGGCCCGCGACACCGGGCTGACCGAACGCGAGGCCCGCGCCACCATCGCGTCGGCGGCACGGCTGACCGGGCACCGGCCGTGAGCATGCCTGTGGGGTGAAGGCCGGGAAGGCCTTCACCCCACAGGGAACGGACTGACGGATCACTCACCGGCGTCGGCGGCCCCGGCGTCACCGGCCCCGGCGTCCGCGGCCGGCTGGTCGGCGGACTGGCCGCTGGACTGGTCGGCGGACTGGTCCGCGCTCTGGTCCGCGTTCTGGTCGGCGGACTGGTCCGCGTTCTGGTCGGCGGGCGCGTCGGCGGGCTGGTCCGCGTTCTGGTCGGCGTTCTGGTCGGCGGGCGCGTCGGCGGGCTGGTCCGCGTTCTGGTCGGCCGGCTGGTCGGCCGGCTGGTCCGCGTTCTGGTCGGCGGGCACGTCGGCGGGCTGGTCCGCGCTCTGGTCGGCGGGCACGTCGGCGGGCTGGTCCGCGCTCTGGTCGGCCGGCTGGTCGGCGTTGTCCTGGGCCGGGGCCTGGTCCTCCTGCTTCTTCTGCTCGTCGTCAGCCTTCTGCTCGTCGTCGGCCTTCTTCTGCTCCTCGTCGGTCTTCTTCTGCTCGTCGTCAGCCTTCTTCTGCTGGTCCTCCTGCTTCTTCTGCTCGTCGTCGGTCTTCTTCTCGTCGTCGGCCTTCTTCTCGTCGTCGGCCTTCTTCTCGTCGTCGGTCTTCTTCTCCTCGTCAGTCTTCTTCTGCTCCTCCTCCTTCTTCTTCTGATCCGCCAGCTTCTCGATTCCCTTCTCGTCCTTGAACTGGTTGCCGTTGTTGATATTGATTCCGCCGTTGAGGATGCCGTTGTTGGTGATGTTGTTGGTCTGGTTGTTGGTGATGTTGACGGTCTGGAAGAAGTTGATGTTGTTGAGGCTCGGGGCGAGGAAACGCGGCTTGTTGTCCTTCTCCACGAAGAACACCTTGTGGTGCTTGTCCCAGAAGAACTGCTGGTTCCGGTACCAGCAGGAGTACCTCGAGTCCTTGGAGTGCTTCTTGTGCCACTTCTTGTCCGTGCAGAGGTTCTTGTGGTGATTCTTGTGGTGCCCCTTGCCCGGTGCGGAGGTGACCACCGCGGAATCCGGCATCGGGGCCGCGAGCGCCGCGCCGGCCGGGATCACGACGCCGCCGACGACGGCGGCCGAAGCGGTGATCGTCGCCAGGGCCAGAGCACGGTTGCTGCGGACTCGGTTCTGCTTGCGGATGCTGCGGATCATGGCTCTCCTCGTGAAGTGAAAGACGCTTTTCACGTCCCGGTGCCTCGTGTTCCTGGGGGGTTTCCGGTGAGGCCCGCACTTCAAGTAGGCCGGAATCCGGCAACAGGGTCACGCTCCGAGGATTCGGGACTTGACGAAGCGGAAAGCGGCGGTTATTAGAGGAGCGCAGCGCAGCACAACGGCCCCTGACCATCTCTCCTGGTCAGGAGCCGTTGATCACGCGGTGGGTGGGGGATGTGAACCCACGGTGGCTCGCGAGCAGGGGCTTGCCGCCGGGCGTCGTCAAGAGGAGCGCGTCATCTCCACCGGGCACTGCTCCAGGTGTCGGCCGAGGGGCGTAGCCCACGTCGGGCCAGCCCGGAGAAGCCGCTTCTGATGTGACTTCGGCGTGTCGAAGACCAGGGCGCCGTTGGCTTCCGCCAGGTTCTCATCGACCAGGACCAGACCGCCGGACACGTCGATGTCCACACGCCGCAGGGCGAAAGCCTCGCCAACTCGCAGACCCGCGTACGCAAGGAGCGCGATCAGCAGGTCATGCGGCTTGGTCGCGCTCCGCACGATCCGGGACGCTTCGAGCGGTGTGAGGAGGTGCGGCTCCGTCCGGGGCAAAAGCCAGATCGAATTTGCCAACTCACTGGATTGGGTCACCATGAGCCAGGCAGCACAGAGAACCCGCCCCTGCCGAACAGGTTCCTAGGCGTGCACGGCAGGAGCGGGTTTCGAACCTCTAGGAGGCCCAATAATGAGTGTGGCCCTTGCCCCGTGGGACCTGTCAAACCACGGGCGGAAGCAGTACCCGATCATCGTGATCGTCCTGATCCTGATCGCGTGGCCGCAGGCTGGTCTGGCCGCCTCGGCCTACGCCAACGCCATCGCTCTCGCACCCCTGCTAGTTGCTTTTGGCGGCTCAGTGTCCAGGTTCGGTCGCAACGTCTGACCGTGCCCCTACCGCGCCCGATGGACCGGGAACTCACGGGGAACCACGGTTACGAGCGGGCACCGCGTACGACGAAGGCCCCCGACCAATGTTCCTGGTCAGGGGCCTTCAACCTGCGCGGTGGGTGTGGGATTTGAACCCACGGTGACTCGCGCCACGACGGTTTTCAAGACCGTTCCCTTAGGCCGCTCGGGCAACCCACCTCGCTCCGTCCGGCCGGGACGGAGCGGGTACAGCGTACCGGGCTCCCTCGCGTGTGCGGGGCGGGGCGGGTCAGTTGTCGCCCTGGCGGGACCCCAGCGTGAGGTCCACCGTGTGCTCCTGGCCGCCCCGCTTGTAGGTGATCACCACCTTGTCGCCCGGCTTGTGGGTCCAGATCTCGCCGATCAGGGTCGGACCGCTGTCGATCACGTGGTCGTCGAGCTTGGTGATGACGTCGCCGGGCTTGAGGCCGGCCTTGGCTGCGGGGCCGCCCGCCTCGACCGCGGCGGCGCCGCCCGTGCCCTGGTCGGTGATCTGGGCGCCGTCGGTGGACTCCTCCAGGGAGACGGACGCGCCGATCTTGGCGTACACCGGCTTGCCGGTCTTGATCAGCTGCTGGGCGACGTACTTGGCCTGGTTGATCGGGATGGCGAAGCCCAGACCGATCGAGCCGGACTGGCCGGTGCCGAAGCCGCCGCTCCCGCTGGACTGGATCGCGGAGTTGATGCCGATGACCGCGCCGGAGGCGTTCAGCAGCGGGCCGCCGGAGTTGCCCGGGTTGATGGACGCGTCGGTCTGCAGCGCGCTCATGTACGACGCCTTGCTGCTGGAGCTGCCGTCGCTGGAGGCCACCGGGCGGTTCTTGGCGCTGATGATGCCCGTGGTCACCGTGTTGGACAGCCCGAAGGGGGCGCCGATGGCGATGGTCTCGTCGCCGACGGCCACCTTGTCGGAGTCACCGAGGGCGAGCGGCTTGAGGTCGGACGGCGCGTTCTTGAGCTTGATGACCGCGACGTCGTAGCCCTGCGCGTGGCCGACGATCTCGGCGTCGTACTTCTTGCCGTCCGGGAACGTGGCCGTGAGCTTGCCGCCGTCCACGGCGTCGGCCACCACGTGGTTGTTGGTGACGATGTGGCCCTGGGTGTCGAAGACGAACCCGGTGCCCGTGCCGCCCTCGCCGTTGTTGCTCTCCGCCTCGATGGTCACCGTGCTGGGCAGCGCCCTGGCGGCCACGCCCGCGATCGTCCCCGGCGCGCGCTTGACCTGCGTGGCGCTGTCGCTCGCGGAGACGGTGGTGGAGCCGCGGTCGTCCCGGTCCTTGGCCAGGGTGTAACCGAGGCCGCCGCCCAGGCCGCCCGCGACCAGCGCGGCCACCAGGACCGCCGCCACCAGTCCGCCGCGTCCGCTGCGCGGCTTGGGGGCGGGCTGCTGGTACGAGGCACCCCAACCGGCACCCGGGCCGCCGGTGCCGCCGTCACTGTAGGCCGGGGTGGCCGGCGGCGGCCAGGAGCCGTCGGGGGCCGGGCCGGGCTGCGGCGGCCCCTGGTACCCCGGGCCGTGGTCCGGCGCCGCGGAGGCCGCCGGGGCCGCGGGGGCCTCCGGGGGCACGGGCGGGAGCGGAGCGGTCGGTGCGCTCCCCACGGGCGCGGGGCCCTGCGGGGAGACGGCGGGAGAGGCCATCGGCACGGGAGGTGCGGACGGCGCCGGGGGTACCGCGTTGCCCTCGTTCTCGGTGCTCACAGGTCTTCTCCTCGGTCCACGCCTGTTGTCGTCGATAACACTGGTCTGCAGTCAAGCACTGGTCTGCACTCAGCTTTTCCCACTGGCCGTCAGAGCACGATAAGCCGTTGCTGTGGGTTCGACGGTCTTCTTTATATCGGTTTATATAGGATCTTCGAGGCAAAGGTCTTATCCACGGGTGCAGTGCCGCCCCGTGTACCCGGCGACGGTGGCACCATGACGCGGTGACCCACGCACGACAGCATGCCCTCCAGGTCGTCGCCCACCGGGGCGCGTCGGAAGACGCCCCCGAGCACACCCTCGCCGCCTACCGGAAGGCGATCGAGGACGGCGCGGACGCCCTGGAGTGCGACGTACGGCTGACCGCGGACGGCCATCTGGTCTGCGTCCACGACCGGCGGGTGAACCGTACCTCCAACGGCCGCGGCGCGGTCTCCGCGCTCGAACTGGCCGATCTCGCCGCCCTCGACTTCGGCTCCTGGAAGACGCGCGAGGCCTGGCGCGGGCGGGACGAGGAGCCCGACTGGGAGCACCGTCCCGAGGACCGCGAGGAGACCTCCGTCCTCACCCTGGAACGGCTGCTGGAACTGGTCGCGGACGCCGGACGGCGGGTGGAGCTGGCCATCGAGACCAAGCACCCCACGCGCTGGGCGGGCCAGGTCGAGGAGCGGCTGCTGACACTCCTGAAGCGGTTCGGACTGGACGCGCCGGCCTCCGCCGCCGAGTCGCCGGTCCGGGTCATGAGCTTCTCCGCGCGTTCGCTGCACCGCGTGCGCGCCATGGCGCCGACCCTGCCGACGGTCTACCTGATGCAGTTCGTCTCGCCCCGGCTGCGCGACGGCCGGCTGCCCGCGGGCGTGCGCGTGGCGGGCCCCTCGATCCGCATCGTGCGCAGCCACCCCGCCTACGTGGAGCGGCTGAAGCGATCCGGCCACCAGGTCCACGTCTGGACCGTGAACGAGCCCGAGGACGTCGATCTCTGCGTCGGACTGGGCGTGGACGCCATCATCACCAACCGCCCGCGCGCGGTGCTGCGGCAACTGGGCCGCTGAGCGGACGGTCCGCCACCCGTCCCGTTCCGGCGCGTACCGGGCGCCTCCCGACCCTCCTCCTGGTCACGTGGAGTGCTCCGGCGCGTTCGGTGCGTGTTCGGTCCCGTCGAGTGCCTCACCGGAAGGGGATTGGCCGGTTTCCGGTACAGGCCAAGAGGGCATCCACACCGTGGCGTGGGGCGAAGGAGGTCTCGGGGGTGGCGTTGGTGGTGGCACAGGAGGTGCCCACGTCGTCGAGCATGGCCGTACCCCATGGCCCTGCGGGCGTGGGGAAGGCGCGGCACCGGATGCGGGCGCAGCTACGCAGCGGTGGCGTACCGGAATCGGTCATCGACGACGCCGTACTGATCCTTTCCGAACTTTTGAGCAACGCCTGCAAACACGGGCGCCCTCTTGGGGACGCGCCGGTGGGGGACGGGGACGTCCGCGCCGCCTGGCGGGTCGACACGCGTGGGCGGCTCATCGTGGAGGTCACGGACGGCGGCGGCCCGACCCGCCCGGCGCCGGCCACTCCGTCGGTGACCGCGCACGGCGGGCGGGGGCTCAACATCATCACGGCGCTCGCCGACGACTGGGGCGTCCGGGACGACGTCCAGGGCGAGGTGACGGTCTGGGTGGTGGTCCACGCGGACGTCCACGATCCCGACGCCCGGTGCAGCCGTGAGGCTTTCGCTACGCGCGTCACCCGTCCCACGCTTCCGGACCTGACCGCTCCGGGCGTATCCGACCTGAGCACGCCGAGCGTGCCCGACGTGAGCACTCCGGGTGTCCCCGGCCTGGCCGAGCCGTCACGGCTGCCCGACCTGCCCGGCTTCCCCGGCCTCGCCGGTCTGCCCGGTCTCTCCGGTCTTCCCGGCCTGTCCGGTCTGGACTTCGCGGACGCCTTCGAGGACCTGGACTGACCGGGGCGGCCGACGGCCCCCGGTCACACCACCGGCGTCGAGCGCGCGTGCGTTGTCCACAGGTTCCCGTTGGTTGTGTCGTGAACGGCTAGGCTCCCGCCGTACGAGAAGCGCCGTAACCGGGAGACACCCACGATGGCCAAGAAGCGACCCCAGACGAAGGCCAAGCCGCAGCCGATCGACGGGGAAATCCCGGTGGTCGGCGCCCGCGAACCCTGCCCCTGCGGCAGCGGCCGACGCTACAAGGCCTGCCACGGCCGGGCCGCCGCGCACGCCGCGACCGAGCTGGTGCACCGCCCGTTCGAGGGGCTGCCCGGCGAGTGCGACTGGGTGGCGATGCGGGAGCTGGTCCCGGCGGCGACGGCCGAGCTGACCCTGAAGGACGGCCTGCCCGAGGGCGTCCCCTCGGTCACCCTGGCCACGGTGCTGCCGATGGCCTGGCCCGCGCTGCGCCGCGACGACGGCTCGGTCCTGATCGGCCTGCAGAACGACACGGCGTCCGGCGACATCAGCCGCGACCTCGCCGACACGCTGCGGCGGGCGCTGGAGGCCGAGCCCGGCACCCCGGTGCAGGGCCGCCGCGCCCCCGCCGAGGGGCCCCGGCTGCAGGACCTGCTCGACCCGGAGGCCGCCTTCGAGCCGGTCGTGCACAGCGGCTTCGAATTCTGGGTGCCGGACGCGGAGAACGCCACGCCGGAGGTGGCCGCCTCTCTGGAGCGGGCCAACGCCGCCGCCATCCCGACCGTGAAGCTGGCCGGCGTGGACGCGGCGTACTGGTGCGAGACCCCGGAGAAGAACCACCTCCGCTGGGTCATGCCGCACCCGGAGGAGCAGCTTCTGGACGCCCTCGCCCGGCTGCACGCGGCGGGCCGCTCCAGCCTCGGCGAGGGCACCCGGCTCGTGGGCTCCTTCCGTGCTCACGGCCTCACCGTGCCGGTCTGGGACCTGCCGAGCGGAGTCGGTGCCGAGGACGTGGAGAAGCCGGCCGCCGAGTTCGCCGAGCGCCTCGCCGCCGCCCTCGCCGTGCAGGAACCGCTCACTCCTGAAGAGCGCCGGGCGCGCGGCGGGCTGACCAACCGGCAGGTCACGCTCAGCTGACATCCCGCTCGCGCGTGTCACGGCTGACCGGTCGGTCAGCCCTGGCGCCGGGCCGCGGGGCAGGTGACTCCTGTCACAACTCCCGGTTCCAGCAGGGAAATCGGTGTCCGAATAGGCAACCCGGAATTTGCGAACCGCCGATCTCTTGTTACCGTTCCAGTAGCCCGGTTGCTGGTGCATCCCCCGTCGCCAGCAACCGGGTCTTTCCATCTGTGCGCCCGCCGCCGCACAGCGACCCGTGTCGCCTCTCCTGCCGGCCCCGCGTGGCCTCTCCTGCCGCCCCGCGCCGCTTCCCCTGCCGCCCCCGCGCGAAGGCCCCGCATCCCGGCACCGGCGCCCCCCGGCACCGCCGCCCCCGACGCCCGCGACACCTCAGCGGGACATCCCCGGCCGCCCGGCGCCGGTTCTCCCGACACCCGGCGCGCCTCGCCCGCCCCGCCGGCGCGGGGCCCCTCACCCCCCGCACTGCAACTCCCGTGTCCCGCTCAGGAATTACTTCCCGACCGCAGCAGGAGCGCGCCCCGCGCCCCGCGCTCCGCGAACTCCGTGACGGCCGTGTAGGCGTCCGGTCGGCCCCGCCTGTGCTCGCGCGGGGTCTCACAGGTGGCGGGCTCGTCGTCGGCCCCGGTGACACAGCGCATCTGCACGTTCCGGCCGCCCGGCCCCATCAGGCTCAACAGGGAGTCCAGCGACTCGCCGGTGGCGTTGCGGTAGTACGCGCGCGCCCAGGTGTCCTCGCCCTGCGTCAGCACACAGGTCTGCGCCTCGATGCCGTCGGGCGAGGTCAGTTCCGGTCCGCAGCGGACGGCGGTGGCGAGCCCGACGCCGAGCAGGAAGGGGGAGCGCCGGGCGGTGTCCGGGCGGTCGTCGGCACTCCCGCGGGCAGCGGCAGGCGCGGCGGTCGGCGCTGCGGACGGGTCGACGGCCGGGCCGGCGTCGCCCACCTGCCCGGCGGACGCCACGGCCAGCGGCAGCGCGACCACGCCCACCACGACACCCACGAGGGCGAGCACACGGAGCCGTCGGGGATCCCGCAGACCGCACAGCGGCCACGGAGCACGGTGGTCGCCGGACCAACCCCCGAAAGGACCCCCGGAACGAGACTCGGAGTGGCGCCCGGAACGAGGCCCGGAGGGACCCCCGGAACGAGGCCCGGAGTGGCGCCCGGCATGACGCCCGGAAGAACGCCCGGAATGACGCAGCATAGGCGGAAGATAACGAGCGAGCGGCGCTCGGCCGCCCGCCCGCGCCCGACACCCCTACAACTCGGGCGCGCTCACACCCGTACGAGTGAGGGCGTCGACCACGGCGTCCACCACGGCCTCGACGTCCGGCACCCACGGCGAGGCGGAGCCGGGCAGCGGGGCCCGCTCCCAGCGGACGGCGCCCTGGCCGGTCTCGGACGGGGGCAGCGCGAGATAGCCGCCCTCTCCGTGGAAGCGCAGGGAGCCGGGGACGAAGTCCTTGGCGTAGAGCAGCTCGCCCAGCTGCTCCATGGAGTACGGCTTCACGAGCAGCGCCCAGCGGCTCGACGAGGCGACGACCGGGCCGAGCCGCATGCCGCGCCGGTCGAGCAGGGCGAGGGCGCGGGAGGCGGCGAGCGCCGGCAGGCTGACCGCGCAGGGCGCCGTGCCTCCGGTGGCCAGGACGATCGGGGCGGTCGGCCGGTTGGTCCACCACCAGCGCACCATGCGCCCGTCGGTGGTGGCCGCGAGCAGGCCGGGGTCGAAGGGATGGGCACCGGGCACCGTGCACTCCGGGTCGGGGCAGGCGCAGCGGGCCCGCCCCTGCGGATCCGGTGCCACGCCGGGCAGTACCGGCCACTGCCATTCCGTCGCGAAGGTCAGGGCCGCGCCGATCAGCTCAGGCCTGTCGCCGTTCCGCCTGGACAGAAGCCTGCGTCGCCTTCCGAGGATCTCGCGCATGAGCGCTCGTTCCTTTCCGTTGCACCGCTGGCAACACCGTGGGCTACATCACACCATGTGTCGATCACTTCACTGTGCGTACCTTGTGGCGCATCACACCCCTGCGCACGCCGGTGAAACCCCAAGGGGTCGAACGTCGGCCGTGCCGCGTCCATAGTGCGTCGATCAAAAGCACGGCTGCGGCGTGGGGGTGGCGAAGTCTGGCGTTTTGCCGTCGCGCGTATTTCTCTCCGCCTCCGCCACGGGAGGATGGGGCTCGGCCGTCGGTGGCTATGACGCCCGGGTCCGTCGCCAGGTTCCGGGTGGTCCCCAACCACCCCTGGCCTTCACCGAGTACGTACCCATCACGACCGCTGTGACGCTCCGTGGAGCAAGGCCAGTCGACCGCAATGAGGCGATACCTAAGGCAGTTTTTAGCCAACTTGGCAGTAAGGCAAGGGGTTCGGGAAAAACCCTCCCCGACTCCATGGACACCAGGAATCCTCGCAGGACAATGCTGGACATCCCCTCACGAGTGCGTGTACATGTGGAGACACTGCTAGCGGCGCAGAATGACATGGGGGTTCGCGATGCTTTTGAGCAATACGCACCGGTCTGAAGGCCGGGCGCCATGAACGCCCCGCATCCTCCGAAAGTGGCCGGAATCGATCCCACGGTTCCCACTCCCGCCCACACTGTCGCACCCGCCCCGCCCGCCTCCGGCGCCCCCGCCGTCCCCGCCCCCCACGCCCCCGCCCCCGCCCCCGGCGCCGTCCTCCAGGACCGGCTGGCCGGCTGGGTCTCCGATCTGACGACCCTCCACGAACTCACCGAGCGCCTCTCCCGCACCCACGCCCTCGACCACGCCCTGCACGAACTGCTGCGCGCCGGAGCCACCCTGGTCGGCGCCCGCCGCGGCCTGGTCGTCCTGGAGCCCGCCGACGGCCTCGGCCCCCGCACCACGCTCGGCCTCGGCCTCGGCCGCGCCGACCTCGGCCACATCGAGACCGTGCCGCCCGGTGCCCTGCCGTACGACACCGGCGCCGCCGCCGAGATCGCCCACCCCGACCTGTTCGCCGAGGACGGCCTGGACCCGCGCCACCGTGAGGTCGCCGCCCGCCTCGGCTACGCCGCCAGCTACGCCCTCCCGCTGGCCACCGAGACCGCCGGCCGCCTCGGCGCCGCCGTGTGGCTCTACGACGAACCGGCCGAGCCGGACGAACGCCGGCGCCACCTCGTCGGGCTCTACGTCCGGAACGCCACCGAACACCTCGCCCGGCTGCTGGAGGTGGAACGCACGCGCGCGTGCGTGGCGACGCTCACCAGGGAGCTGCTGCCCTCCCGGCTGCCCCGGGTGGCCGGCGTCCAGCTCGCCGCCCGGCACCGCACCGGTCCGCGCGGCGGCGGCGACTGGTACGACGCCCTGCCGCTGCCGGAGGCCGCGCTGGGCCTGTCCGTCGGCTCGGTCACCGGCTCCGGGCCCAGCGCGGTGGCCGCCATGGGCCGGCTGCGGGCCTCCCTGCGCGCCTACGCCGTGATGGAGGGCGAGGACCCGGTCGCCGTCCTGTCCGACCTGGAGCTGCTGCTGCGGCTGACCGAGCCCGCACGCTCCGCCACCGCCCTGTTCGCCTACTGCGAGCCCGCCCTGCGCAAGATCACCCTGGCCGGGGCCGGGCACAGCCCGCCTCTGCTGACCGGGGAGCGGCGCACCGAGTTCGCCGAGACCTCCGTCTCCGCCCCGCTCGGCATGCTCGCCTGCTGGGAGGCGCCCAGCGTGGAGATCCAGGCGGCGGCCGGGGAGACGGTCCTGCTCTACACCGACGGACTGCTGCACCGTACCGGCGACCCGATGGACCGGGCCTTCGCCCGGCTGCACGCCGCCGCGGCGGGCCTCCCGCGCGCGGTGCGGCACGATCCTGGAGCCGTCGCCGACCACGTCCTGCGCGCGGTCCTGCCGGACGGCCTGGACGCCGCCGACAGCGAGGAGGACGTGGTCCTGCTCGCGGCCCGCTTCGACTGAGCGCCACGCTTCGGCCGAGCACCGCGCTCCCACCGAGCGCCGCGCTCCGGCGGCTGGCATGACCGGGCATAACAGGTCATCCGCCCCCGCCCGGACCCGGTACGACCGTACGATGATGGAGGTCCCCGCTCGGCCACAAGCAGGAGCGTCGCGGGCCCCGGGGGAGATCAATGGCGTATCGAGGAGGATCACGTGTCCGACGAGCTCAACCCGGCTGTACCCGACTCCGCTACCGCGGAGGGCCCGGAGACCGAGGCCGAGGAGACCGTCAAGCAGCGGAAGAACGGCCTGTACCCGGGCGTCTCCGACGAGCTGGCCGAGAACATGAAGTCCGGCTGGGCCGACACGGAGCTGCGTGACCTGGAGCCGGTCGAGCAGGCCGGGCACACCGCGCGCCGCCGTGCCGCGCTCTCCGCCCGCTTCCCCGGCGAGCGCCTGGTGATCCCGGCGGGCAACCTGAAGACCCGCTCGAACGACACCGAGTACCCCTTCCGCGCCTCCGTCGAGTACGCGTACCTCACCGGCAACCAGACCGAGGACGGCGTCCTGGTCCTGGAGCCCAAGGGCGACGCCCACGAGGCGACGATCTACCTCCTGCCGCGCTCGGACCGTGAGAACGGCGAGTTCTGGCTCTCCGGCCAGGGCGAGCTGTGGGTCGGCCGCCGGCACTCCCTCACCGAGTCCGAGGCGCTCTACGGCATCCCGGCCGCCGACGTGCGCGAGCTGGCCGACCAGCTCCGCGAGGCCACCGGCCCGGTCCGCGTGGTGCGCGGCCACGACGCCGGCATCGAGGCCGCCCTGACCGACAAGGTCACCGCCGAGCGCGACGAGGAGCTGCGGGTCTTCCTCTCCGAGATGCGTCTGGTCAAGGACGAGTTCGAGATCGGCGAGCTGCAGAAGGCCGTCGACTCCACCGTGCGCGGCTTCGAGGACGTCGTGAAGGTCCTCGACAAGGCCGAGGCCACGTCCGAGCGCTACATCGAGGGCACGTTCTTCCTCCGCGCGCGCGTGGAGGGCAACGACGTCGGCTACGGCTCCATCTGCGCGGCCGGCCCGCACGCCTGCACCCTGCACTGGGTCCGCAACGACGGTCCGGTCCGCTCCGGCGACCTGCTCCTGCTGGACGCGGGCGTGGAGACGCACACCCTGTACACCGCCGACGTCACGCGCACGCTGCCGGTCGACGGCAGGTACAGCGAGATCCAGAAGAAGATCTACGACGCCGTGTACGAGGCCCAGGAGGCCGGTATCGCGGCCGTGCGGCCGGGCGCCAAGTACCGCGACTTCCACGACGCCGCGCAGCGCGTGCTGGCCGAGCGGCTCGTCGAGTGGGGCCTGGTCGAGGGCCCGGTCGAGCGCGTTCTGGAGCTGGGCCTCCAGCGCCGCTGGACCCTGCACGGCACCGGGCACATGCTCGGCATGGACGTCCACGACTGCGCTGCCGCGCGGACCGAGACGTACGTGGACGGCACGCTGGAGCCGGGCATGGTCCTCACCGTCGAGCCCGGGCTGTACTTCCAGGCCGACGACCTGACCGTGCCGGAGGAGTACCGGGGCATCGGCGTCCGGATCGAGGACGACATCCTCGTGACGGAGGACGGCAACCGGAACCTGAGCGCTGCGCTGCCTCGGCGGTCGGACGAGGTCGAATCCTGGATGGCCTCGCTGAAGGGCTGATCTGCGTTTGAATGGCCGGGTACCGGGGAGGTGCCCGGCCATTTCGTCTGCGGGTGGAGCCGTGGCTGGTCGCGCAGGTCCCCGCGCCCCTTACGGGGCGCTGCACTCACGGGGGTGGACACGTGGACGACTTCTGGGCCGCATGCGGTGTGGACCTGCAACTCGAACCCGACTCGGCCGACGGACGCCGGGTCGGGCTCGAACGGGCGCTGAGGGACGCCGTACGCGAGGGGCGGCTCGCGCCCGGTACCCGGCTCCCCGCCACCCGGCGGCTCGCGGCCGGCCTGGGCATCTCGCGCGGCACCGCCAAGGCGGCGTACGACCAGCTGGTGGCCGAGGGGTACCTGACGGCCCGGCAGGGTTCCGGTACCCGGGTCGCCGAGCTGCCCGTCGTGGACGCCGAGGCGCCGCAGGCGCACGCACGCGCGCGTGCCCCCCGCCACGACCTGCGCCCGGGCAGCCCGGATGTCGGCGCGTTCCCGGCGGCGGCCTGGCTGCGCGCGCTGCGCCGCGCCATAGCGACGGCCCCCTCGCTGGCGTACGACTACGGCGACCCGCGCGGCCGGATCGAGCTGCGCACCGCGCTCTCCGGTTATCTGGGCCGGGCGCGCGGAGTGCTCGCGCCGCCGGAGCGGATCGTCGTCACCTCCGGGTACGTCCAGGGCCTCGCGCTGCTCACGCGTGTCCTGGGCGGTGCCGCCGTCGCCATGGAGGACCCGGGGCTGCCGTTCCACCGGGACGTGGTGCGGCACAACGGCGGAACGGTCCTGCCGGTCCCGGTCGACACGCGCGGGGTGCGCCCGGAGGAGCTGGGTGACGCGGCGGCCGTGGTGGTCACGCCGGCCCACCAGTACCCGACCGGGGTGACCCTCCACCCCGAGCGGCGCCGGGCGCTCACCGACTGGGCCCGCGCGCGGGGCGGGCTCATCGTCGAGGACGACTACGACGGCGAGTTCCGCTACGACCGGCAGCCGGTGGGCGCGGTGCAGGGCATGGCGCCCGGACAGGTCGTCTATCTCGGCACCGCCTCCAAGACGCTCGGCCCCGCGCTGCGCCTCGGCTGGATGGTGCTGCCCCCGCACCTGGTCGACGCGGTCACCGAGGTCAAGCTGCACAGCGACCACCACACCGAGACCATCGGCCAGCTCGCCCTCGCCGAGCTGATCGACAGCCACGCCTACGACCGCCACGTGCGCGCGTGCCGACTGCGTTACCGGCGGCGCCGGGACCAGCTGCTGGACCGGCTGGGGGCGCGCAGGAGCGTGCGCGGGATCGCGGCGGGGCTGCACGCGCTGATCGAGGTTCCGGACGAGGCCGAGGTGCTGGCCCGGGCGGAGGCGGAGGGCCTGGCGCTGGGCACCCTCGGCGAGCACTGGCACAGCCCGCGCGCCGGCCGGCCGCAGGGCCTGGTCGTCGGCTACGGCACCCCCCGGGAGCGGGCGTACCCGGAGGCCCTGGAGGCACTGGCGAAGGTGCTGGGGCCGCCCCGCTGAGCCCTCGCGCCCGTGCTCGTCACGCCGTGAGCAGCGAAGGATCCTTCTTCCACTTGAGGATCTTGTCGAAGCTGACCACCGTGCCGCTCCGGCCGGGCTTGGCACCGATGTGGACGTGGTCGGCGAGTTCGCGGATCAGACAGAGGCCGCGGCCGTGCTCGGCGTCCGGGCGGGCCGGCCGGGGGTCGAGGGGGCGGGTGAGACCGGGACCGGAGTCGGCCACCTCGATGCGGCACTTCTCGCCGTCGAGGTACGCGGTGACCCGGTACGCCTCCGAGGCGCCGCGCGCGGCGTCCCCGCCGTGCTCGACGGCGTTCGCGCACGCCTCGCTCAGGGCGACGGACAGGTCGTAGGAGATCTCGGGGTCGACGCCCGCCGTCTCCATCGTGCCGATCAGCAGCCGCCGGGCGAGCGGCACGCTGGCGGCCTCGCGCCGCAGATGGAGTGACCACCAGATGCTCATGCTCCAGCCTCCTGGCCGCGGCTCGACATACCGTTACGTATTGCCGCCCGTAGGTTTCCGTAAGCACTCCGTCGCCGTGACCGAGCCCATACGGCCGATGTGCGCCGGGAGGAATCGGTGTATGAGGGACGCGCATCGCGGCCGGATCGGACGACCTGGCGTACGCCGCCGGTGCGGGCAGTGCGATGATGAGGCGGCCATGACTGCCCCCCACCCGCGCACGGCGCGTCCCGGAGCCGGGCTCCGGATTCTGCGGGCCGCGGTGTTCGCCGCGGTCTGCGTCGCGCTGGCCGCGTGCGGGCACACCCTGGCCTCCTGCGCGAGCGTGCCACTGTGGACGCTCTGCGCGGGCTTCCTCGGCTCGCTGCTGCTCGTGGCACCGCTCGCCGGGCGGGCCCGCTCGCTGCCGGGCATCGCCGCGCTCCTCGCCCTCGGCCAGACCGTGCTGCACACGCTGTTCGGGCTGGGCCAGCACGGGACCGCCGTGACCTCCGGCGGGATGCCGGCGGCGTCGATGACGGCCGGCGGTCCGACGGGCGGCGCGACGACCGGCGGGATGCTGAGCGACAGCGCGCTGGTCGAGCAGGCCGCCCGGCTGGTGTGCGGGTCGGCCCCGGCGTCACTCACCCCCGGGCATGCCTTCCGGCTGCTGCTCGACGCGCGTCTCATCGACCGCGCCGGACGGCCCACGGCCGCCCTCGGCACCATGGAGCACGCGCACGACGCGACCGGCGCCTCGGCCGGCCTGCTGCCGTCGCTGCCGATGCTGCTCGGCCATCTGCTCGCGGCCCTCGCCGTGGGCTGGCTGCTGCGCCGCGGGGACCTGGCCGTGCTGCGGCTGATCGCCCTGTCGGCGCATGGAGTCGCGGAGGGGGCGCTCGTACGGTCCCTGCGCGCCGCGCTCGCGCTGACGCGCGCCCTGTGCTCCGGGCTGCCGCCCGCCACCGGGCCCGGCCCCCGCGGCCCGCGCGACGACCGCGACGAGGCACCGGCCCCGCACACCGCCGTACTCCAGCACACGGTGATCCGCCGCGGCCCGCCCGCCGCCGGCTTCCTCCTCGCCGCCTGACGCGGTCACCGCTCCACTTCTTCACGAACAGGGATTCCGGTGCGCCGCCGTCGAGCGGCACGCGCGCGTGCGCGTATTCCTCTTCACCACCGGAACCACCCGGACCTGACTCAGAGTGGAGTGTCTGCTTCCATGAAGGCTTCTCGTATCGCCGCCGCCGCTGCCGTCGCGGGTACGGCCGTCCTCACGCTGTCCGCCCCCGCCTTCGCGCACGTCTCCGTGCAGCCGGAGGGCACGGCGGCCAAGGGCGGTTACGCGGTCGTGGACTTCAAGGTCCCGAACGAGCGCGACAACGCCTCGACCACCAAGGTCGAGGTCAACCTCCCGGCCGACCACCCGATCGCCTCCGTGATGCCGGAGGCGCTCCCCGGCTGGAAGGTCGAGGTCACCAAGGCCAAGCTGGACAAGCCGCTCACCATGCACGGCGAGAAGATCGACGAGGCCGTCACCAAGGTCACCTGGACCGCCGACGGCAAGGGC
The DNA here is from genome assembly GCF_055639035.1 of Streptomyces sp. NPDC107654. Classification (NCBI taxonomy): domain Bacteria; kingdom Bacillati; phylum Actinomycetota; class Actinomycetes; order Kitasatosporales; family Streptomycetaceae; genus Streptomyces; species Streptomyces sp. NPDC107654. The sequence continues at coordinate 95,865 of NZ_JBVKBI010000007.1, forward strand.
ATCGAGCCCGGCTACTTCCAGAAGTTCCCGGTCTCCCTGGGCGCCCTGCCCGAGAACACCGACGAACTGGTCTTCAAGGCGGTCCAGACGTACTCCAACAAGGAGGTCGTGCGCTGGATCGAGGTGCCGCAGGAGGGCCAGGACGAACCGGAGAACCCGGCCCCCGTCCTGGAGCTGTCCGCCGCCACCGACGACCACCACGGCTCGGCAGCCGCCGAGAAGACGGCCGACAAGACCGAGAAGACGGCCGCCGCCGACTCCGGCAGCGGCAGTGACACCACCGCCCGCGTGCTCGGCGTGGTGGGCATCGTCATCGGTGTCGCCGGCGTGGGCTACGGCGTCGTCGCGAGCCGCCGCCGGACCACCGCCTGAGCCCCTCGTTCCGCCGCGCGTACCGGGCGTCGTGCGGGGCCGTCGTCGTGACGCCCGCACGACCCCGGTGCGCGCCGGAGTTCATACATCTGGGACATTTCTCTATGCGCAAGAAGACGTTCACGGCGGCCGTCCTGCTCGCCGCCGCCACCCTGACCCTCTCCGCCTGCGGCTCCGGGGACGACGACGCCGGCTCGTCGGTCGCCGTGGTGGAGGGAGGATCCGGCGCGGGCAGGGCCGCCACCGTCCTCGACCGGCCGTTCGACAAGCCGGACCTGGTCCTCACCGACACCCACGGCCGGACGTACGACCTCCGCAAGGAGACCAAGGGCCACCCGACCCTCGTCTACTTCGGCTACACCCACTGCCCCGACGTCTGCCCGACCACCATGAGCAACATCGCCGTCGCCAAGAAGGCGCTGCCCAAGGCCGCGCAGAACGACCTCCGGGTCGTGTTCGTCACCACCGACCCCGGCCGGGACACCCCCGCCGAGATGGGCAGGTGGCTCAAGGGCATCGACCCCCAGTTCATCGGCCTGACCGGCGACTTCGCCAAGATCCAGGCGGGCGCCAAGTCCGTCGGCATCTCCGTGGAGCCGACGAGCAAGGACAAGAACGGCAAGCTCGTCTCGGTGCACGGCACCCAGGTCATCGCCTTCTCCCCGAAGACCGACGCCGGGTACGTGCTCTACGGCGAGAGCGCCTCGGTCGACGACTACACCAAGGACCTGCCCAAGCTCGTCGAGGGAGCCACCCCGTGAGGCGTCGTACCGCCGCCCTGACCGCGGGCGCGCTCACCGGTGCCCTCGCCCTCACGGGCTGCTCGGGTTCCGGTACGGGGCCCGGGCGGGCCGAGCTGTCCGTCAGCGCGTCCTACATGCCCCAGCCCGTCTCCGCCGACATGGCCGCCGGCTTCCTCACGATCACCAACAAGGGCGCCTCCGAGGACGAGCTGACCTCGGTCACCAGTGACGCCGCCGGCGAGGTCACCATGCACAGCACGACGGGCGGCGCCATGACGGAGCGGTCCTCCTTCGCCATACCGGCCCACGGGAAGCTCGTGTTCCGCAGCGGTGGCAACCATCTGATGTTCGAGAAGCTGAAGCACGCGCCGAGGCGGGGCCAGACGGTCACCGTGAAGCTCGGATTCGCCAAGTCCGGGCCGCTCACCGTCGAGATGCCGGTGAAGTCCACCACGTACAACCCGTCGACCGGCCACTGAGGGAGGGATCACCGTGACCCGGACCACCACCCCCCGCCTGCGGATCCTGCTGCTGCTGTTCCTCGCCGTCACCGGCGCGCTGCTGGCGGGCGCCGGACCGGCCTCCGCCCACGCGGCACTGACCGGCAGCGACCCCGCGCAGGGGGTGGTGGCCGACAAGGCGCCCACCCAGGTGTCGCTCACCTTCTCCGAGAAGGTGGCGATGAACGACGACTCCCTGCGCGTCCTCGACCCCCGGGGCAAGCCGGTCCAGACGGGCAGCCCCGCCAACGTGAGCGGCACGACGTACGCCGTGAAGCTCAAGAGCGGCCTGGCCAAGGGCACCTACACGGTCACCTACCAGGTCGTCTCGGCGGACAGCCACCCCGTCGCCGGCGCCTACACCTTCTCCGTCGGAGCGCCCTCGCGGACGGTCGTCTCCGGCACCGGCCCGGCCGCGGGCGGCGGAGTCGTGGGCGGGCTCTACGCCTTCGGCCGGTACGTGTCGTACGCCGGTTTCCTCGTCCTCGCCGGCGGCGCGGCCTTCGTGCTCGCCTGCTGGCGGCGCGGCGCGGGCGTACGGCCCCTGCAGCGGCTCGTCGTCGGCGGCTGGATCGCGCTGACCGCGGCCACCCTGTGGCTGCTGCTCCTGCGCGGCGCGTACACCACCTCGGGGAAGTTCGCCGACGTCTTCGACCTCGACCTGCTCGGCCAGGTGCTCCAGACCAAGACCGGTGCCGCCCTGGTCTCCCGGCTGCTGCTGCTCGCCGCCGCCGCGCTGTTCGTCGCCGTCCTCTTCGGCGCCTACACCCGGCGGGAGGAGGGCCAGGACAAGCGCGACCTGACCTTCGGGCTCGCCGTCGGCGGGGTCGTCGTCGCGGCCGGGCTCGCGGCCAGCTGGGCCATGGCCGAGCACGCCTCCACCGGGCTCCAGCCGGGCCTCGCCATGCCGGTCGACGTCGTCCACCTGCTGGCCGTCGCCGCCTGGCTGGGCGGTCTCGCCGCCCTGCTGACCGCGCTGTACCGGGCGCCCGCCGACACCCCGGTCGAGGCCGCCGCCGTCCAGCGCTTCTCCCGGGTGGCCTTCGGGTCCGTCCTCGCGCTCGTCGCCACCGGCGTCTACCAGTCCTGGCGGCAGCTCGGCTCCTGGTCGGCGTTCACCGAGACCCGGTACGGGCAGCTGCTGCTGGTCAAGATCGGGCTGGTGGTGGTGCTGGTCGGCATCGCGGGCGTGTCCCGGCGCTGGACGGGCCGGCTCACGGACCCGGTCGCCCGCCCCGCGAAGGGGCAGAAGGGCCAGACACAGGCCCGGCGGGAGCCGGCGCAGGCGCGCAAGGAGCAGGTCACCGTCTCCAGGGCGAGCGGTGACGACAAGGGCGAGAGCAAGGGCGCCGGTTCCGGCTCCGCGTCCGGTGCCGCTTCCGGCTCCGGCTCCGGCTCGGGTGACACCCGGCGTGCCGCCCAGCTCGCCCGGCAGCGCGCGGCCGTCGACGCCGCCCGGGAGAAGCGGCTGCGTGACGCCGACCCGCACCGCTTCGGTCTGCGCCGCTCGGTCCTCGCCGAGGCCGGCGTCGCCCTGGTCCTGCTCGCCGTGACGACGGCGCTGACCCAGACCGAGCCGGGCCGCACCGAGCAGGAGGCCGAGGCGGCCACCTCCGCGTCGACCGGCTCCGGCACCTCGTCGGCCTCCGGCGCACTCACCCTGGACATGCCGTTCGACACCGGCGGCACCGACGGCAAGGGCGTCGTCAGCATCGACCTCGACCCCGCGCGCGCGGGCGGCAACGAGATGCACGTCTACGTCCAGCGGCCCAACGGCCGGGCCTTCGACGTCCCCGAGGTGAAGGTCGCCTTCACCCTGGAGGCGAAGAAGATCGGCCCGCTCCCCGTGAACCCCGACCACATCGCCACCGGCCACTGGTCGGCGAACGACGTGCAGATCCCCATGGCCGGCGACTGGAGGATCGCCGTCACGGTCCGCACCTCCGACATCGACCAGGCGACCGTCTCCAAGAACGCGCAGATCGGCTGAACCCCACCATGCCCGAGAAGTCCCTCCCCCAGGCCCGCACGCCCGAGGCCCCGGCGACGCGGCCCGTCTCCGGCCCGGGCGGCATCTCCCGGCGCGCCCTGCTCGGCACCGCCGGCGCCACCGGCCTCGTGCTCGGCGCGGCCGGCGGTGCCGTGGGGTACGCGGCCGCGCCCGCGGGGGCCGTCCCGCTGACCTCGGTGGGCTCCGACCGGGCGATGTTTCACGGGAAACATCAGCCCGGCATCACCGAGGGCCTCCAGGCGCGCGGCCATCTCGTCGCCTTCGACCTGGCGGCGGGCGCGGGCCGCAAGGAGGCGGCGGCCCTGCTGCGCCGCTGGTCGGCCACGGCCGAGAGGCTGATGGCGGGCGAGGCGGCTCCGCACGACGACACCGGTGTGGCCCGGGACGCGGGCCCGTCCTCGCTGACCCTCACCTTCGGCTTCGGCCACAGCTTCTTCACCCGGACCGGCCTGGAGAAGCAGCGGCCGGCCGCGCTCGACCCCCTGCCGGACTTCTCCTCCGACCGGCTCGACAAGTCCCGCAGCGACGGCGACCTGTGGGTGCAGATCGGCGCGAACGACGCCCTGGTCGCCTTCCACGCCCTGCGCGCGATCCAGAAGGACGCCGGTGCGGCCGCGCGGGTGCGCTGGCAGATGAACGGCTTCAACCGCAGCCCGGGTGCCACCGCCCACCCCATGACGGCCCGCAACCTCATGGGGCAGATCGACGGCACCCGCAACCCCAAGCCCGCCGACGCCGACTTCGACCGGCGGATCTTCGTGCCCGCCTCGGGGGAGCCCGCCTGGATGGCGAACGGCTCGTACGCCGTCGTGCGCCGGATCCGCATGCTCCTGGACGACTGGGAGAAGCTGTCACTGCCGGCCCAGGAGGCGGTCATCGGGCGCCGCAAGGCCGACGGGGCGCCGCTGTCCGGTGGTGACGAGACGACCGCGATGGACCTGGAGAAGGCGGACTCCAGGGGCGACTACGTCGTCCCGCTGAACGCGCACGCCCGGATCACCCGGCCCGACCAGAACGGCGGCGCGGCCATGCTGCGGCGGCCCTTCTCCTATCACGACGGCATCGACGCGGACGGCGCACCGGACGCCGGTCTCCTCTTCGTCTGCTGGCAGGCGGACCCGCTGCGCGGCTTCGTCCCGGTGCAGCGCAAGCTCGACCGGGGCGACGCGCTGTCCCGGTACATCCGGCACGAGGCAAGCGGTCTGTTCGCCGTCCCGGGCGGGGCGGCGGAGGGCGAGTACGTGGGGCAGCGGCTGTTGGAGGGCTGAAGCCGCCGAAGGGTGAACCGGCTTCAAACCACCCGGTCGAGTGGCGTTCGTGAGACACATGCGACGGGCCTTCCCCCGGCCATTAGGGTGAGGGGCATGCCAGCGAGCTATGCCTATCTCGGCCCGGAGGGCACCTTCACGGAGGTCGCCCTGCGCACGCTTCCGGAGGCGGCCACTCGGGAGCTGATCCCGTACGTGTCGGTGCAGTCCGCGCTGGACGCGGTGCGGGCCGGCGAGGCCGAGGCCGCGTTCGTGCCGATCGAGAACTCCGTCGAGGGCGGCATCACCACCACCCTGGACGAACTGGTCGCCGGTGAACCGCTGACGATCTACCGTGAGGTGCTGCTGTCGATCACCTTCGCGCTGCTGGTCCGCCCCGGCACCCGGCTCGCGGACATCAAGACGGTCTCCGCCCACCCCGCGGCCCAGCCGCAGGTGCGCAACTGGCTGCGCGCCCACCTCCCGGACGCCCTCTGGGAGTCGGCCGCCTCCAACGCGGACGCCGCCCGCCTCGTCCAGGAGGGCCGCTACGACGCCGCCTTCGCGGGCGAGTTCGCCGCCGCCCGGTACGGCCTGGAGCCGCTGGAGACCGGGATCCACGACGCGGAGAACGCCCAGACCCGGTTCGTTCTGGTCGGCCGTCCCGCCCGCCCGGCCGCGCCCACCGGCGCCGACAAGACCTCGGTGGTGCTGTGGCAGCGCGACGACCACCCCGGCGCCCTGCGCGACCTGCTCGGCGAGTTCGCCTCACGTGGCATCAACCTCATGCTGCTGCAGTCCCGGCCGACCGGCGCCGGGATCGGCAACTACTGCTTCTGCATCGACGCCGAGGGCCACATCTCCGACCGGCGGATGGCGGAGGCGCTGATGGGGCTGCGGCGGATCTGTCTGCAGGTGCGCTTCCTCGGCTCCTATCCGCGCGCGGACATCGCACCGGGCAAGGCCCGTCCGATACTGCCGGGGACTTCGGACGAGGAGTTCATGGCGGCGGCGGACTGGGTGGCGCGCTGCCAGGACGGCCGCTTCTAGCCGGACACTCCGGCGCACCGGTCATACCTGCATACGAACGTTATCCACAGAAGTTATCCACAGGTCCGCTTCTCGACCTGGGGACAAGTCGACAGGGCAGGGTCATCGGGTCGACAAATCGGCCCGAAGCCTCCCGTCGCGGCCAGCAGCCCCCGGGTCGCCCTTCATCCACCCGTTTCCTTTGGTTCATCTTTTGGGGCGACCGTTTTCCACCCGAACGTGGGTGTCGATCGGGTTTGACCCGGGAATTCTTCAGCTCGTTCGAGCTTTCCGGAGTGATCAATTCCGAAGTCCACAGACTATCCACACAGCCTGTGGATAACTCTTCGGAGAGTGTGGATTTCTGTGGACAACCGAGCCGCCAAATCCCGTTCTCCACAAGGGAATCCGGTCAACCGGGCGCCCGGGGCCTGCTCCGTCCCAGGGAGTGAGACACTTTTCCCTTGACGCCCGCCGCCGGGTCCACCGTGACTCCCGCCGCGCCTGCGCCCTTAATGATCAGCACAGGTGGCAATTAGCGCATACCGGACCGTAAGCCGCGAATCAGAACACCCCGGAATAGTGATTCGTGAGCCGCGACCCCGCACCGGTAGCCTTGGCCACGTGATTGACCTTCGCCTGCTCCGTGAGGACCCCGACCGTGTGCGCGCGTCCCAGCGCGCCCGTGGAGAGGACGTCGCGCTCGTCGACGCCCTCCTGTCTGCCGACGAGCGGCGCAGGTCCTCCGGCGTCCGCTTCGACGAGCTCCGCGCCGAACAGAAGCAGCTCGGCAAGCAGATCCCCAAGGCCACCGCCGACGAGAAGGCCGAGCTGCTCAAGCGCGCCGAGCAGCTGAAGGCCGACGTCAAGGCCGCCGACGCCGAGCGCGACGCGGCCGACGCCGAGACCCAGGAGCTCCTCCTCAGGCTCGGCAACCTCGTCCACCCCGACGTGCCCGTCGGCGGCGAGGAGGACTTCGTCACGCTGGAGACGCACGGCAGCATCCGCGACTTCGATGCCGAGGGCTTCGAGCCCAAGGACCACCTGGAGCTGGGCCAGCTGCTCGGCGCCATCGACGTCGAGCGCGGCGCCAAGGTCTCCGGCTCCCGCTTCTACTTCCTCACCGGCGTCGGCGCCCTGCTGGAGCTCGCCCTGGTGAACGCGGCGATCGCCCAGGCCACCGCCGCCGGCTTCACGCCGATGCTCACCCCGGCCCTGGTCCGCCCGCAGTCCATGGCCGGCACCGGCTTCCTCGGCCAGGCCTCCCAGGACGTCTACCACCTCGACAAGGACGACCTGTACCTGGTCGGCACCTCCGAGGTCCCGCTGGCGGCGTACCACATGGACGAGATCATCGACGCCGACCGGCTGCCGCTGCGGTACGCGGGCTTCTCCCCGTGCTTCCGCCGCGAGGCCGGCTCGCACGGCAAGGACACGCGGGGCATCTTCCGCGTGCACCAGTTCGACAAGGTCGAGATGTTCTCGTACGTCGCCCCCGAGGACTCCCAGGCCGAGCACCAGCGCCTGCTGGAGTGGGAGAAGCAGTGGCTGACCTCGCTGGAGCTGCCGTTCCGCGTCATCGACGTCGCCTCCGGTGACCTCGGCGCCTCGGCCGCCCGCAAGTACGACTGCGAGGCGTGGATCCCGACCCAGGGCAAGTACCGCGAGCTGACCTCGACCTCGGACTGCACCGAGTTCCAGTCCCGCCGGCTGTCCATCCGGGTCCGCGACGGCAAGCAGGTCAAGCCGCTGGCCACGCTCAACGGCACGCTGTGCGCCGTACCGCGCACGATCGTGGCGATCCTGGAGAACCACCAGCAGGCCGACGGCTCCGTCCGGGTCCCCGAGGTGCTGCGCCCGTACCTGGGCGGCCGCGAGGTCCTGGAGCCGGTGTCCCGGTGAGTTTTCCCTACGGGCTCATCGCGACCGACCTCGACGGAACGCTGCTGCGCTCCGACGAGTCGATCTCGCAGCGCACCCGTGACGCGCTCGCCGCGACCACCGCGGCGGGCGCCGCGCACATCGTCGTCACCGGCCGCGCGGTCCCCTGGACCCGGCACATCCTGGACGACCTCGGCTACGACGGGCTCGCCGTCTGCGGCCAGGGCGCCCAGGTCTACGACGCCGGCTCGCACCGCCTGCTGACCTCCGTCACCCTGGACCGGCAGCTCGCGGGCGTGGCCCTGGCCAAGATCGAGGCCGAGGTGGGCCCGCTGTACCTGGCGGCCAGCCGGGACGGCCTCGACGGCGAGGTGCTGGTGGGCCCGGGCTACGCGGTCACCGGCAGGCTGCCCGCGACCCCGTTCACGGACGCCTCCGACCTCTGGTCGGCCCCGTTGAACAAGATCTACATCCAGCATCCGACGCTCGGCGACGACGAACTGGCCGAGGCGGCCCGGCAGACGGCCGGCGGGTTCGTCTCGGTGGCCATGGCGGGCGCGGGCATCGTGGAGCTGCTGCCCCTCGGCCTGTCCAAGGCCACGGGACTGTCCCTGGCCGCCCGCCGGCTGGGTCTGAAGGCCGCCGACACGATCGCCTTCGGCGACATGCCCAACGACATCCCGATGTTCGCCTGGGCGGCCCGGGGAGTGGCCATGGCCAACGCCCACGAGGAGCTGAAGGCCGTGGCCGACGAGGTGACCTCGTCCCACGAGGAGGACGGGATCGCGGTGGTGCTGGAGCGGCTGCTCGGCTAGCGGGCCGCCGCGTGCGGGCCTGCCGCGACGGACCGCCGCGGCCGAACACCTGCCGTGGGCTTCCGCTTCAGGGCAGGTAACGGGCCAGCGCCAGGTACGTCTCGGCGTCCCCGGCGGCCACGATCCTGCCGTCGGACTGCACCGCGACATCGCGCGCGTGGTCGGACCCGCCGGGGGTGAAGTCGGTGACCACCTTGCCGTCACCGTCGAACCCGGGGTCCAGGGTGCCGTTGGTGGTGTAGCGCGCCAGGGCCCAGTCGCCCCCGCGGCTGCCGGCGGCGACCAGCTTGCCGTCGGACTGGAGTGCCAGGTCATGGGCGCGCGCGTTCCCCGCGAACGCCGTCGTGACCTTGCCGTCGCCGTCGAACCCGGTGTCCAGGGAGCCGTCGGAGTCGAGCCGGGCCAGCGCGAACCGGCTGCTGCCGCCGGGAGGAGTGACGTACCCGGCGACCGCGATGTCCCCGCCCGGCACGAGCACCAGCCCGTATCCCTGGGCCTCTCCGCTGAAGCCGACGACCCGCTTGCCGTCACCGTCGAACCCGGGGTCCAGGCTGCCGTTCGTGGTGTACCGGGCCAGTGCGAAGCTCGGCCGGTAGCCCGGGTTGCCGAGCCCGACCCCGCCGGCGACGACGATCCTGCCGTCGGACTGCAGCGCCACGTCCTGGGCGATGGAGATGTCACCCCCCGAGAAGTGCGTGGTCAGCCGGCCGTCCCCGCTGAAGGTGGGGTCCGGGCTGCCGTCGGAGTCGTAGCGGGCCACCGCGATGTCACCGCCGGACTGGCCGACGGCGACGATCCGGCCGTCGGACTGCACGGTGACCGCGTAGGCGTCGGCGGCGCCGTCGTCGCCGAAGTCGGTGATCGTACGACCGCCGTCACCGAAGCCGGTGTCCAGAGCACCGTCGGGCTGGTAGCGGGCCACCGTGAACCAGCAGCAGCCCTCGGACCCGGGCCGTTGCGAGGTGCCCACGACGACGATCTTCCCGTCGGCTTGCAGGGCGACACCGCGGGACACCTCCTCGCCCTGCCCGAAGTCGGTGGTGACGACGCCCCCGTTCCCGAAGCCGCTGTCCAGGGTGCCGTCGGGGTCGTACCGCACGATCGCGAAGTCGGGGCCGGTGCCCTCGCCGTAGAAGCTTCCGAGCACGACCAGCTTGCCGTCGTCCTGTACGGCGAGGCCGTGCCCGTCCTCCGGGGCGGAGATGTCGAGGTTGACCACTCTTCCGTTGCCGCCGAAGGAGGGATCGAGGTCGCCGGAGGCGGCATGCGCGGGACCGGGCGAGGCGAGCAGGAGCGCCAGCGCCGTGGCGGCCGCGGCACCGGCCCGGACCGGCAGCCGCCGGAGGCGACGGAGGCGTCCGCGCAGGGAGGCGTGGAGACGGGCGGGGAGGAGGGAGAACATGCCCGCACATGCTAGGAGCGGCCCGACTGCCCGTATCAGGACACGCTGGCCATACGGCCGTACGAGTGCTCTGCCACCCGACATGCCCCGGCCGGGCAGTCACAAGTGGCAAATACGCTCATACTTCGGTCCGACCCAGTCGCCCGCTCGCCCCGGACGGCCTCGGTGCACACCGGTTGCCGGATTCGGCGGCCAGGCGATCACGCGACCACGACCGGTGAGCGAGGCGGGCCGTACGACTACGACAGCCCTGCCAAGTCCCGGTGGCAACGTCTTGCGGAGGATGCACGGATCGAACGTGCGCGGGCCTTCAGACCCGACCACGGTTTAGCAAACCGGTGCCTTACCACTCGGCCAATCCTCCGGGTGGGCGGTCCACGCGAGAGCGACATCGCGTGCTCGAAGCGACCGCCCCGGGCAGTCCCCGTGGCTCCACGGAGGGGTAGCGGATCACTCCGGAGCCGGCCTCGGACCGCCCTGTCGGGAGCCGGGCGTACTGCCGTGCATGGACATCGCCCACCTCCGCTCCCAGTCGGTGACGCCGGGACGATCCCGGCGGATGGTGCACAACCACTGTGCCCCGCCCCGGAGTTGGGCGCCACCGAATAAAACGAACAGACGGGCGACCGCTAGCGGCGGCGCCACCTGCGGCGCCGCGCCCTGCTGAAGAACCAGCCGGCCGGCGGTTCGTCGGCGCGCCAGGGCTGCGGCTCGGGCTCCTCGGCCCGCGGTATCCCGTCAGCCATCTCCGGCCTACCAGCCCTGCCTCCGCCGTGCCCAGTGTGCCCGGACCGAGGTGAAGTCCCCGTCAGGTCCGGGACGCGTCACTCCTCGCCCGCGAGCGTCAGCGACCGCAGCTTCTGCCCGGCGTACCAGGCGGCCAGCACGGTGACCGCGACCAGCAGCACGGTGGCCGTCGGCAGGCTCACCTCGGAGGTCACCAGGTCCCCGCCGGCCATCTTGTGGGCGACGGCCAGCGACCACTGCTGGACGCTGAGCGTCCGCGCCCCCGGCACCAGAGAGCCGAACAGCGCCTCCCAGACCAGGGCGTACACGAGCCCGAAGACCACCGCGTGCCGGGAGACCGTGCCGAGCAGCAGGAACAGCGCCGAGTAGGCGATGGAGGAGACCAGCGCGGCGACCGTGTAGGCGACGGCGATCTGCTGGCCGTTGCCGTTCAGGATCAGGCCCGCGATCAGCGTCGGCACCGCCGAGAAGACCATGGTGACCGCGATGGCGACGATCAGCTTGGTGAAGATGATCGTGGGCCGTTTGAGCGGCTTGGACAGCAGGTAGACGACGGAGCCGTCGTCGATCTCCGGGCCGATCGCTCCGGTGCCCGCGATGACACCGATGATCGGCACCATGGTGGCGAGCGCGAAGCCGCCGAGGACGTCCGAGGCGGTCTGGTCGTCGGCTCCGGTCAGGGCGCGGACGGCCACGGAGATCACGATGAGCAGCAGCGGCAGCGCGCCGAGGATGAGGGCCCGGCGACGGCCGAGCAGGGCCCGGTAGGTGAGCCGGGCGACGGTGGGGTCGTACATCTTCGGCCTCCTACGCCGCGACCAGGTACGAGAAGACGGACTCGAGGGACTCGTCGGACGGCGAGACCGTGAGCAGTCGAATGCCGTGGTCCCTGGCGACCTTCGGCAGCAGGGCGGTGAAGCGGCCGAAGTCGACGGCCTGGACGCGCAGCGCGCCCTCGGCCAGGTCGACTTCGATGCCGGCCGTGGACGGGTCGGCGATCAGCGCCGCCGCGAGGGTGCGGTCGTCGCTGGAGCGGACCAGATAGCGGTGCGGGCGGTCGGTCATCAGGCGGCGGATCCGGCGGAAGTCGCCGCTGGCCGCGTGCCGTCCGGCGACGACGACCTCGATGTGCCGGGCGAGCTGCTCGACCTCCTCCAGGATGTGCGAGGAGAACAGCACCGTGCGGCCCTCGTCGCCCATCCGGCGCAGCAGGTCCATCAACTGCATGCGCTGGCGCGGGTCCATGCCGTTGAACGGCTCGTCGAGCAGGAGCAGCGAGGGGTCGTGGACCAGGGCGCTCGCCATCTTCACGCGCTGCCGCATGCCCTTGGAGTAGGTGGAGATCTTCCGGTCCTGCGCGTACTCCATCTCGACCGTGGCGAGGGCGCGCTGGGCGGCCTTGTCGCCGAGACCGTGCAGTTCGGCGTTGGCGACGACGAACTCGCGGCCGGTGAGGAAGTCGTACATCGCCTCCCGTTCGGGGACGATGCCGATGTGCCGGTAGATGGACTCGTTGCGCCACACCGGCTGTCCGTCGAGGGTGACCGTGCCGGTGGAGGGGGCGAGGAAGCCGGCCATCATGTTGATCAGGGTGGACTTCCCGGCGCCGTTGGGGCCGAGCAGGCCGGTGACGCCGGGGCCGACGTTCATGGTGATGTCGTTGACGGCGACCACGTTGCCGAACCAGCGGGAGACGTGGTCGATGCTCAGCGTGGTCACAGTCCCACCTTCTTGTAGCGGCGGTTCAGGAGGCCGTAGCAGGCCGCGATCAGGCCCAGGGCGAGCAGGACGTAGACGATGCCCGTGCCGTCGGACGGGCCGACTCCGCCGGGGAAGGCCGAACTGCCGCCGAGGAACGCGGACTGCACGCCGTCGATCAGCGTGATCGGCGAGAACAGGCCGATCCACGGGATGGCGCCGGTGCTGTCCTGGGTGAAGGCGATGGCCTGGAGGGTGGAGACCGCGCCGTAGGAGATGGTGAGGACGGCGATCACGGCGGCGATGCCGAAGCCGCGGCGCGGGGTGAACGCGGCGATGACCAGCCCGATACCGGCGAAGAGCAGCGAGAGCAGGGCCACGGAGACCAGTCCCTGGGCGAATTCCTTGGTCTGGTGGGCGAAGCCCATCTTGGACAGCAGCGCGCCCGCGTACATCACGAGCAGCGGGGCGGCGGTGAGGACGAACAGGGCCGAGGCGAGCGCCGCGAACTTGGCGCGGACGTAGTCGGCGGTCTCGATGGGCCGTGAGAAGTACAGCGGTACGGTCTTGAAGCGCAGGTCGCGGGAGACCGCCTGGGGGGCCTGCGAGGCGACGTACAGGCTGATCACGGCCTGCATGATGATCGCGTACCGGGTGTAGGACACCGGCAGTTCGTGGGCCTTGGTGGCGACGGCGACGGCCACCATGATGGCGGCGGGCACGCACATCACCGCGAACAGCAGCATCGGCAGCACCTTGGACTTCGCCGAGCGGCCGAGGCCGTAGGCGCCGCGCAGGGACTGCGAGTACAGCGAGCGGCGGGCGTAGGCGCGGCCCAGGCGGGGGCCGTCGTAGCCGCGGTAGCCGATGTCGTGGATGCGGGACTGGTCGGCGCCGGCCATCGCCGGCGTGGGCTGGTCAACCGCCATGGCCGACGGCCTCCTTCCGCTGTTCGTCGTTGCCGGTGAACACCTCGGAGATGTGGTGCCGGCGCTGTTCCATGCGCACCAGGCCGAGGCCGAGGTCGGCGACCACGTCCCGGACGAGGTCGTAGGTCTCCTCGCCCGTCGCGGTCAGCAGCAGGATGTGTCCGGCGCCGGGCAGGCCGCCGGCCTCCGCGTGCGTGTCGACCCCGCGCGCGTGGAGCGCGTCGCGGACCGCGCGGGTGCCGTCCGGGTGGGTGTCGCTGTCGGTGACCTCGATGGCGAGGGTCGTCGTGGTCTGGGTGAAGTCGGTGGTGGAGCTGGAGCGCAGGAGCTTGCCGCCGTCGACGACGACGACGTGGTCGCAGGTGCGCTCCAGCTCGCCCAGCAGGTGCGAGGTGACCAGGACGGAGATGCCGAAGTCGGTGTGGATGCGGCGGATCAGGCCGAGCATCTCGTCGCGGCCGACCGGGTCGAGGCCGTTGGTCGGCTCGTCCAGGAAGACCAGCTGGGGGTCGTGCACCAGCGCCTGGGCGAGCTTGACCCGCTGTTTCATGCCGGTCGAGTAGCCCCCGATGGGGCGGTACCGCTCCTCGTACAGCCCGACATGGCGCAGGGTGTCGGCGGTGCGCTCGCGGGCGGCGGCGGGCGGCAGACCGGACATGCGCGCCATGTGGACGACGAACTCGGTGGCCGAGACGTCCGGCGGCAGGCAGTCGTGCTCCGGCATGTACCCGACGCGCTCGCGGATGGCGGCGCCCTTGGTGGCGACGTCGAGGCCGAGCACCTCGGCGCGGCCCTCCGTGGCGGGGGACAGCCCCAGCAGGATCTTGATCAGGGTGGACTTGCCGGCGCCGTTGGCCCCGACGAGTCCGGTCACACCGGGCCCGATGTCCACGGACAGCCGGTCGAGCGCGGTCACCCGGGGGAACCGCTTGCTCAGGCTTTCGGTCGCGATCACAGTCACGCATTAGAAGGTAGTGATCCGGACCACGTCCGTCGTCAGACCGGAGGGTCGTCTTCGGATCAGCCTCCAGGTGTAGGGGTCCCCTGAGGGACGCCCTCCTTGAGAGGTACGGGCCTCCCTATTGACGCCGGGTCTAACAAATGCGAGATTCGGCGATGCCAAGTTACGGGCACGTACGGCGACGATGGGGCGAGGTGGCATGGCGACGACGTCGACCAGGGAGCGCTCGGCGGAGCTGCGGGGTTTCCGGACCGTACAGCGCCTCGCCTACGAGTGCGCGGAGGCGGTCGCGGCCCGCCTGGAGCCCGGCGTGACGGAGCGTGAGGCGGCGCGGATGCAGCGGGAGTGGCTGCGCGAGCGCGGGGTGCGGGACTGGTTCCACCTCCCGTTCGCCTGGTTCGGGGACCGCACCGCGTTCACCGGTTTCCGCGTCCCGCTGCAGTTCTTCCCGACCGACCGCGCCCTGGAGCCCGGGATGCCGTTCATCCTGGACATGGCGCCGGTGTACGAGGGGTGCACGGCGGACATCGGCTACTCCGGCTCGCTGGGCGTGAACCCGGTGCAGGACCGGCTGATGGCCGACCTGGAGGCGCACCGCGAGCTGATCCTGCGCGAGGTGCGCGAACGGCGCCCGCTGCGGGAGATCTACCAGGACGTGGACCGGCTGATGGTCCGCCAGGGCTACGCCAACCGGCACCGCGCCTACCCCTTCGGGGTGATCGCCCACAAGGTGGACCGGGTGAAGCAGCGCCGCTGGTCGCCCCACCTGTTCGGGTTCGGCACACAGTCCCTGAAGGGGCTGGTCGCCGACGCGCTGCACGGCCACCGCGAGGGCTGGTCGCCGCTGTGGTCGCCGTACCGCTTCTCGGACCATCCGCCGCGGCCGGGCCTGTGGGCGGTCGAACCGCACCTCGGCTTCCGGGGGACGGGCGCGAAGTTCGAGGAGATCCTGGTGGTCACCGACTCCCGGGACCCCGAGGAGAGCGCGTTCTGGCTGGACGACGATCTGCCGCACGTGCGGCGCTGAGCGGAGGAGAAGTGACGACACCTTCCGAACCTTCCAAGGGGACACCGTCCCTGCCGGAGGACGCACGGGAGCGCCGGGTGCGGACCGGCGGGGTCGAGCTGTGCGTGGCCGAGCTGGGCGACCCGCAGCAGCCGACGGTGGTGCTGGTGCACGGCTACCCGGACAGCAAGGAGGTCTGGTCGGAGGTGGCCGTCCGGCTCGCCGACCGCTTCCACGTCGTCCTCTACGACGTCCGGGGCCACGGCCGCTCCACGGCACCCCGGCCGCTGCGCGGCGGCTTCACCCTGGCCAAGCTCACGGACGACTTCCTGGCCGTGCTGGACGCGGTCAGCCCGGACCGGCCGGTGCACCTCGTCGGGCACGACTGGGGCTCGGTGCAGTCCTGGGAGTTCGTCACCGTGGCCCGCACGGAGGGCCGTATCGCCTCCTTCACCTCGATCTCCGGCCCGTCCCTCGACCACTTCGGGCACTGGATCAACGCGCGCGTGAAGCGTCCGACGCCCCGCCGGGTGGGCCAGCTCCTCGGGCAGGGCGCCAAGTCCTGGTACGTGTACCTGCTGCACACCCCGGTCCTGCCCGAGCTGGCCTGGCGCGGCCCCCTCGGCAAGCGCTGGCCGACGATCCTGGAGCGGGCCGAACGGGTCCCGGCCGGCGACTACCCGACCGCCTCGCTCCCCTCCGACGCGGCCCACGGAGCCTGGCTGTACCGGGACAACGTCCGCGCCCGGCTGCGCAGGCCGCGCCCGGACGCGTACGCGCACGCGCCCGTGCAGCTCATCACGCCCCAGGGCGACGCGTTCCTCTCCGAGCGGCTCCACGACGACCTGGACCGCTGGGTACCGCAGCTGACCCGGCGTACCCTCCCGGCGAAGCACTGGGTCCCGCGCACCCGGCCCGACCAGGTCGCCGCCTGGATCGAGGAGTTCGTGACCTCCGTGGCGGGCGGCCGCCCCGCACCCGCCGCCACCGGGCGCCACGCCGAGCGGTTCGGCGGGCAGCTGGTGCTGGTCACCGGCGCGGGCAGCGGCATCGGCCGGGCGACGGCGTTCGCCTTCGCCGAGGCCGGCGCGCGGGTCGTCGCCGTCGACCGCGACGCCGAGGCCGCCGCCCGCACCGCCGAGCTGTCCCGGCTGACCGGCGCGGCCGAGGCCTGGGCCGAGCAGGCCGACGTCTCCGACGAGCAGGCCATGGAGAAGCTCGCGGAGAAGGTCCACCGCGCGTACGGCGTGCTGGACGTGCTAGTCAACAACGCGGGCATCGGTCTGTCGGGGTCCTTCTTCGCCACGACCACCGACGACTGGCGCACGGTGCTGGACGTCAACCTGTGGGGGGTGATCCACGGCTGCCGGCTCTTCGGGGCGCGCATGGCCGAGCGCGGCCAGGGCGGCCACATCGTCAACATCGCCTCCGCCGCCGCGTACCAGCCCTCGCGCGCGCTGCCCGCGTACAGCACCTCCAAGGCGGCCGTGCTGATGCTGTCCGAGTGCCTGCGCGCCGAACTGGCCGGCCAGGGCATCGGCGTCACGGCCGTCTGCCCGGGATTCGTCAACACCGGCATCACCTCCACGGCCCGCTTCACCGGCGTCGACGAGGCGGAGCAACACCGACGCCGGCAGCGCTCCGCCCGCCTGTACGGCCTGCGCAACTTCCCGCCGGAGAAGGTGGCCGACGCCGTCCTGGACGCGGTGGCCCGCAACAGGGCGGTGGTGCCGGTGACTCCGGAGGCGAAGGGCGCGCACCTGCTGTCCCGTTACGCGCCGGGACTGCTCAGGAGGATCGCACGGGTCGAGCCCAGGCTGTGAGCGTTGTCCACAACTTCGCCAATTCCCCTGTGGATAACCGCACTTGGTTGTGGATCAAACCTCGGGAGGAAAAACGGCCTGCGTGATCCGTGTCTCTCCCGCACGCTGGACCCATGGACGAACGCCGCACCGTGAAGGTGTCGAAGTACCTCTCCAGACATCTGCGCCACCAGCCCGAGAGGATCGGGCTCGCTCCGGACCCGGGCGGCTGGGTGGAGATCGACACGCTGATCGCCGCGGCCACCGCCCATGGGTTCCGGTTCACGCGCGAGGAACTGGACCACGTGGTCGCCGCGAACGACAAGCAGCGCTTCGCCGTCGAGGACGGCAGGATCCGCGCCAGCCAGGGGCACACCATCGAGGTCGACCTCGGCCTGCCCCCGGCGACCCCGCCGCCGTACCTCTACCACGGCACGGTCGCCCGGCACCTGGACGCCATCCGCGCGGAGGGCCTCCGGCCCATGAACCGCCACGACGTCCACCTCTCCGCCGACCGGGAGACCGCCACCCGGGTCGGCGCCCGCCGGGGCCGGCCGGTGGTACTGGCCGTGGACTCCGGCGCGATGCACCGCGACGGCCATGTCTTCCGCGTCAGCGCCAACGGCGTCTGGCTGACCGCGGCCGTCCCCCCGCGCTACCTGCGCTTCCCCGGGCCGCGCTGAGCGCCCCCGGGCGACGGGAGCACTCGGTGCCCTCAGCGGCGCGGACGGTGACCGTTTCGTCCGTCGTCGGCGGGGCCGCTTACGCTCGGGTCCATGAGTCTGCGTCTGAGCACCGTGATCCTGCCGTACCGCCGCTGGCACGAGGGCGGCCGTGCCGCCTGGGTGCGCGCCGAGCAGCTCGGCTTCCACACGGCGTACACCTACGACCACCTTTCCTGGCGCAGCTTCCGTGACGGCCCCTGGTTCGGCGCGGTCCCCACGCTGACGGCGGCCGCGGCGGCCACCGACCGGCTGCGCCTCGGCACGCTGGTCACCTCCCCGAACTTCCGCCACCCGGTGACCCTCGCCAAGGAACTGATCTCCCTCGACGACATCTCCGGCGGCCGCGTCACGCTCGGCATCGGCGCGGGCGGCACCGGCTTCGACGCGACCGCCCTCGGCCAGGACCCGTGGACCCCGCGCGAGCGCGCCGACCGGTTCGCCGAGTTCGTGCCCCTGCTCGACCGGCTGCTCACCGAGGACGCGGTGTCCCACGAGGGCCGCTTCTACTCGGCCGGCGAGGCCCGGAACATACCGGGCTGTGTGCAGCGCCCCCGGCTGCCGTTCGCCGTGGCCGCCACCGGCCCGCGCGGCCTGAGGCTCGCCGCGCGCCACGGCCAGGCCTGGGTGACCACCGGTGACCCCAAGCTCTACGAGACCGGCACGCCCGAGCAGTCCGTCGCGGCCCTGCGCGGGCAGCTCGGCAAGCTGTCCGAGGCCTGCGAGACCGCCGGACGGGACGTGGCCGAGCTGGACAAGGTCCTGCTCACCGGCTTCACCCCGGACCGCGGCCGGCCGCTCGCCTCCCTGGACGCCTTCGTGGACTTCGCCGGCCGGCACCGGGAGCTGGGCTTCACCGAGATCGTGATCCACTGGCCCATCCCGGACTCCGACTTCGCCGCGGACGAGAAGGTCTTCGAGCGCATCGCCATGGAGGCCCTGGCCCAGCTGGACTGAGCGGTGTGAGGGGCGGCCGTCTCCGGTGGGGGGTGGCGGGGGTGGCCGGCGGGCTCGGGGGCTGGTCGGCTCGGGGGCTGGTCCGCTCGGAGGTCGGCCGCGTGCCCGGGCGGTTACGAGCGGGGCGGGGCAGCGCGTCGGGTCGGGTCGGTCACACGGGGCGGCGCGTCGGTGGGGGCGTCGGCGTCATCTGCGTCTCATCCGTGCGGAGTCCCGCACGGCCGTGCAGGCATATGCGCGAGAATGACCGGGTGACCTCAGCGACCAGACAGCCCGGGACCCCTGCCGCCGCCACACCCGCGCGGCTGATCGCCACCGACCTCGACGGAACTCTGCTGCGCGACGACAAGTCGGTCTCCCCGCGGACCGTCGCAGCCCTGGCCGCCGCCGAGGAGGCCGGGATCGAGGTGTTCTTCGTCACCGGCCGGCCGGCCCGCTGGATGGACGTGGTCAGCGACCACGTCCACGGCCACGGCCTGGCGATCTGCGGCAACGGCGCCGCCGTGGTCGACCTGCACGGCGGTCCGGGCGCCCACCGGTTCGTGAAGGTCCGCGAACTGGCCCGGGAGAACGCGCTGAACGCCGTACGGCTGCTGCGCGAGGCGGCACCCGGCACGGTGTTCGCGGTCGAGCAGACGTACGGCTTCCACCAGGAGCCGGACTATCCCAAGCTGCACATGGAGATACCCGACCACCTCCTGCCCGCCGAGGAGCTGCTCGCGCCCGACGGCCCGGACGCCGACCAGCCCGTACTGAAGATCCTCGCCTACCACCCCTCCCTCGACCCCGACGCCTTCCTCACCCTCGCCCGGCTGGCCGTCGGCGAGCACGCCAACGTCACCCGCTCCAGCCCCAGCGCCCTGCTGGAACTCAGCGGCCCGGGCGTCTCGAAGGCCAGCACCCTCGCCCTGTGCTGCGCCGAGCGCGGCATCTCGAACGAGGAGGTCGTGGCCTTCGGGGACATGCCCAACGACGTCGAGATGCTGACCTGGGCCGGGCGGTCCTACGCGATGGGCAACGCCCACCCGGACGTCATCGCCGCCGCGTCGGGCCGCACGGTCGCCAACAACGACGACGGCGTCGCGGTGGTGATCGAGCACCTGCTCGCCCAGCACGCGGAGTAACACCGACATCCGGCCCGCCGGGCGCCGCGCACGGTCGCGCACCGTGGACGTCGTGGGCGTCGTGGGCGTCGTGGGTGCTGCGGGCGCCATGGGGCGCACGGCGGGAGGCGTCAGCCGACCGCCGCCGGCGACTCCGCCTCGGCCTCCCGGCGGGCCATCTCCCGCAACGGCCCGTCCTCGCCGATCAGCCGCTGGTACGGCCCCCGCTGGACCACCCGGCCCGCGTCGAGCACGACCACCTCGTCCACCGCGTCCAGCCCCGCCATCCGGTGCGTGATCAGCAGCGTCGTACGGCCCTCGGTGGCGGCCAGCAGATCGGCCGTCAGCACGTCGGCCGTCGCCAGGTCCAGGTGTTCGGCGGGCTCGTCCAGTACCAGCACGGGAAAACCGGCCAGCAGCGCGCGGGCCAGGGCCAGCCGCTGCCGCTGCCCACCGGACAGCCGCGCCCCGTGCTCGCCGACGAGCGTGTCCAGGCCGTCGGACAGCGAGTCCACCCAGTCCAGCAGCCGGGCCTCGGCCAGCGCTCGGCGCAGCTCCGCCTCGGTGGCGCCCTTCCGCGCCAGCAGCAGGTTCTCGCGCACCGAGCTGTCGAAGAGATGCGCGTCCTGAGCGCACAGCCCGACCAACCGCCGTACGTCGTCACCGGCCAGCGCGCCCGCGTCCACACCGGCGAGGGTGTACGAGCCCGCCTCCGCGTCGAGGAACCGCAGCAGCACCTGCGCGAGGGTCGTCTTGCCGGAACCGGACGCCCCCACCACCGCGACCCGGCGGCCCCGCTCCAGCGTCAGATCCACACCGGCGAGCGCGTCCCGCCGCTGCCCCGGGTACCGCGCGACCAGGCCCTTGACGACCAGCGGGAACGGCGAGGCGGGCGCCTTACGGGGGGAAACCGGCTCGCGTACGGGCTCCGGGGCGTCCAGGACCTCGTACACGCGCTCCGCGCTACGCCGCACCCGCTGCCGGTACCGCACGGCGAGCGGCAGCCCCAGTACGGCCTCGAAGGCGGCCAGCGGGGTCAGCACGACCACGGCCATCGCCACGCCGCCCAGCCGGCCGGTCGCCACCGCCTGGGCGCCGCACGCCGCGGTGGCCGTGACGGTCAGCCCGGAGATCAGCGCGGTCAGCCCGTCGCCGAGCCCGGTGACGGCGGCGGCCCGTGCGGCGATGCGAGTGAGGGTGCCGTCGGCCCGCCGGACCGCGTCCGTACGGGCCGGCAGCGCACCGGCGACGGTCAGCTCGGCGGTGCCGGTGAGCAGGTCGGTCACCCGGGTCGCGAGCACTCCCCGGGCGGGCGCCAGCCGCCGCTCGGTCCGCCGGGCCACGGCCGCGGTCAGCGCGGGGACACCGACACCGGCCGCGACCAGACCCACCGCCAGGGCGGCGCCGGCCTCGGGCAGCAGCCAGGCCGTGAAGCCGACGGAGGCGGCGGAGACGGTGAGGGCGACGCCGGCGGGCAGCAGCCAGCGCAGCCAGTAGTCCTGGAACGCGTCCACGTCCGCGACCAGCCGGGTCAGCAGATCACCGCGCCGGGCGTCGCGCAGCCCCGCGGGGGCCAGGCGCTCCAACCGCCGGTACACCGCCACCCGCGTGTCGGCCAGCATCCGCAGCACGGCGTCGTGCGACACCAGCCGCTCGGCATACCGGAACACGGCGCGCCCGATCCCGAAGGCCCGCGTCGCGGTCACGGCGACCATCAGATACAGCACCGGCGGCTGCTGCGAGGCCCGCGAGATGAGCCACCCGGAGGTCGCCATCAACCCGACGGCACTCCCGAACGCCAGGCTCCCGAGCCCCAGGGCCCCACCAAGCCGCCCCCACCATCGCCCGCCGTCCCCCCGGACCCGTCCCAGCACACTCCGGCCGCCCCGCAGCTCCCCCCGCCCCGGGCCCTCTTCCGGCCCCCCGAGCCGTTCCTCCTCCGACCCGTCGTCCAGCCCACCGAGCCGCAAACCCGTCGGCTCGCCTTCCAGCCGACCGAGTCGCGTGGCGGGTGGGCGAGGTCGGGGGTCCAGGGAGCGGAGCCCCCCGGGAGGCCCACTGCACGCCGGGCGCCCCACCGGCTCGGCCCCACCCGCCCCGGCGCCCCCCAGCCGTACCACCTTGTCGGCCACCCCCAACAAGGCCGGCCGATGCACGACGAGCACCACGGTCCGCCCCACCGCGAGCCTCCGCACCGCGGCCACGACGTCCCTCTCCGTCGCCCCGTCCAGCGCAGCCGTCGGCTCGTCCAGCACCAGCACAGGCCGGTCCGCGAGAAACGCCCGAGCCAGCGCAAGCCGCTGCCGCTGCCCCGCCGACAGCCCCGCCCCGTCCTCCCCGAGCACGGTGTCGACGCCCTCCGGCAGCGCCTCCACGAACTCCCACGCCCCGGCGTCCCGCAGAGCCCCCCGCACCGCACCGTCGTCGGCCTCCGGCCGGGCCAGCCGTACGTTCTCCGCGATCGTCCCGGCGTACAGATGCGGCCTCTGCGGCACCCATGCGATCCGCGACCGCCACTCCTCCAGGTCGAGCCCGGCGAGATCGGCGCCCCCGATCCGTACCCGTCCCTCGGTGGGCCGGACGAACCCCAGCAGCACGCCCAGCAGCGTCGACTTGCCCACCCCGCTCGGTCCCACCAGCGCCACGGTCTCCCCGGGCTCCACGGTGAACGACACGCCCGACACCGCATCCGCGGAACGCCCCGGATACCGGACACCGACCCCCTCGAACGCCACAACCCCCGTCGGCACCGCACCGCTGCCCGACACGGGTACCGGCGTCTCCAGCACGGTGAAGATCTCCTCCGCCGCCGCCAGCCCCTCCGCCGCCGCGTGATACTGCGCCCCCACCTGCCGCAACGGCAGATACGCCTCGGGCGCCAGTACGAGGATCACCAACCCGGTGTACAGATCCATCTCCCCGTGCACGAGCCGCATCCCGATCGTCACGGCGACCAGCGCCACGGACAGCGTGGCGAGCAGCTCCAGCGCGAAGGAGGAGAGGAAAGCGATCCGCAGCGTCCGCAGAGTGGCCTGCCGGTACTCGCCGGTGATCCGCCGGATGGACGCGGCCTGAGCCTTGGCCCGGCCGAACACCTTCAGCGTGGGCAGCCCCGCGACCACGTCCAGGAAGTGCCCGGACAGCCGCGACAGCAGCCGCCACTGACGGTCCATCCGGGACTGGGTGGCCCACCCGATCAGCATCATGAAGAGTGGAATCAGCGGCAGGGTGCCGACGATGATCGCCGCCGACACCCAGTCCTCGGTGACGATCCGCGCCAGCACCGCCACCGGCACGACCACGGCAAGACCCAGCTGCGGCAGATAGCGCGAGAAGTAGTCGTCCAGGGCATCGACCCCGCGCGTGGCCAGGGTGACCAGCGAGCCGGTCCGCTGCCCGCTCAGCCACCCCGGACCGAGCGTCCCCGCCCGGTCGAGAAGCCGCCCGCGCAGCTCGGACTTCACTGCGGCACTCGCGCGATGGGCCGCGAGTTCGGTGAGCCATGCGACAACCGACCGCCCCACCGCCACGGCTGCCAACAGCAGCAGGGGCAGGCGCAGTTCCGCAGCGGACTGCCCGTGCCGGAAGGCCCCGACAACCACCTCGGCGACGAGCATCGCCTGAGCGATGACCAGCCCCGCACCGACGGCACCCAGCCCGACGACCGCCCCAAGGAAGAGGCGGGTGGCGCGGGCGTACCGCAGCAGCCGTGGATCGATGGGTTTCACGTGAAACACGCCCTTCGGTCAAACATGCCCTTGGGCTCAGCGGGTGTGTTTCACGTGAAACACACCCTCCGCGGACTCAGTGCGCGGCGCCGGCAGCAGCGTCGGGAGCGAGGTGCTGCGTGCCGATCCGCTTGCGGAACACCCAGTAGGTCCAGCCCTGGTAGAGCAGGACGAGCGGTGTGGCGATCGCCGCCAACCACGTCATGATCTTCAGGGTGTACGGACTGGACGAGGCGTTGGTGACCGTCAGGCTCCAGTCCCCGTTCAGCGTGGACGGCATGACGTTCGGGAAGAGCGACAGGAAGAGCATCGCCACGGCGGCCACGATGGTGACCCCGGACAGCGCGAACGCCCAGCCCTCGCGCCCGACCTGGTT
Source organism: Streptomyces sp. NPDC107654 (assembly GCF_055639035.1). Classification (NCBI taxonomy): domain Bacteria; kingdom Bacillati; phylum Actinomycetota; class Actinomycetes; order Kitasatosporales; family Streptomycetaceae; genus Streptomyces; species Streptomyces sp. NPDC107654. Next base: position 119,894 of record NZ_JBVKBI010000007.1, read on the forward strand.
GGCCACGAGAGCGGCCACCAGGGCGACGACAGCCACGATCAGGGCGACCAGGCTCGTGCCGTCACCGCTGTCCGCCTGCGTCCACAGCAGGAAGGCGAGCGCCACGACGGCCGTGACCAGACCCACCCACCGGGCCAGCTTCCGTGCCCGTACCCGGATCTCCCCGACGGTCTTGAGCGCGGTGAACACCGCCCCGTGGAAGGTGAACAACGTGAGCGTCACCAGACCGCCGAGCAGGGCATAGGGGTTGAGCAGGTCCCCGACGCTGCCGACGTACTCGAAGTGCCGGTCGATCTTCACACCCCGCACGATGTTCCCGAAGGCCACGCCCCACAGGAACGCCGGGAGCAGCGAGGTCCAGAAGATCGCCGTCTCCCAGTTGCGCTGCCAGGCCTCCTCGGGCCGCTTGGCCCGGTACTCGAAGGCGACACCCCTGATGATCAGGCAGACCAGGATGACCAGCAGCGGCAGGTAGAAGCCGGAGAAGAGGGTGGCGTACCACTCGGGGAACGCGGCGAAGGTCGCGCCGCCCGCGGTGAGCAGCCAGACCTCGTTGCCGTCCCAGACCGGGCCGATGGTGTTGATCAGCACCCGGCGCTCGGGCCGGTCGCGGGCCAACAGCTTGGTGAGGATGCCGACCCCGAAGTCGAAGCCCTCCAGGAAGAAGTAGCCGGTCCACAGGACGGCGATCAGGACGAACCAGACGTCGTGAAGTTCCATGGCTGTTCCCTCGGCCTAGTAGGAGAAGGCCATCGGCTTGTCGGCGTCACGGGTGTCGCCGCCGATCTTCGTGGGCGGGTTGAGGTCGGCCTCGGTCAGCTCGGGCGGGCCGGCCTTGACGTACTTCACGAGCAGCTTGACCTCGACCACGGCGAGGATCGCGTACAGCGCGGTGAAGACGGCCATCGAGGTGAGCACCTCGCCCTGGGAGACGCCGGGGGAGACCGCGTCCCGGGTCTGCAGCACGCCGTAGACGACCCACGGCTGGCGGCCCATCTCGGTGAAGATCCAGCCCCAGGAGTTGGCGATCAGCGGGAAGGCCAGGGTCCAGGTCGCGATGCGCCAGTACCAGGGGGTGAGCTTCGGGCTGAGCGCCTTGTTCTTGAACAGCACCAGGTGCGGCACCTCGTCGTCGCCGACCCTCAGATGCTGCGGCAGCATGAACCTCTTCCGGGTCAGCCAGAGCCCGGCCAGCCCGATGGCGAAGGAGGCCATGCCGAAGCCGATCATCCAGCGGAAGCCCCAGAAGGCGACCGGGATGTTGGGCCGGTAGTCTCCGGGCCCGAACTTCTGCTGCTCGGCCTTGTTGACGTCGTTGATGCCCGGCACGTACGAGGTGAAGTTGTCGTCGGCGAGGAAGGACAGCAGACCCGGTATCTCGATGGCCACGCTGTTGTGGCCCTTCTCCACGTCGCCGTAGGCGAAGATCGAGAACGGCGCCGGCTTCTGGCCGTCCCACAGCGCCTCGGCGGCGGCCATCTTCATCGGCTGCTGCTTGAACATCACCTTGCCGAGCACGTCACCGCTGACCGCGGTGAGCAGGCCGGCGATGACCACGGTGACCAGGCCGAGCCGCAGCGAGGTCTTCATCTCGCGGATGTGCTTCTTGCGGGCCAGGTGGAAGGCGGCGATACCCACCATGAACGCGCCACCGGTCAGGAAGGCCGCGGAAAGGGTGTGGAAGGCCTGGGTGAGAGCGGTGTTCTGGGTCAGTACGGCCCAGAAGTCGGTCAGCTCGGCCCGCCCCTTCGCCTTGTCGATCCGGTAGCCGACCGGGTGCTGCATCCAGGAGTTGGCCGCGAGGATGAAGTACGCCGACAGGATCGTGCCGATCGAGACCATCCAGATGCAGGCCAGATGGATCTTCTTGGGCAGCTTGTCCCAGCCGAAGATCCACAGGCCGATGAAAGTGGACTCGAAGAAGAACGCGATCAGCGCCTCGAAGGCCAGCGGGGCGCCGAAGATGTCACCGACGAAGCGCGAGTAGTCCGACCAGTTCATGCCGAACTGGAACTCCTGCACGATGCCGGTGACCACGCCCATCGCGATGTTGATCAGGAAGAGCTTGCCCCAGAACTTCGTCGCCCTGAGGTACTTCTCCTTCTCCGTGCGCACCCAGGCCGTCTGCAGCCCGGCCGTGAGGGCGGCCAGGGAGATCGTCAGAGGGACGAACAGGAAGTGGTAGACGGTGGTGATGCCGAACTGCCAGCGCGCCAGTGTCTCCGGCGCCAAAGCCAGGTCCACGTCGTCACTCTCCTTACTACGCCGTGGTACAGCGGCGGTTTGCCCCCTTTGTTGCACGCATACGGGAGCAAACGGGACGCGCTTGTGAACGCGTTCACATTCACAAGCATTATGACGCATAGATTTTCGGCCGTGGAAGGGGGGTCCCCCCTTCGCCTCCCCGTCAAGACCTTGGCAGCGACTTCAACATCTTGTTGAATTGCGCGCCATGCAGATACGCATCTCATGGCCCGCGGGCAACATCACCGCGACCCTCGACGCACGTACCCCGACGACCCAGGCGCTCGCCAAGGCGCTGCCCCTCGCTTCGACCGCGCACATATGGGGCGAGGAGGTCTATTTCGACACAGGCGTCTCCGTTTCACGTGAAACGGGCGCCCGGCAGGTGGTGGAACCGGGCACGGTGGCCTTCTGGACGGACGGTGACGCGCTCGCCCTTCCCTACGGCCCCACGCCGATCTCGCGAGGCGACGAATGCCGCCTCGCGAGCCCGTGCAACATCCTCGGCAGCGTGGACGGGGACGCCCGCCTCCTGGCGACCGTGCGGTCCGGCGACCCCGTCCGGGTGGAACTGATCGAGGAATAGAGATGCCGCTGAGCTAGATCTCCTTGCGGAAGGCCTCCGCCACCTTCAGGAAGATGTCGTTCGCCTCGGCCTCGCCGACCGTCACCCGCACACCCTCGCCCGGGAACGGCCGGACCACCACACCGTGTTCCTCGCAAGCCTGTGCGAACGGCACCGTACGCTCCCCCAGCCGCAGCCACACGAAGTTGGCCTGCGTCTCGGGCACCGTCCAGCCCTGGGCCCGCAGCGCGTCGACCACGCGCGTACGCTCGCACACCAGCGAGCCGACCCGGCCCAGCAGCTCGTCCTCGGCACGCAGCGAGGCGATCGCCGCTTCCTGCGCGAGCTGGCTCACCCCGAACGGCACCGCCGTCTTGCGCAGGGCCGCCGCCACCGGCTCATGGGCGATCGCGAAACCGACACGCAGCCCGGCCAGCCCGTAGGCCTTGGAGAAGGTCCGCAGGACACAGACGTTGGGCCGCTGCCGGTACAGCTCGACACCGTCGGGCACCTCGGGGTCGCGGATGAACTCCCGGTAGGCCTCGTCCAGCACCACCAGCACATCCCCGGGCACCCGGTCGAGGAACCGTTCCAGCTCGGCCCGCCGCACCACCGTGCCGGTCGGGTTGTTGGGGTTGCACACGAAGATCAGCCGCGTCCGGTCGGTGATCGCGTCGGCCATCGCGTCCAGGTCGTGCACGTCCCCCGGCGTCAGCGGCACGCGCACCGACGTGGCGCCGCTGACCTGCGTGATGATCGGGTACGCCTCGAACGACCGCCAGGCGTAGATCACCTCGTCGCCGGGACCGCTGGTGGCCTGGATCAGCTGCTGGGCGACGCCCACCGAGCCGGTGCCGGTGGCCAGGTGGGACAGCGGCACCCCGAAGCGCTCGGACAGCTCGTTCATCAGCCCGGTGCAGGCCATGTCCGGGTAACGGTTGAAGTCGCAGGCCGCCGTGGTCACGCTCTCCAGCACACCGGGCAGCGGCGGGTACGGGTTCTCGTTGGAGGACAGTTTGTAGGCGACCGGTCCGCCGGCCGCGGCCGGCTTGCCCGGCTTGTAGGTGGGGATCCCCTCCAGCTCGGCGCGCAGCTTGGGGCTCGTCTCGCTCACCGCAGTCCTCCTCGCGACCACCGGCGGCCCGTCGACACCACCGGCTTCCAATACTCCTCACCTTAAGAGGATTCGGCCCCGCTGCGTACAGATGTGGGGCACCGGGAAGCGCGGACACCGTCTCGGGAAGCGATGGATCTCACGAGGCCCACCGGCATCAGGGGCATCACCACACGAAGGCGTACGTTTCGGGGGGCGCGCCGTACATATATCTATGCGCCGGTGGCTTGCGCCGTGGCGCGCGTCCCTCGTGAAGGTGAGTTGAGACCTCTTCGAGACATCGAGCCCATGGCAGGCTCATCCGCGTCGACAAGTCACGTCTTACTATTGGATCGCTCAACTGCCTGCCTTTCCAAGGCAGTTGACTCCTTATGGCCATGCAGAAACGTGCCTGTCAACGCGTGCATATGCGTCCGCACTACCCCACCACATGAGCCCTACTATCGGCTCGCCATGACAGCAGCAGGGAAGCACCAGGTGAGCCGCGCGGAAACCTCACGGCGAGGCAGCCGGCCGGGTCGGGCGGGCATCAGAGACGTGGCCGCCGCCGCCGGGGTCTCCATCACGACCGTGTCCGACGCCCTGAACGGCAAGGGTCGACTCCCGGATGCCACCCGGCGCCATGTCCGCGAGGTCGCCGACCGGCTCGGGTACCGCCCCTCGGCCGCCGCCCGCACCCTCCGTACCGGCAAGTCGGGCCTGATCGGCCTGACCGTGACGACGTACGGGGATGAACCTTTCACCTTCACGGAGTTCGCGTACTTCGCCGAGATGGCCCGGGCCGCGACCTCGGCCGCGCTCGCCCGCGGCTACGCCCTGGTCATCCTGCCCGCGACCTCCCGCCATGACGTCTGGTCCAACGTCGCCCTGGACGGCACGGTCGTCATCGACCCCTCCGACCAGGACCCGGTCGTCAGCGAACTGGTCCGGCAGGGACTACCGGTCGTCTCCGACGGCCGCCCGGCCGGCTCGCTCCCGGTCACCGCCTGGGTCGACAACGACCACGAGGCCGCAGTGCTCGGCATCCTCGACCACCTCGCCGCCGCCGGTGCCCGCCGCATCGGTCTGCTCACCGGCACCTCGACGGACACCTACACCCACCTGTCGACCACCGCCTACCTGCGCTGGTGCGAACGGGTCGGCCAGGATCCGGTCTACGAGGCCTACCCGGCGCACGACCCGTGCGCCGGCGCCGTCGCCGCCGACCGGCTGCTCGCCCGCCCCGACCGGCCCGACGCGGTCTACGGCCTGTTCGACCCCAACGGCACCGATCTGCTCGCCGCCGCCCGGCGCTACGGACTGCGCGTCCCCGACGACCTGCTGCTGGTCTGCTGCAGCGAGTCCATGATGTACGCCAGCACCGAGCCGCCCATCACCACGCTGTCCCTGAAGCCCCGCCGTATCGGCACCGCGGTCGTCCAGCTGCTCATCGACGCCATCGAGGGCGTCGAATCCGACCATCCGGTCGAGCAGGTGATACCGACCGAGTTGATCGTGCGCACCTCCTCCCAGCGGCGGCCCCCGCGCACGACGGTCAGCCCGCCGCGCACCCCGGACGACACGTAGGACGGTCCCCCGCACCGGCCGGCTCAGGGCCCGGCCGGTGCGGCGCGGCACCAGCCGGTGCGACGCGGGGAAGGAAACGGGGGAGGACCCGGGGGCGGGCCCGGCCGGTCGAGCGCCGTCAGGCCGTCGACCCGTCAGGCCGTGAACCCGGTCGGACGGGAAGCCGACCCGGCGACAGCAGGTCGAACATCTGCCCAAACAGGGCGAAAGCCGCGGTGAACCGGAGTCTTGTTCCGATTCACCACCCCTGGGTCATCACACGGCGCGACGCTCATTCCTATGATGGGCGCACGACACCGCGGACCGCTGCGACCAGGCAGTCCGAAGCGGTGCAGATGCGGCGCGATGGTGGAGGGGTCTGATGACTCAGGGGGCCGGTCAGGGACCCGAGGCGGAGCGGACGGCGACTCTGCGCGACTTCCGGGTACCCGCGTACGTCCATGAGACCGGTCCGTACATCCGCAGCATGCACCCCGGTGACGTCGTACCGCCCGCCGACGAGGCGTACCCCGAGGGCTACACCCCCACCCAGCGCGACCTGCCCGTCATCAACCGCGGCGACACCCTCCAGGTCCCCGTCGACCCCGCCCCCGCAGCCCCGGCCCCGCAGCCCGCGGCCGGTCCCGGGCCCCTGTACGTCGTCGGTGACGTGCACGGCTACCTGGACGAGCTGGTCGCCGCCCTGCAGGAGCAGGGGCTGATCGACGCCTCGGGCCAGTGGTGCGCAGGCACCACCCGGCTGTGGTTCCTCGGCGACTTCACCGACCGCGGTCCGGACGGCATCGGCGTCATCGACCTGGTCATGCGGCTGTCCGCCGAGGCCGCCGCGGCGGGCGGCTACTGCAAAGCCCTCATGGGCAACCACGAACTGCTGCTCCTCGGCGCCAAGCGGTTCGGCGACACGCCCGTCAACTCCGGCGCGGGCACCGCCACCTTCCAGGCGGCCTGGCTGCTCAACGGCGGCCAGAAGACCGACATGGACCGCCTCCAGGACCACCACCTGCAGTGGATGGCCCGGCTCGACGCCGTCGAGGAGGTCGACGGCTATCTGCTCGTCCACTCCGACACCACCGCCTACCTCGACTACGGCGACTCCATCGAGGCGGTCAACGACACCGTCCGCGAGACGCTGACGCGCAACGACGCCGACGAGGTCTGGGACCTGTTCCGCAAGTTCACCAAGCGCTTCTCCTTCCGCGACGAGGGCGGCGCCGACGCCGTACGCTCCCTCCTCGATACGTACGGCGGCACCCGGGTCGTTCACGGGCACAGTCCCATTCCCTACCTCCTCGGCGAGGTCGGCTCCGAGGACGGTGAGGAGAGCACCGACCCCATCGTCGAGGGGCCGCACATCTACGCCGACGGACTCGCCATCGCCATGGACGGCGGAGTGACCATGGCCGGAAAGCTGCTGGTCCAGCAACTCCCCCTGGACAACTGACCTTTCAACCGACAGGCGCCCCCCACGCCCGCGTCCGCGCAGGCAGGGACGCAATTTCCGGCAATCCCCTGTCACCGTGCGCCGTCACGGCTCTACCATCGGCTTATCCGTAGCAGACTCCCCTCCGTTTCTGCCCGACGGCTCGCCGCCATGCGAGCCCCAAGCCCTACGGAGCATCGGGGGATGCACATGAACAGCGTTCCGCAGCACCTGCAGAGCGAGGACCGCCAGGAATTCCAGCGGCTCCTCGATGAGGCGCTGCGCTCCGCACCGCACCGACCGGAACTGGCCGCTGTCGGCGAGCGGCTCAACCTCGAACAACTGCGCACCATGGCACTCGCCGCCTCCGCCCTGATCACGGCGGCCGCGGCGGCCGAATACCAGCACTACGTCGAACTCCGCGACGAACTGCGCCACCCCGCGCTGTCCGCACCACGCACCTCGGACAACGCCGGTTCTGCGGACCCCGGTTCGACCACCGAGCGCCCCACCGACACCCTCGACGACACCGCGGAGAGCACCGGAGCGGGCGCCATCGCGGTCGTCGCCGTGCTGGCCCCCGTCCTCTCCGGAACCGCAGCGGCGATCTTCCTGCTCGTCGGCTACATCCTGAGAATGCTGGACCCCGGCCACACCCTCGCCCGGACCCTGCTGACCACGGGCTGGGTGTTCGGCGCCATGACCGCGGCAGCGACCCTCATCGCCGCCGTCGGCCTGCTGCTCACCGCCCTGCGCAACAGCACCGCGGCGGAGGCCCGGACACGGGACGCGGCCCACGAGGAGCTGGCCAGGGCCCGCGAGGCATGGCGGGATGCCCTGCTGGAGCGCGGCATCCTGCCCTTCTTCAGAGAGGCACTCGCCGAGCCCGGCACGACCGCCGCCCACCGTCCGGCCCCGCCCGGACCGACCGGCCGCATGCCGCGCCTGGGCTACGACCGCCCCGGCTTCAGCAGTCCCGACGACGGCACCGCGTCCGACCGGCCGCGTTACACCAGCCCCGACTACACGAGCCCGGACTTCGGCGGCCCGGAGCACCAGCCCGAGTGACCCCGGGGCCGGCAGCAAGCGGCCAACCGGTGGGGTGCTCCCACCCGGTCAGCCGCCGGCCCGGCTGCCCCCACCGCACCAGCCGCCGTCATCGGGGCGGCCGGCGCGGCGCGTTACCGCTCGTCGTTCAGTCGGCGATCGGGAGATAGACCCGGTTCCCTGCCGCCGCGAACTCCTTCGACTTCTGAGCCATGCCGTCCTCGATCTCGGCCCGGCTGCCCCCGTGCTCACGCCGGATGTCCTGCGAGATCTTCATGCTGCAGAACTTCGGGCCGCACATGGAGCAGAAGTGCGCCGTCTTGGCGGGCTCGGCCGGCAGGGTCTCGTCGTGGAACTCCCGTGCCGTCTCCGGATCCAGCGCGAGGTTGAACTGGTCCTCCCACCGGAACTCGAAGCGGGCGTCGGAGAGTGCGTCGTCCCACTCCTGCGCACCGGGGTGCCCCTTGGCGAGGTCGGCCGCGTGCGCCGCGATCTTGTAGGTGATGACGCCCGTCTTGACGTCGTCCCGGTTGGGCAGGCCCAGGTGTTCCTTGGGCGTGACATAGCAGAGCATCGCCGTGCCCCACCAGGCGATCATCGCGGCGCCGATGCCGGAGGTGATGTGGTCGTACGCCGGCGCGATGTCCGTGGTCAGCGGGCCGAGCGTATAGAACGGAGCTTCATCGCAGATCTCCTGCTGAAGGTCGATGTTTTCCTTGATCTTGTGCATCGGGACGTGACCGGGGCCCTCGATCATCGTCTGTACGTGGAAACGCTTGGCGATCCGGTTGAGTTCCCCGAGCGTCCGCAACTCCGCGAACTGCGCCTCGTCGTTGGCGTCCGCGATCGACCCCGGCCGCAGGCCGTCGCCCAGCGAGTAGGTGACGTCGTAGGCGGCGAGGATCTCGCACAGTTCCTCGAAGTTCTCGTAGAGGAACGATTCCTTGTGGTGCGCCAGGCACCACGCGGCCATGATGGAACCGCCGCGCGAGACGATGCCGGTCTTGCGGTTGGCGGTGAGCGGGACGTACGGCAGCCGGACCCCCGCGTGGACGGTCATGTAGTCCACGCCCTGCTCGGCCTGCTCGATGACGGTGTCCTTGTAGATCTCCCAGGTCAGTTCCTCGGCCTTGCCGTCGACCTTCTCCAGGGCCTGGTAGAGCGGCACGGTGCCGATGGGGACGGGGGAGTTGCGCAGCACCCATTCGCGAGTGGTGTGGATGTTGCGGCCGGTGGACAGGTCCATGACCGTGTCGGCGCCCCAGCGGGTCGCCCAGGTCATCTTCTCGACCTCCTCCTCGATGGAGGACGTCACCGCGGAGTTGCCGATGTTGGCGTTGACCTTCACCAGGAACCGCTTGCCGATGATCATCGGCTCGATCTCCGGGTGGTTGACGTTGGCCGGCAGCACGGCCCGGCCCGCCGCGATCTCCTCGCGGACCACCTCGGGCGAGACGTTCTCCCGAAGGGCCACGTACTCCATCTCCGGCGTGATCTCACCCCGGCGGGCGTACGCGAGCTGCGTCACCGCCTGGCCGTCGCGGCCCCGCCGCGGCTGCCGCGGACGTCCGGGGAAGACCGCGTCCAGGTTGCGCAGCCCACCGCGCGGCGACGTGTGCTTGATCCCGTCGTCCTCCGGACGGACCGGACGGCCCGCGTACTCCTCGGTGTCGCCGCGGGCGATGATCCAGTTCTCCCGCAGCGGCGGCAGGCCCCGTCGGACATCCGTGTCGACGAGTGGATCGGTGTACGGGCCCGACGTGTCGTACAGCGTGACCGACTGCCCGTTGGTGAGGTGCACCTGACGGACCGGCACGCGCAGGTCGGGGCGTGAACCCTCGACGTACGCCTTGTGCCAGCCGATGGACTTCCCGGCCTCCTGCGACGTCTCGCTGTGAGCGGAGGCAGGCGTGCGTGTGTCCTTGTTGGTCATGAGACCTACTCCCTACGCCGGCATTACCCGGTAACAGGTTCGGCGGTCGACGCAGCGGTGTCCGTCTGCCGAGGCTTCCCGTGGAACATCGGTTGTTCCACGTGAAACATCGCGTGTACGGAGGTCAGCGCCCTCTCAGCCCGGTGCTCCGAGCTCCCGCGTGTGCAAAGGTGCCTCCACGCTAGCGTCATGTAGGGCGCGGTGAACAGTGGGCCCCCACCGTTCTTGCGATGATCGGGCGGTGACCAGGATGGAGCAGCACCCCCACCAGCCGCCCGAACCGCGCCGCCCGGTCGACCCGGCGCGCGGCGTCGGACACGGCCCCGAGGCCCATGAAGGCAGTCGTGCGGCCACTCCTGCCCCTGGTCGCTCGTACGATCATGACCACGGTCCTCCAGGCGGCCACGGTCCCTCGAACGGGCGGCCTGGTCACTCTCACGGCCACAGCCACAGCCACGGGGCCGCCGCCCCCGTGTCCAAACATCTGCGCAAGGTCATCGCGGCGGTCCTGGTCCCCTTCACCGCGGCAGTCCTGGTCGGCCTCGTGGTGCTCTGGCCCGGACAGGCCCCGTCGCACAAGCGCACGGGCGTCGGCTTCGACCGGCAAACCCAGCAGGCCACGGTCACCCAGGTCGTCGGGGTCAGCTGCAAGTCGGTGAACGCCTCCGGCGGCACCCCGTCCGGCGACACCTCCATCGCCGAGGGCTCCTCGGCGCAGCAACAGGCCGACGGCGCCTGCAAGAAGGCGACCGTCCGGGTCGACACCGGCAAGGACAAGGGCCGTACGTTCACGGAGATCGTGCAGCCGGACCAGTCGCGGCAGCTGCGTCAGGGCGAGAAGGTCGTGGTCGCCTACGAGCCCTCGGCTCCCAGGGAACTGCAGTACGCCGTGACCGATGTGAACCGGAAGTTCCCCATGGCACTGCTCGCGGGCATCTTCGCGGTGGCGGTCGTGGTGGTGGGCCGGCTTCGCGGGGTCATGGCACTGGTCGCCCTGGCCGTGAGCTTCCTGGTGCTGACGCTGTTCATCCTGCCGGCGATCCTGGAGGGAGCGAACCCGCTGGTCGTGGCCGTGGTCGGAGCGAGCGCCATCATGCTGATCGCGCTCTACATGTGTCACGGCCTGTCGGCCCGTACCTCGGTGGCCGTGCTGGGCACATTGATCTCCCTCTCGCTGATCGGCGTGCTCGGCTCGCTGTTCATCGGCTGGGCCGCGCTGACCGGCAACACGGACGACAACACCGGTCTGATCCATGGCTTGTATCCGTCGATCGACATGAGCGGCCTGCTGCTGGCCGGCGTCATCATCGGTTCGCTCGGCGTCCTGGACGACGTGACGGTGACCCAGACCTCGGCCGTCTGGGAGCTGCACGAGGCCAACCCGTCGATGGGCTGGCGCGGCCTGTACCGGGCGGGCATCCGCATCGGCCGCGACCACATCGCGTCCGTGGTCAACACCCTCGTCCTCGCCTACGCCGGTGCCGCACTGCCGTTGCTGCTGCTGTTCTCGATCGCCCAGAGCAGCGTGGGCACCGTGGCCAACAGTGAGCTGGTGGCGGAGGAGATCGTGCGCACGCTGGTGGGCTCGATCGGTCTGGTCGCCTCGGTTCCGGTCACCACGGCCCTGGCCGCGCTGGTGGTGTCGGCCGACCGGCCCGGCCCGGACACCCCGGCCGCCGCCGGAACGCAGCCCGCACCGGCCCGTGGTGGCCGGGGCCGACGCCGAAAGCGGTGAGAGGGGAGGGGTGAAGGGCGCGAGAGGGGTGGGCGAGGCGCGAGGGGCAGCGGGAATGCTTTCGGTACGCCGAGCCCCCGCCCCCCTCTGCAGAAGCGTTCCTGCACCGTTCCGTCCGTCATGGCGCAGCGTCCTCCACCCCGTGCCATGACGCTCAGCCGGCGCTCTGTTCCTCGGCCAGGATGCGGTCCAGCGCCTCGTCCAGGTGAGCGTCGAAGTCGGCCAACGCCCCCTCCTGTCCGAGCGGGACGAGCTTGTCCGTGCGATCGAGGAAGGCCACGAGCGGCGGCGCCGACGAGCGGAACAAGGCCTGGTCGCAGCCGACCTGAAGCCGGATCAGGACCTCCCCCAGTACGTCGGTGTCGGCAGGGGCGATGTGCACATCCCCCTCACCGCACGGGCGGCCGACCCCGTCGATCAGCAGTTCCCGCCCGAAGGCCCAGGTCACCGGCGCATCACCGGGAAGATGAAAGGTGAGCCGTACGGCGTAGGGATCACAGGTCTCGTAGCGCAACTCCACTGGGATGCGGAAGGACAGCTCCTCCGACACGAGAAAGCTCATCATGACTTCTGCCTGCACGGACTCGCGCATCGCCTATCCCGTCATATGACATCGACTGGCCGGGATTGATCCCTCTGACCGTGGACAAATCTTGCTGAAAGTACTCGACAGATCACAAGGAGTAAGTTTTCAGATGCTGATAGAGAGGGTGAGCGACCCCAGATGCCGCCCGATCTCCGCCTGCAGCCGGTGCGCCGCGGGCAGCAGCCGGTCGGCCTGGCGGGCGGGGAGTGAGATGGCGATGGTGGCCGCGGTGGTGCCGACCGTGAGCGGTACCGCCGCGCAGACCGTCCCGACCGCGTACTCCTGCCGCTCCACCACCGGTTCCATACGCCGCGCGCGGGCCAGCCGCCGCAGCAGCGCGTCGCTGTCCCGCACGGTGTACGGCGTGAGGGGCCGCACGGGATAGCGGTCGAGATGGTCGCGCCGCGCGTCCTCGTCCAGCTGGGAGAGCAGGCACTGCCCGATGGCGTGCGCGTGGCCGGTCTCGCGGAAGTCGGCCCACTCCTCGACCGCGGGCGCCTGGCGGGACTCGGAGACACACATGACCTCGATCTCGCCGTCCCGGTACATCGCGAAGTACACCGGCACACCGATGGAATCGCGCCAGTGCGCGAGCGTGTCCGCCACCGTGCTGCGACGTTTCTGCCGCGCCCCGCTGCGGCCCAGCCGCTCCGCGGCCTCCCCGAGGAAGAACAGCCCCTTCTCCCGGCGCAGATAGCCCTCGTGCACCAGGGTCCGCAGCAGGTGGTACGCCGTGGGCAGCGCGAGCCCGGTCTCGCGGGCGAGTTGTTTGGCGGGGGCGCCATACGCGTGGACGGCGACGGTCTCCAGCAGGCGCATGGCGCGCTGCACGGATCCGATGAGGGTGGAGGTGGGCGCGTCGGTGGCCGGTGGTCGCGGCCGGGCGGTGCCGGGCGGCGGTGTGGCGAGGCCCGCGGCGCGCGGGACGCCGGTGACGTCCGCCGCCTGCGGCTGGCCGGGGACGGCCGGCGGGGCCGGGCACTGGACGGGCGGCGAACAGGGACGCGATGGGGCGGGTGGTGCGTGGGGTACTGCCGGGGCGGTGTCAACCGTGGCCAAGGGTCACTCCCGAAGCGCGAGGAGGAGCCCGTGCGGAGAAGAGCACGGCGGGGTCTGCGTCACCCACGGGGCCGGGCCCCGCGGGGGGTTCCGGACTCTAACCGCCCGCCCCCGCGCACAGATGCGGTCCCGGCGAAACTTCCCTCCCGCGAGGGAACCGGCACTCCGTCACGGGTGACCGGCTCCCGAATGCCTCACCAGTCGCTGCGGGAGGAGGAGTTCCCCATGAACTTGCGCACGACGTAGATCAGTCCGCCGACCAGCGCGACGAAGACCAGCAGTTTGAACAGCACGCCGATCACGAAACCGACCACGCTCGCTATCAGGCCGCCGAACACGACCAGGGCGATGACCGGCACCGCGACCCACTTCACCCACCACGGCAGCCCCGCGAAGATCTCTCGCATGCCCTCGTCCTTTGCGTCTCGAGCGTTGTCGGTGTTCCGCACTCGATGCTAGGGCCGCGCAGGGCTCGAACGGGGGCCTCGCATCCCTTGTCTCCCCCTGACCCGTCCCCTAGGGAACCCCGGGGTCCGGCTCACGCCTCGGGCGGAGAGAACACCACGAGCACCCTGAGGTCCTCGCTGATGTGGTGGAACTTGTGGGCGACTCCGGCAGGCACGTACACGACGCTGCCCCGGGCCACCTCGGTCGTCTCCAGGCCGACCGTGATCGAGGCCCGGCCGCTCACCACGACGTACACCTCGTCCTGGCCGTGCGGCTTCTGCGGGTCGTGGTCGCCCGCGTCCAGGGCGTACAGGCCGACCGACATGTTCCGCTCGCGCAGGAACTGCAGGTACGCGCCCTCGTTGGCGGCTCGTTCCGCCTCCAGTTCATCCAGCCGGAATGCCTTCATCGCCGCTCCCGCCCTCGCCTCACTGCTCGCTGTTCCGCTGCTCACCGCCGCACCTCTCGCCGCCCGTACGGCCGGGGCCCGTCCGGTCTGCCACGATCAGACACATGAAGAATTTCGTAGTCAAGACGATCGTCAACGCGGGCGCTCTGGCGGTCGCGGTATGGCTGCTCGACAAGATCACGCTCACCGGTGACAACACCGCCAAGAAGGCCGGCACGCTGATCGTCGTCGCGTTGATCTTCGGCTTGGTCAACTGGCTGGTCAAGCCGATCGTGAAGGTGCTCACCTTCCCCCTCTTCATCCTGACGCTGGGCCTGATCACCCTGGTGGTGAACGCCCTGATGCTGCTGCTGACCTCCTGGGTGTGCGGCAAGCTCGACCTGAGTTTCCATGTGCAGGGATTCTGGACGGCCGTTCTGGGCGGTCTGATCGTCTCTGTCGTCTCCTGGGCGCTGCACATCGTCCTGCCCGACGAGGACTGACCGCCTCATGACGTATCGCGTCTGTTTCGTGTGCACCGGCAACATCTGCCGCTCCCCGATGGCCGAGTCCGTCTTCCGCGCGCGCGTGGCGGAGGCCGGGCTGGGGGACCTGGTGGCGGCCGACAGCGCCGGTACCGGCGGCTGGCACGAGGGTGAGCCCGCCGATCCGCGCACGGTCTCGGTCCTGGAGGAGCACGGCTACGACAGCGAGCACACGGCCCGCCAGTTCGTGCCGTCGTGGTTCGCCCGCCTCGATCTCGTGATCGCCCTGGACACCGGCCATCTCAAGGCCCTGCGCCGCCTGGCGCCCACCGAGGAGGACGCGGGCAAGATCCGACTGCTCCGCTCCTTCGACCCCGCCGCCGGCGACGAGCTCGACGTACCCGACCCGTATTACGGGGGGCGGGACGGCTTCGAGGAGTGCCTTGAGATGGTGGAGGCGGCGAGCACCGGCGTGCTCGCCTCCGTACGGAAAGAACTGGAAGGACGGGCCGCATGAGCGACGTCACGAAGGACGAGGGCCGCACCGGCGACGGTACGCGCGCGGTACGGGCGGGGCTGCCCGAGCCGGTCAAGCACGAGCCGACCCTGCCCGGACCGGTGTTCGCGGCACACTTCCACCTGCCCGGCGAGGCCTCGGGCTCGTACCTGTACGGCCGCGACGACAATCCCACCTGGACGCTGCTGGAGCGGGCGGTCAGCGAGCTGGAGGCGCCCGGGCAGGAGAACGCCGAGACGCTGGTCTTCGCCTCCGGCATGGCGGCGATCTCCGCCGTGCTGTTCTCGCAGCTGCGCGCCGGGGACGCGGTCGTGCTGCCGTCCGACGGCTACCAGGTGCTGCCGATGGTCGGCGCCCAGCTGGAGGCGTACGGCATCGAGGTGCGCACCGCGCCGACCGGCGGGGACGCCCAGCTGGAGGTGCTCGACGGGGCGCGGCTGCTGTGGATCGAGTCCCCGTCGAACCCCGGGCTCGACGTGTGCGACATCCGGCGGCTGACCGAGGCGGCACACGCGCGGGGCGCCCTGGTGGCCGTCGACAACACCCTCGCCACCCCGCTCGGGCAGCGTCCGCTGGAGTTGGGCGCCGACTTCTCCGTGGCCAGCGGCACCAAGCAGCTCACCGGGCACGGTGATGTCCTGCTGGGCTACGTCACCGGCCGCGACGCGGAGGCGATGGCCGCCGTACGCCGCTGGCGCAAGATCGTCGGTGCGATCTCCGGGCCCATGGAGGCCTGGCTCGCGCACCGGTCCATCGCCACGCTCCAGCTGCGCGTCGACCGGCAGAACGCCACGGCCCTCACGGTCGCGGAGGCCCTGCGACAGCGGCCCGAGGTCTCCGACCTGCGCTACCCGGGCCTGCCCGACGATCCCTCGCACAAGATCGCGGCGCAGCAGATGCGTCGCTACGGCTGTGTCGTCTCCTTCACGCTGCCCACGCGCGCGCGTGCCGAGCGTTTTCTCGCGGCCCTGCGACTGGTGGAGGACGCGACCAGCTTCGGCGGGGTACGGTCCACCGCCGAACGCCGTCGCCGCTGGGGCGGGGACGCCGTCCCGGAGGGCTTCATCCGCATGTCCGTCGGCGCTGAGGACCCGGAGGACCTGGTGGCCGACGTGCTGCGCGCCCTGGACGAGTCCGTCGAGTGAGCACGGGGCGTCCGCGCGCCGAGCCGTCCGGACGGTCCGAGCCTCCCCCTCTCGTGGCTCGGACCGTCCGCGGTTTCAGGGAAAAACCCTGCCGACAAGGTTAGTTGACTCTCTGTCAGTGTCCAGTCACGCTAGCGGCAGAGACCTGTCGACGTATCGGCCGCGCCGCATCTCGACGCCTGACGGAGACAGCCGGGAACGGGCTGGACGACGAGTCCCGTCACGGACGGTCTCCGTCCTCGACCGCTGCCCGGCCGCCACCGGAACGGTCATCGTCCCGGCCTACGGGTCATGCTCGTACGTCGGCGGTGCGGACCGGTACGCCGGCTCTGCCTCCCGTTACGCAGGCCCGTGAGTTCTCCAGCGCGCTGCTACGGCCTGGCGCTGACACCACCGACCCGGGGCGTACGCCCTGCGGTCGTGTCGTGGCGCTTTGCGATGTTTCACGTGGAACCAGCCGGGCCACATTTCTCCCATGACCGTCCGACCCGTGGTCAAGCGCACCGCCCGTGCCGTTCTGCTGGACGGCGAGGACCTGATCTTGATCAAGCGCACCAAGCCCGGTGTCGATCCCTACTGGGTCACTCCCGGTGGCGGGGTCGAACCCGGGGACTCGACCGTCGTGGACGCCCTGCACCGGGAGGTGTACGAGGAACTCGGCGCCAAGATCGCCGATGTGGTGCCGTGCTTCGTGGACACGGTGGAGCACATCGGTGAAGACGGCGGCGCCACCGGCGTGAAGGTGCAGCATTTCTTCGTCTGCCGACTGGAGTCCATGGACCCGGCCCTGCGCCATGGCCCCGAGGTGGAGGAGCCGGCCGGTGAGTACGAGATCGTCCGTGTCCCGTTCACCCGTGTCGGTATCGCCTCCGTCCATCTCGTCCCGCTGTCCCTGCGTCACTATCTCGACGGGAACATCGAGGGGGTCCGCGCCATGCACGCCCCTGATCTCGGATAGGCGGTCACCCGGCAGCGAAGAGCAGGGCCTCCGCCGTGCCGGGCCCTATCCGGTTCATAGGCATCCCACAGGTCCCGGCCCGTGTAGGAGTGGGTCGCGAGTCCGGTCAGGTGAGCATCGGCATGGGCGGCCACGGACACCGGTACGGCGGCAAACAGCTCCGTGTCGACGACGAGTCGCCGTAGGCCCTGCAGTCGGGCCCGTGCCAGGCCGAAATCGCGTACAGACGGTCCGCGATGATCACCTTGGCCGCGGCGCTGAGCACCTCGGACGGATCGACGGGCTCGGTGAACGGTACGGCCGGGAAACGCGACCCATGTGCCGCGTGGGCACCCCCGCCGAGGAGGAGTTCCACGAAGCAGGAGGGCGAGAGAGACACCACCGCGCAGTATTCGCCCACGCTTCTGATCTACGCCCAGGCCCCGCGGATCCGGGCCGGCCAAGGAGCCGCCTCGAACGCGGCTCGCACATGGGCCTCGGTCAGCTCCGCTAGTGGGCCGCCGATGTTTCACGTGAAACACCCACAGATTTCGATCAGCTGTGCGCATGGCTACGAGTTGGCCAAAAGCACGTGCGTCCGCATCGAAACCGGTGGACGGCGAGGGTGCCGGTCGGACAGCCTGACCTGCGTGCCAACTCCTTCCCTCGCTGCTCTGCCCATCCGCCGTCTGACCCTTCGCGATCTGACTGACTGCGCCGACTTGTCCGAGGACCGGGGGTGGCCACGCGAGGAACACAAGTGGGGCCTTCTGCTCTCGGCCGGGAAGGGCTACGGAATCGATGACCCCGAGGGCGGTCTCGTCGCCGCGTGCGTGGTCACGGAGTACGGCGCGTGGGAGCGGCCGGATCTCGGCGCCCTCGGAATGGTCCTGGTGGCCGGACGCCACGCCCGTCAGGGCATCGGGCGCCGCCTGATGCGGCACGTCGTGGCCCTCATGGGAACCACCCCGCTGACCCTGCATGCCACACCGTACGGCCGTCCCCTCTACGAGGAGCTGGGTTTCAAGGTGACGGGTCGGGCGGAGATGCTGAGGGGCCGCTTCACACCCGGCGGCCCGGAACCCACGGTCGTCACGCGTGCCGCCACCGCGGAGGACCTGCCCGCGATCCTGCGTCTGGACGAGGAGGTGTTCGGCACCGACCGCACCCCCCTCATCACCCGGCTGCCCGCCTTCGCCGATCAGCTGCGGGTGGCCGAGGATGACGGACGACTCATCGGCTACACGGCCGCGTGGCCCAACATGGACACTCATGTCGTCGGCCCGCTGATCGCCCGGGACACGGAGACCGCCAAGGCGCTGATCGCCTCGCTGGCGGCCCGCACCGAGCGCCCTCTGCGCACCGACATCGACGTGCGCCATGAGGAACTGCTGGCCTGGGTGAAGGAGCGAGGGCTGGCATCCGTTGCCTTCAACTCGGTGATGACCTACGGCATCGCGGAGCTCCCCGGGGACTGGACCCGACGGTTCGCACCTCTGACGGTCGCCGCCGGCTGACCCCCGGAAGACCGCGCCGGCCCCATCGCTTGGAAGCGGTGGGGCCGGCGTCATGAGGCCGGGGCGTGACCCGGACGAGCTGGGACTCAGGCGGACTGCGACTGAAGCGGGCTGTGGCTCAGACGAGCGCCTGCACGGCCGCCGCGGCGAAGCCGTGGTCCTGCTCCGGCGCACCGCCGCCGACACCGATCGCACCGATCAGCCGGCCGTCGCGGTGGACGGGGATACCGCCCGCGATGAACAGCAGGGGCCGGTCGAGGGCCGTGGGCAGCGTGTGGAAGAGGCCGCCGGGCTGGACGGCGTCCACCAGGTCGGCGGTGGGGGCGTTGAGCTGCAGGGCTGTGTAGGCCTTACGGGTGCTGGTCTCACCGGAGATCAGCACGGCCCGGTCGTCCCGGCGGAAGGCGAGCAGGTGCCCGCCGGCGTCCAGGACGGTGACGCTGACGGTGACTCCGGCGTCCTCGGCCGCCCGGCGGGCCGTGGCGACGAGCAGCTCGGCGTCCTCGGTGGTGAGCGGGGTGACGGCGGTGGTGCTCATGGAGCTGTCTCCTTGGATGGTGCTGGTGCGGATGCTGCCGTACCGGAGGGCGCCCCGGTACGGACGTCTGTCGATGACGGGTGGCGAGGTGCCTGCGGAGCGGGCGGCTCAGTGGTGGACGGGGGTCCGCTGCCCGGCCGGCGTCCCGGAGGCCGTGACGGCGCCGTGCGCACGGTCGCGGCGCTCCAGGGCGGCCGAGAGGACGGCGAGGATCAGAGCGGCTGCGGCGAGGGCGGCGCCGACCCAGTTGGGGGACGTGTAGCCGAGGCCCGCCGCGATCACCAGGCCGCCGAGCCAGGCGGACAGGGCGTTGCCCAGGTTGAAGGCGCCGATGTTCACCGCCGAGGCGAGCGTCGGTGCGCCGTGCGCCTGGTCGAGGACGCGCTTCTGCAGCGGCGGCACGGTGGCGAAGCCCAGCGCGCCGATCAGGGCGATGGTCACCGCTGCGGTGATCTTGTTGTGGGCGGTCAGTGTGAAGAGCGCCAGGACGACCGCCAGAGCGCCCAGGGACACGTACAGCATCGGCATCAGGGCGCGGTCGGCGAACTTGCCGCCGACGAGGTTGCCGCCGACCATGCCGAGGCCGAACAGGACCAGCAGCCAGGTGACCGTGCCGTCGGCGAAACCGGCGATGTGGGTCATCATCGGCGCGATGTAGGTGATGGCCGCGAAGACACCGCCGAAGCCGAGGACGGTCATCGCCATGGCGAGCAGGACCTGCGCGTTCTTGAAGGCGGCCAACTCGTGGCGCAGGTGGACGCCCTCCGGCCGCGGCAGCTCGGGGACGAGCTTGGCGATACCGGCCAGGCCGAGGACGCCGAGGCCGGCGACGACGGCGAAGGTGACGCGCCAGCCGACGCTCTGTCCGATGAACGTGCCCAGCGGCACGCCGACGACATTGGCGACGGTCAGTCCGGTGAACATCATGGCGATGGCGCCGGCCTTCTTCTCGGGTGCGACCAGCTCGGCCGCGACGACGGAGCCGATGCCGAAGAAGGCACCGTGGGCGAGCGAGGCGACCACCCGTCCGACCAGCATGATCGCGAAGGTCGGAGCCACGGCGGAGAGCAGGTTTCCGGCGACGAACAGACCCATCAGCAGCATCAGCATCCGCTTGCGCGGGACCTTGGTGCCGAGCACGGTCATCAGCGGGGCACCGATGACCACGCCGAGCGCGTAGCCGGTCACGAGCAGGCCCGCCGTGGGGATGGAGACCCCGAAGTCGCCCGCGACCTCGGGCAGCAAGCCCATGATCACGAACTCGGTCGTTCCGATTCCGAAGGCCCCGATCGCGAGGGCCAGAAGCGCGAGAGGCATGGAGGGGTACACCTTCCCAAACGATTGCAGGAGCGCTTTGCGTTCGTTCACAATAATTGCAGGCGCGGGCTAAATGCAACCGCTGACTATTGCGCCGGTGCTCTACCCTGGTGATGCAGCCGCTCCGGTACGGAGGAGAACGCCAATGACAGCGACGGACCCCGCGCTCACTGCCCTCGCCCAGGGCTGGTGCGCCCTCTCTGCGCTGCACGGGAGGATCGAGGCGCACATCGAGCGCGCCCTGCAGGCCAGGCACGATCTGAGCGTGCGCGAGTACTCACTGCTGGACGTGCTCAGCAGGCAGCACGACGGTGAGGGCGGGCACCTGCAGATGAAGCAGGTCGCCGACGCGGTCGTGCTCAGCCAGAGCGCCACCACGCGCCTGGTGACCCGGCTGGAGGACCGCGGCCTCCTGGAGCGCTATCTGTGCCCCACCGACCGGCGCGGCATCTACACCAACGTCACCTCGGCGGGTCTGCGCCTGCTGGAGGAGGCCCGGCCCACCAACGACGCCGCTCTGCGCGAGGCCCTGGACGACGCTGCCAGGAACCCTGAACTCGCCCCACTGGTCCGTGTGGTGGAGTCGCTGAACGTGCCCGCATAGGGTGCGCTCATGGGAGATCTTGAAATACGCGCCGCGACCGCCGACGACCTGCCGGCGATCGTCGCGATGCTCGCCGATGATCCGCTCGGTGCCCAGCGCGAGTCCCCCGACGACTTGACGCCGTACCGGACCGCGCTGGAACGCCTCGCCGCCGACCCGAACCAGCATGTCGTCGTCGCCGTACGCGATGGCCGCGTGATCGGGACCCTCCAGCTCACGATCATCCCGGGTCTCTCGCACAAGGGGGCCACCCGGGCGCTGATCGAGGCGGTCCGCATCCACGCCGACGAGCGGGGCAGCGGGCTGGGCAGCCATCTGATCGAATGGGCGATCGACACCGCCCGGCGGATCGGCTGCCGGATGGTGCAGCTGACGTCGGACAAGACGCGCACCGACGCACACCGTTTCTACGAACGGCTGGGCTTCACCGCCTCGCACGAAGGCTTCAAGCTGCCCCTGTGATTCCCAAGCTGCGTGTCGTGCAGGCCCCTCAATGAAACAGGGGGTGTGTTTCACGTGAAACACACCCCCTGTGACCGACGGCCTAGCCGATGCCCCGCCACCCCTCCGGATCCACACCCCCGGGCACCGACGACCCGGGCTCGTACGGCTGCCGGGTGAACGTGAACGAGCCAAGATCGAGATGGCTCAAGGACCCGTCCGGACGCCGTACGGGCCGCAGCAGCTCACCGGCGTAGTAGCCCTCCAGTCCCGTCCAGGTGCCGTCGCCGTTCGACCGGAACCGGGCCCGGCGACCACCGCCCGCCAGAGGAGCCAGCGCGAGAAGGCCGTCGGCGTTCGCGCGCAGGCCGAAGGCGTGAGTCCCCCAGTACCACTGCCCCACCAGCTCCAGTACCGCCGGATCGACCCCCCGCAGCGGCCGCCAGGGCTCGGGGATCCGCGGCTCGGCCTCCGCGACGATCCGGACGAGGTCCGCTCCGACGGCCCCCACCAGCAGACCGCTGGTGCAGTTGGCGAGCACCACCGCGGCCACATCGTCGTCGACGCTGATGGTGACGTTCGCGAGAAAGCCCGGCAGGGACCCGGAGTGCCCGACGAGCAGCCGGCCGTCCCGGCGCTGGATCTGCATCCCCAGCCCGTAAGTGACTCCGTCCAGCACGTCCGCGGCCTCGGCGGGCGCGGCCGGGGTGCGCATCTCCCGTACCGACTCCGCGCTCAGAACGCGGTCGTCCCCGCGGGCCAGAAACGCGGCGAACCGGGCCAGGTCCCCGGTGGTCGACCAGAGCTGGCCGGCCGGCGCCATCCGGCCCAGGTCCTCCAGCGGCTCGGGCAGCATCGCGTCGGCCCACGGGTGCACGGCCCAGCCGCCCGCGTGCGGCGACACCGGCTGCGCACTGGTCCGGCGCAGTCCCAGGGGCTCCAGGATCTCGTCGCGCAGCACCTCCTCCCAGGGAGCGCCGCGCACCTCCTCCACCAGGGCACCGAGCAGGGTGTACCCGGGATTGGAGTAGTGGTGCCGTCGTCCGACGGGATGCACCAGGGGGTGCTCGCCGAGCACATCGCTCAACTCCGGCCGCAGGGAACCGGGCGTCCGTTCCCACCATGGCGCGGGCGTCTCGGCCGCCAATCCCGCCGTGTGGGCGAGGAGTTCCGCGATCGTCGCCTCCCCCACGCCGGTGCCCGGCAGATGCTTCTCCAGCGGATCACCGAGATCGAGCAGGCCCTCGTCACGCAGCCGCATCACCAGGACGGCGGTGAAGGTCTTGGTGATGGACCCGATCCGGTACTGCACGGTCTCGTCCGGTCCGTGCCCGTCCACCGAGGTCCGCGCTCCGTGCCAGACCGCCCGCCCGTCCCGTACGACGGCGGCCACCAGGGACGGAGCCCGTCCTTCGGCCTGCGCGACGGCGATGCTGTGCAGCAGGGCGCGGCGGGTGCCGGGCAGCAGCGCTTCCTGAGTTGTCGTCATGGCCCCCAGTCCACCTGGTGCGGAGGGCGGGCGTCGAATCCATTTGCCGGAGGGCGACGTCGAGGCCGGGCGGCTTGCCCGTGTCGGCCGAGTGCACCACGCTGAGCCCCGAGTACAAGGACTACCGACGCCCCCGGATCGCGCACCGATGACTTTGCCGGGCCGCGCTGGTCCATACGCCGGACAGTCACGGACGGAAGGCCGGGCCATGCGGAAACTGATCTACGGCATGAACATGTCTCTGGACGGCTACATCGCCGCGGCCGGCGACGACATCGGCTGGAGCGGACCGCCGAGCGACGAGCTGTTCCAGTGGTGGCTCGACCACGAGCAGGCGAGTGACCTGTCGCTGTACGGGCGCAAGCTATGGGAGACGATGAGCTCCTACTGGCCGACCGGCGACCTGCAGCCCAACGCCACTCCGGCGGAGATCGAGTTCGCGCGGACCTGGCGGGACACGCCGAAGGTGGTGTTCTCCTCGACGATCGACGAGGTCGACTGGAACACCCGCCTGGTCACCGGCGACGCGATCGCCGAGATCACCCGGCTCAAGGCAGAGGACGGCGGCCCCATGAACATCGGCGGCGCAACGCTTGCCGGGGCGGCCATGCGTGCCGCGCTGATCGACGAGTACGTGATCGCCACCCATCCGGTCCTGGTGGGCGGCGGCACGCCGTTCTTCACCGCGCTGGACGGCTGGGTGAACCTGAACCTGGTGGAGACGCGGCCGTTTCCCGCCGGCGTGGTCCTGACCAGGTACGAGACGAGCCGCTGAGCAGCAGCGCGCACTTTCTTCCGTCTGTCCTCACACCGGCGGATCAGGTCTGGGCCATGTCCACGAAGCGGGAGTAGTGGCCCTGGAAGGCCACCGTGATGGTCGCCGTCGGACCGTTTCGGTGCTTCGCGACGATCAGGTCGGCCTCGCCCGCCCGGGGGGACTCCTTCTCGTAGGCGTCCTCGCGGTGCAGCAGGATGACCATGTCGGCGTCCTGCTCGATGGAGCCGGACTCACGCAGGTCGGAGACCATCGGCTTCTTGTCGGTGCGCTGCTCGGGGCCACGGTTCAGCTGGGAGAGCGCGATGACCGGGATCTCCAGCTCCTTCGCGAGCAGCTTGAGGTTACGGGACATGTCCGACACCTCCTGCTGGCGGCTCTCGGCGCGCTTGGAGCCACCGGACTGCATCAGCTGGAGGTAGTCGATGACGACCAGTTTCAGGTCGTTGCGCTGCTTGAGGCGCCGGCACTTGGCGCGGATCTCCATCATCGACAGGTTCGGGGAGTCGTCGATGTACAGCGGCGCGGCCGACACGTCCGGCATCCGGCGGGCGAGCCGCGTCCAGTCCTCGTCGGTCATCGTGCCGGACCGCATGTGGTGCAGGGCGACCCGGGCCTCCGCGGACAGCAGGCGCATCGCGATCTCGTTGCGGCCCATTTCGAGCGAGAAGATGACACTCGGCAGGTTGTTCTTGATGGAGGCGGCTCGCGCGAAGTCCAGGGCGAGGGTGGACTTACCCATGGCGGGACGGGCCGCGATGACGATCATCTGGCCCGGGTGGAGGCCGTTCGTCAGCGAGTCGAAGTCGGTGAACCCGGTGGGCACGCCCGTCATCTCGCCGCTGCGCGAGCCGATCGCCTCGATCTCGTCCAGGGCACCTTCCATGATGTCGCCGAGCGGGAGGTAGTCCTCGCTGGTGCGCTGCTCGGTGACCGCGTAGATCTCGGCCTGGGCGCGGTTGACGATCTCGTCCACGTCCCCGTCGGCCGCGTATCCCATCTGCGTGATGCGCGTGCCGGCTTCGACCAGGCGGCGCAGGACGGCCCGCTCGTGGACGATCTCCGCGTAGTACTCGGCGTTGGCCGCCGTCGGCACCGTCTGGACGAGGGTGTGCAGATACGCGGCGCCGCCGACCTTGTTGATCTCGCCGCGCTTGGTGAGTTCGGCGGCGATGGTGATCGGGTCGGCCGGCTCACCCTTGGCGTAGACGTCCAGGATGGCCTGGTAGATCGTCTCGTGCGCGGGCTTGTAGAAGTCGTGGCCCTTGAGGATCTCCACGACGTCCGCGATGGCGTCCTTCGACAGCAGCATGCCGCCGAGGACCGACTGCTCGGCGTCCAGGTCCTGGGGCGGCACCCGCTCGAAGGCGGAACCTCCGCCGTCCCAGCCGGTGTTGTCGCGGCCCCGGTCGTGCTGTTCGTCACGACCCCGGCCGCCGTCACCGCGCCGACGGGAGGCCGGCAGACGATCACTGGGTCCGCTGTCGGCCCACGGATCGTCCAAGGGCTCGGAAATGCTCACCGAGCCACCTCCTCCCGTCCGCACGGCGGACCTCGCCGTGGCCTCTTTTGTACGGCACGACACTGACAACTAAGAGGCCCAACTCCGGTTCTTGCGTCGTCGGATTTGTGACGATTCCCCGGCCGGAAGAAGGACGCTTGCCGGGCCGGGGGAAGGAGCGGGCGCCGGACAACCGTAGGCCCGTCGGCACCGTCAGCCAATCTGGTTATCCACAGGCCATGTGGACGACCGGCCCGATGCTGTGGAGAACTCGCCGAAACCTGTGCACGACTCGGTGGAAAGCCCTGTGAACAAGCCCTCGATCTCCCCACCCTCAAGCCGCTGACCTGCCCCTTTGCGATCCACCGGCTGTGCAGAGAAAAAACTTCCCCAGTCGGGCCAAGATCGCTTCGAACGGCGCCCGAAAGGACACGGCCCGCAGGAAATAGTAAGGACCACTAGCCAGTTGCATCACTTACCTGTGGACGATTAGATTGATGCTCATGACACAGGCTCCGGAGATCCCCAAGGCCACTCGGCGGCAGCACGACCGAGAAATCGTCGCGCTGGCCGTCCCGGCCTTCGGCGCGCTCGTCGCCGAGCCTCTCTTCGTCATGGCGGACAGTGCGATCGTCGGCCATCTCGGCACCGCTCAGCTTGCCGGTCTCGGCGTCGCCTCGGCGCTCCTCACCACCGCCGTGAGCGTCTTCGTCTTCCTCGCCTACGCCACCACGGCCGCCGTAGCCCGCCGAGTCGGAGCCGGTGATCTCCCGGCGGCCATCCGCCAGGGCATGGACGGCATCTGGCTGGCGCTGCTGCTGGGCCTCGCCGTGATCGCCGTCGTCCTGCCCCTGGCCCCCGGCATCGTGGACCTCTTCGGCGCCTCCACGACCGCGAGCCCCTACGCCACCACGTATCTGCGGATCTCCGCGCTGGGCATCCCCGCCATGCTCATCGTCCTGGCCGCGACCGGAGTGCTGCGCGGGCTGCAGAACACCAGGACCCCGCTCTACGTCGCCGTCGCCGGCTTCATCGCCAACGCCGCCCTCAACGCGGGACTCGTCTACGGCGCCGGGCTCGGCATCGCCGGCTCCGCATGGGGCACGGTGATCGCGCAGTGCGGCATGGCGACCGTCTACCTCACGGTCGTCGTACGCGGGGCCCGTCGGCACGGGGCCTCACTGCGGCCCGACGCGCCCGGCATCCGCGCCTCGGCCCAGGCCGGCGTCCCTCTCCTGGTCCGCACGCTCTCCCTCCGAGCGAACATCATGATCGCCACAGCAGTGGCCGCACATCTCGGTGACGCCGACATCGCCGCGCACCAGATCGTCCTCTCCCTCTGGAACCTGCTCGCCTTCGCACTCGACGCGATAGCCATCGCGGGGCAGGCCATCATCGGCCGCTACCTCGGCGCGGACGACGCCCAAGGAGCACGCCTGGCCTGCCGTCGCATGATCCAGTGGGGCATCGCGACCGGTGTCGTACTGGGCCTGCTCGTGGTGGCCGCACGGCCGCTCTTCCTGCCGTTGTTCACCAGCGATTCCGTCGTGAAGGGAGTCGCGCTTCCGGCGCTCCTGCTCGTGGCACTCTCGCAACCCGTCTGCGGGATCGTCTTCGTCCTGGACGGGGTTCTGATGGGCGCGGGTGACGGCCCCTATCTGGCCTGGGCCATGGTCGTCACCCTGGCGGTGTTCGCTCCGGTGGCGCTGCTCGTTCCCACGCTCGGCGGCGGGCTCACCGCCCTCTGGGCGGCGATGATGCTGATGATGACGATCCGGCTGCTGACCCTCTGGCTGCGGGCCCGTTCGGGCCGCTGGATCGTGACGGGCGCGACCCGCTGACCGTTTCACGTGAAACATGCCTACATGCCTTCAGGAGAGCGCCCCACGTCTTGGGAAGGCACGCATGGGAAAGGGGCCGCACCCCTGAAGGGTGCGGCCCCTTTCACTGGCTCATGCGAGCGCAGCGATCACGCGGCGATCAGGCCGCGACGACCTCGATGTTGACCTTGGCGGCAACCTCGGGGTGCAGACGCACGGACGTCTCGTGGGCGCCCAGGGTCTTGATCGGAGCGGACAGCTCGATGCGGCGCTTGTCGACCTCGGGGCCACCGGAAGCCTTGATCGCGGACGCGATGTCGGCCGGGGTGACGGAACCGAAGAGACGGCCGGCGTCGCCGGAGCGGACGGCCAGGCGGACCTTGACGCCCTCGAGCTGGGCCTTCACCTGGTTGGCCTGCTCGATGGTCTGGATCTCGTGGATCTTGCGAGCACGACGGATCTGCTCGACGTCCTTCTCGCCACCCTTGGTCCAGCGGATAGCGAACTTCCGCGGGATCAGGTAGTTGCGAGCGTAACCGTCCTTGACGTCGACGACGTCGCCGGCGGCACCGAGGCCAGAGACCTCGTGGGTGAGGATGATCTTCATGAGTCGGTCACCCTTCCCTTAGCGCGCGGTGGACGTGTAGGGCAGCAGCGCCATCTCACGGCTGTTCTTGACGGCCGTGGCGACGTCACGCTGGTGCTGCGTGCAGTTGCCGGTCACGCGGCGGGCACGGATCTTGCCGCGGTCGGAAATGAACTTCCGCAGCATGTTCGTGTCCTTGTAGTCCACGTACGTGACCTTGTCCTTGCAGAAAGCGCAGACCTTCTTCTTCGGCTTGCGCACAGGCGGCTTCGCCATGGTGTATCTCCTGTGTGATCAAGAAGTTGGGATACGACCCACCCTCGACCCCGGACCGGCCCGAAGACCTGGCCCGAAGGCTTAGAAGGGGGGTTCGTCCGAGTAGCCGCCACCGCCGCCGGAGCCGGAGCCGCCGCCCCAGCCGCCGCCACCCTGGTTGCCACCGGCGGGAGTGCCGGTCGCCCACGGGTCGTCGGCCGGAGCGCCGCCGCCCTGCTGGCCGCCACCGGGGCCTGAACCCCAGCCGCTGCCACCCTGGCCGCCACCGCCGCCGTAACCACCCTGGCCACCGCGAGCGCCACCGGCGGTCTTGGTGACCTTGGCCGTGGCGTTGCGCAGGCTGGGGCCGACTTCCTCGACGTCCAGCTCGTAGACCGTGCGCTTGACGCCCTCGCGGTCCTCGTAGGACCGCTGCTTCAGCCGGCCCTGCACGATGACGCGCATGCCTCGCTGGAGCGACTCGGCGACGTTCTCCGCCGCCTGACGCCAGACCGAGCAGGTCAGGAAGAGGCTCTCGCCGTCCTTCCACTCGTTCGTCTGGCGGTCGAAGGTGCGGGGGGTGGACGCGACACGGAACTTCGCGACCGCCGCACCGGACGGGGTGAAGCGCAGCTCGGGGTCGTCGACAAGATTGCCGATGACCGTGATGACGGTCTCGCCTGCCATGGGGGAACCTCTCGGCGGGTTTGCTGCTCTGGCTGCTTGGTTGCTGCTACTCGAATCCCGAGATCAGCTGAGCGGGAGCGCTCAGTGGGTCTCGGGGCGGAGGACCTTGGTCCGGAGGACCGACTCGTTCAGGTTCATCTGGCGGTCGAGCTCCTTGACGACCGCAGGCTCGGCCTGCAGGTCGATGACCGAGTAGATGCCCTCGGGCTTCTTCTTGATCTCGTAGGCGAGACGACGACGGCCCCAGGTGTCGACCTTCTCAACCTTGCCGCCGCCGTCACGGACGACGGACAGGAAGTTCTCGATCAGCGGGGAGACAGCGCGCTCCTCGAGATCGGGGTCGAGGATGACCATCACCTCGTAGTGACGCATGTGGAACCCACCTCCTTTGGACTCAGCGGCCACGGTCGTTCCGTGGCAGGAGGGTTGTGATGCGTACGCAACGGTATCGGCCACCACTGACAATCGGGGTTCCCTCAGGGGAGCCGGGCAGTGTGACCTGGACAGGTCTGGGCAGACACCAGTGCAGACGGTACAGACTACCCGCACACCCGCTTCCGGTTGAAATCCGGGCGTCGAGGCCCACAATCTGTACCCATCGGGTGTGTACGGCGCTACGATGCGCCGCTTCCGCTGGAGGTGCCCATGGCACAGGCATTGCGACCCAACACCGCCGGTTCCCTCTTCGCCACGGACGGCAAGCCCCATCCGCTGCAGGACGCCCTGATGGCGACCACATTCGCGCTGGGTCTGCTGGCCTTCATCACATGCTTCTTCCACAGCCTCCACCTGCTGAGTTCCTGGGCGGGTCTGGTGGCATTGGCCACAGGCGTCTACGGGCAGTGGATCTCGGTGACCACGAGGCAGCGGTTCTTCCTCATCCTGGGTCTCGGTGCCGCAGGCGTCGGTTTCCTGATCGGCATGGCGCACGGCGGCCTGTTCGGCGGGCTGATCGGCTGACGCGCCGGGTTCGAGGGCCGTACGGCCAGCCGGGGCGCTCGCACGGCGCAGTAGGCTTCGGCGCGAGAGCCGGAGCCCCTGTACCCATGGGGACACACCAGCCCGAGGAGCGCCCCGAATGAGCCTGACCCTGAGGACCATCAGTCGCGAGCAGCATCTGGCATTCATCCAGAGCCTGCCGTCGGCGAGCCACATGCAGGTCCCGGCCTGGGCAGACGTGAAGGCGGAGTGGCGCTCGGAGAACCTCGGCTGGTTCGACCGGAGCGGCCAGCTGGTCGGCGCGGGCCTGGTCCTCTACCGCCAGCTGCCCAAGATCAAGCGCTACCTCGCCTACCTGCCCGAAGGCCCGGTCATCAACTGGTACGCGCCGAACCTGGACGACTGGATCCAGCCGATGCTGGCGCACCTGAAGCAGCAGGGTGCCTTCTCCGTGAAGATGGGCCCGCCGGTGATCATCCGCCGCTGGAACGCGGAGACCATCAAGAAGGGCATCCAGGACCCGGACGTCAAGCGGCTGCGTGACCTGGAGGCCGACTTCATCGAGCCGCGCGCCTTCGAGGTGGCCGACAAGCTGCGCCGTATGGGCTGGCAGCAGGGCGAGGACGGCGGCGCCGGCTTCGGCGACGTGCAGCCCCGTTACGTCTACCAGGTGCCGCTGGCGAACCGCTCCCTGGAAGAGGTCCACAAGAACTTCAACCAGCTGTGGCGCCGCAACATCAAGAAGGCCGAGAAGGCCGGCGTCGAGGTCGTCCAGGGCGGCTACCAGGACCTGCCCGAGTGGCAGCGGCTGTACGAGATCACGGCCGTCCGCGACCACTTCCGGCCCCGCCCCCTGTCGTACTTCCAGCGCATGTGGACGGCCCTCAACACCGAGGACCCGAACCGCATGCGGCTGTACTTCGCCCGCCACAACGGCGTGAACCTGTCCGCGGCGACGATGCTGATCGTCGGTGGACACGTCTGGTACTCCTACGGCGCCTCCGACAACATCGGGCGCGAGGTGCGGCCGTCGAACGCCATGCAGTGGCGGATGCTGCGCGACGCCTACGCGATGGGCGCGACCGTCTACGACCTGCGCGGTATCTCCGACTCGCTGGACGAGACCGACCACCTCTTCGGTCTGATCCAGTTCAAGGTCGGTACGGGCGGCCAGGCCGCTGAGTACCTCGGCGAGTGGGACTTCCCGCTGAACAAGCTGCTCCACAAGGCGCTCGACATCTACATGTCGCGCCGCTGAGCCGCGGGCGTTTGATTCCATAGCCTTCACAGCTCACACACCTTCGATCCACCCCAGCCACGAGAAAGGTTCCGGGTCCGGCCATGGCGCTCACGCTCTACGTCGACACCGCGCGCTGGCGGGCGCACCACAAGCACGTGCAGGAGCAGTTCCCGGGACTCGTCCCGGTCTGCAAGGGCAACGGCTACGGCTTCGGGCACGAACGGCTGTCGGAGGAGGCCACACGGCTCGGTGCGGACCTGCTCGCCGTCGGCACCACCTACGAGGCCGCGCGCATCAAGGACTGGTTCGGCGGTGACCTGCTGGTGCTCACCCCGTACCGGCGGGGCGAGGAGCCTGTGCCGCTGCCCGACCGGGTGGTCCGCTCGGTGTCGTCGATCGACGGTGTGTACGGCCTCGTGGGCGCCCGTGTGGTCATCGAGGTGATGTCGTCGATGAAGCGGCACGGCATCAGCGAGCAGGACCTGCCCCAGCTGCACCAGGCCATAGAGAACATCCGGCTGGAGGGCTTCGCCATCCATCTGCCGCTGGACCGCACCGACGGCTCGGACGCCGTGGAGGAGGTCATCGGCTGGATGGACCGGCTGCGCGCGGCGCGGCTGCCGCTGCACACGATGTTCGTCAGCCACCTCAAGGCCGACGAGCTGGCCCGGCTCCAGCAGCAGTTCCCGCAGACCCGGTTCCGCGCGCGCATCGGCACGCGGCTGTGGCTGGGGGACCACGATGCCACCGAGTACCGCGGTGCCGTCCTGGACGTCACGCGCGTGACGAAGGGCGACCGGTTCGGCTACCGGCAGCAGAAGGCTGCCTCGGACGGCTTCCTGGTGGTCGTGGCGGGCGGTACGTCGCACGGCGTGGGCCTGGAGGCTCCGAAGGCCCTGCACGGCGTCATGCCGCGCGCCAAGGGCGTCGCACGCGCCGGGCTCGCCACGGTGAACCGGAACCTTTCTCCGTTCGTCTGGGGCGGAAAGCAGCGCTGGTTCGCCGAGCCGCCGCACATGCAGGTGTCGATCCTTTTCGTGCCCTCGGACGCCCCCGAGCCCCAGGTGGGAGACGAGCTGGTGGCCCATCTGCGGCACACCACCACCCAGTTCGACCGTCTCGTGGACCGCTGAGCCCGTCCGGGACAACGTGAAGGCCGTATCCGGAACGCCCGGATACGGCCTTTTGCGTGACCTCGCCGACGAGGTGTTCGCTCAGGGCGAACGGTCCTGGTGGGACAGTGTCTCGGGCTGCCCCCAGCCGACCGGCGGTGTCTCGAAGTGGGCGGCGTGCCGCGGCGGATGGGTCGCCGCGCCGAGCACGAACGCGTCCTCCGCTCCGTCGAGCACTCCGCCCGAGGGATCGTCGTCACCGGACCGGCGCACCACGTCCCGTTCCGGCATGAGGATGTCCCGTACGACGACGGCGCACAGGTACAGCGTGCCCGCCAGGTGCACGACGATCGCCCAGTGATAGCCCTGCGCCGGCAGACCCTTGTGGGCATCTCCGCTGGTCGTGTAGGCGAGGTACAGCCAGATACCCAGGAAGTACGCCACCTCGCAGGCCTGCCAGACCAGGAAGTCCCGCCACTTGGGACGGGCGAGGACCGCCAGCGGCACCAGCCACAGGACGTACTGCGGGGAGTAGACCTTGTTGGTGAGCACGAAGGCGGCCACCATCAGGAAGGCCAGCTGGGCGAAGCGCGGGCGGCGCGGGGCGGTGAAGGCCAGCGCCGCGATGCCGAGGAAGCACAGCACGACCAGCACCATGGCCGCGTTGTTGACGAAGTCGGTGGTGGGCGGGGTGCTGGTGTTCTGCGCCCAGATCAGCCAGAAAGAGCCGAAGTCGACTCCGCGCTCCTTGCTGAAGGTGTAGAACTTGGCCCACCCCTCGCGGATGTGGAAGCCCGTCGCGTCGTGCGTGAGCATCACGGGCAGGTTCACCACGAGCCAGGCGACCACCGCGCCGGCCAGGGCCTGGAAGAACGCGCGCCACTTGCCGGCCCGCCAGCACAGGACCAGCAAGGGACCGAGCAGGACGACGGGGTACAGCTTGGCGGCCGTGGCGAGCCCCAGGAGGACACCGAAGGCGACGGCCCGGCCCCGCGCCCACATCAGCATCGCGGCGGCGGTCAGTGCCACCGCCAGCAGGTCCCAGTTGATGGTCGCGGTGAGCGCGAAGGCGGGGGCGAGGGCGACCAGCAGGCCGTCCCAGGGGCGCCGGCGGTGGGTGCGGGCCACGCACACGGCGATGACGGCGGCGCACGCCATCAGCATCCCGGCGTTGACGAACCAGTACCACTGCTCCTGGTGCTGGATGCTGCCGCTGTGCGGGGTCAGCCAGGACGCCACCTCCATGAACACGCCGGTCAGCACCGGGTATTCGAGGTAGTCCATGTCGCCCGGGAGCCTGTCGAAGTACGGCACGAGATGGTCGGCGAACCCGCGGCCCTGGTAGAGGTGCGGAATGTCCGAATAGCAGGCGTGTGTGTACTGACTGCTCGCGCCGAAGAACCAGGCGCCGTGATAACACGGTGCCTTCTGGACCAGGCCGAGGGCGAACATGCCGATCGCCACGAGCGCCACGACCCGTACCGGGGTCCACCAGGAGGTCCCGAGCAGGGCGCGCCGCCCCAGGGGACCACCGATCAGCTCACTGCCGGCGGCGGCGACCTCGTCCTCCCGGGTCGGCTGCACCGTCTCTGCCACGGCGGACCGCACGTGCTCGGGCTCGTGCCTGCTCGCGGGCGTCATCTCTGCACTGGGCATGGGGCACATCCTGCCGTACCTGTCTGGCAAAACACCGAGGGCCGCCGCACCCATCAGGTGCGGCGGCCCATGTTTCACGTGAAACACCCCTACTGGGCGATATGGTCGCCCACGGGTCGGATCACCGGGCTAACCCGTCTGACCTCCGAAGAAGCCTCCGTTGCCGTTTCCTCTGGTGTTGCCCGTCCCGGTCGTGTCCGTCACCGTCGGTGTCGGTGTCGGGCCGCCGCCTCCGTCGGTGCCGCCGGTGTCCACGCCTCCGGTGCCGGTGCCGTTGCCATTGCCGTTCCCGTTGCAGTTCGGGTCCCAGGCGCCGAACTGGCAGGACTCGCTCGGCGACGGGGACGGCGTGGTGGTCGTCTTGCTAGGCGTCGGGCTCGGCGTGTCACTCGGCGTCGGGCTCGGCTTGATGGTGGCGCTCGGGGTCGGCGTGGGGGCCCCCGCCTCGTCCTGGATCTTGCCGATCTCGGTGGCGTCCGGGAAGCCGAGGTCGTTCTTGCCCTTGAGCGCGTCCTTCATGTACTCGGTCCACACCTGCGTCGGGATGTCACCACCGTGGATGGAGTCCACACCCGCCGTGCCGTTCATGGACAGCAGCTCGTGGTCCTTGGGGTTCTCGCGGAACATCGCGACCGAGGTCGACAGCTGCTGGGTGTAGCCGACGAACCATGCCGACTTGTTGCTGTCGGTCGTACCGGTCTTGCCGGCGGCGGTACGGCCCAGGGCCTTGGCGTTCTGACCCGTACCGTTCTGGATCACGTTCTCCAGCGTGTCCGTCACGTTGTTGGCCACGTTCTCCGGCATCGCCTGCGTCACCTTGGGCCTGGTGAAGCCCGGCAGTTCCTCGCCGTCCTTCTTGACGTGCAGCACAGAGTACGGATCTGCGTGCCTGCCGGAGGCGGCGAACGTCGCGTAGGCGTCGGCCATGCGGATCGCGCTCGGCGTCGAGGTGCCGATGGCGAAGGACGGGTCGAGCGAGGCGAAGCTCGAGTCGAGGATGCCGGACGACTTCGCCACGTCCTTGACCCTCGACATCCCGACATCCATGCCGAGCTGCACGAACGGGGTGTTGACGGACTGCTCCATGGCTTTGCGCAGTGTGATGTAGCCCCACGGCTTGGGGCCCTCGTTGCGCTGGTAGAAGACCGAGCCGTCCTTCTTCAGAACGGGCGTGCCGTTCTGGTTCAGGACCTTGAGCTTGTCGTTGCCGTTGTACTTGCTCAGCGGGGAGATGCCCTCGCCCTCGGACCTGTAGGTGCCGTACTGCATCGCCGCAGCGAGGACGAACGGCTTCCACGTCGAGCCGACGGGCACACCGGAGGTGTCGGCATTGTTGGTGAAGTGGCCGTTCTCGTATCCGTCACCGCCGTAGAGCGCGACGATCTTCCCGTCCTTGGGGTCCACCGACGCCGCACCGAACTGGACGTACTTGTCCTTCTCGCGGTGCTTCGGGTCGAGATTTTCCTTCTGGACCTTCTTCACGGCGGCGCTCAGGGCGTTGACGCTCTTCTTGTCGAAGGTCGTGTAGATCTGGTAGCCACCCTGGTCGAACTGCGCCTCGGTGATGTCGGAGTGGTTCAGGACGTACTTCTTGGCCGTGTCGACCAGGTAGCTGGTCTGACCGGTCATGCCCTTGGTCGCCTTGCGGCCCTGGGGCTTGGGGTACTCCTTGGTCGCTTCCTGGTACTCCGCGTCGGTGAGGTGCTTGTCCTTGTGCATCTCGCCGAGAATCCAGGACCAGCGCTCCTTGGAGCGCTTCTCGTTGGCCGGCGCGGTCGCCGACTTGTCGAGATCGGCGTTGCCGGCCGGGTCGTAGTACGTCGGACCCTTCAGCAGCGCCGCGAGGAAGGCGCACTGGCTCGGCTTGAGGTCGACCGCGTCCACGCCGTAGTAGGTCTGGGCGGCCGCCTGGATGCCGTAGGCGCCCCGGCCGTAGTACGAGGTGTTCAGATAGCCCTGCAGGATCTGCTTCTTGTCGAGCTTCGTGCCCACCTTGATGGAGATGAACATCTCCTTGAACTTACGGGTGACCGTCTGTTCCTGGCTCAGGTACGTGTTCTTGACGAACTGCTGGGTGATCGTCGAACCACCCTGCGTCTGGCCGCCCCGCGCCATGTTGGCCAGGGCCCGGGCGATGCCCATGGGGTCGACACCCGAGTCCTGGTAGAAGCTCTTGTTCTCCGCCGAGATCACGGCCCACTGCATGGCCTCGGGGATCTTGTCGATGGTGACGTTCTGCCGGTTCACTCCGGTGCCGGTGGCCACCATCTGGCTGCCGTCAGCCCAGTAGTAGACGTTGTTCTGGGACTTGGCAGCGTCGTTTTCATTGGGGATCGAGACCATCGCGTAGCCGACGCCGACCATCACGACCAGGCTCCCGACGAAGCCGATGAACAGCCCGCTGACCAGCTTCCAGGACGGTACCCAGCGCCGCCAGCCGTACTTGTCGGCCCTGGGATAGTCGATGAACCGCTTCTTGCCGGGCGCCGTCGTCGCACGGCCCTTGCCGCGGCCGGGACCGGTCGGCCCGCCCGGGCCGCCGCGCCGGCCGCCGGGAGAGGTGTTGTCGGCGGCTCTGCGTCGGCCGCTGCCCTTCTGGGCGGCACGGCGGGCCTCGGCCCGGCCGCCGTAGGGACGCTCGTCACCTCCCGAGCCATCGGACTCCGGCCCATGGGAAGGGGACCCATAGGAGTCGGCAGGAGACCCGGTGGCGCCTCGCGGTGCCGCACGGCGGCCGGGGGACGAGCCGGACGGGCCGCGTCGGGCCGCGGCACGTCCGCCTCCCTGCGGCTGCGGCGGTTTGCGACGGTGCTCGCTCATCGAACGATTACTCCTCGGGCAGGCGCACCCGTGCGCGCCTGGAACGGCGGCTGGTTTCCGGTCCCCCCGAAGTACGGATGTGGTCGGTACTGCATTCACCCGTACTGCACCAGGGACGACGACGCTCCCCAGGCGTCACGCGGTTCCCGGTGGACTGCATGCCGCACAGACTACGCACCACCAAAACCCACTGAGCCCCGAAGTTCACCCCAAAACAGGCAAGTTGCCTCCTACGAATCGGTGATGTGATCCCGTTCACCACCGTCCCTCTTGTCGCCCGCGAGAGGCCGTTCTATCGTCGTGATGTATCGAGTCGATACATCAGCGCGAGATAAAGACGCTGAGCGGCACTGCGAGACCCGCGGAAGAGACCTGCGGGACCGAGAGGAGGCGACGATGAGCCGGCGCTCCGGCATCCTTGAGTTCGCCGTGCTCGGCCTGCTCCGCGAGTCCCCGATGCACGGCTACGAGCTGCGCAAACGACTCAACACGTCACTGGGTGTGTTCCGCGCGTTCAGCTACGGGACGCTGTACCCCTGCCTCAAGGCCCTGCTCGCCAACGGCTGGCTGATCGAGGAACCCGGGAACACCCACGACGACGCACTCGCCGCTCCCCTCGCCGGACGCCGCGCCAAGATCGTTTACCGGTTGACCGCGGAAGGCAAGGAGCACTTCGAGGAGCTGCTCTCGCAGACCGGCCCCGACGCGTACGAGGACGAACACTTCGCCGCGCGGTTCGCCTTCTTCGGACAGACCTCGCGCGATGTGCGCATGCGCGTCCTGGAGGGCCGGCGCAGCCGACTGGAGGAGCGCCTGGAGAAGATGCGCGCCTCCCTCGCGCGCACCCGGGAGCGCCTCGACGACTACACGCTTGAGCTCCAGCGCCACGGGATGGAGTCCGTGGAGCGCGAAGTGCGCTGGCTGAACGAGCTCATCGAGAGCGAGCGGGCCGGGCGGGACCTGAGAGGTTCCGCGACCGGGGGGCCCGCTCAGCAGGACACCACCAATGGATCGACGGGCGGCCTGCCCCGTCCCGGGGACACCCCCCGGACGGATACGCCCGACGACACCGCCACGTGAGACCCAGTCAGGGCCTCACTCGTACACACAGGGAGCAACCGGAATGGGTTCGGTTCGCGTAGCCATCGTCGGCGTGGGCAACTGCGCCGCGTCGCTGGTGCAGGGAGTCGAGTACTACAAGGACGCCGACCCGGCGTCCAAGGTCCCCGGCCTGATGCACGTGCAGTTCGGTGACTACCACGTCCGCGACATCGAGTTCGTCGCGGCGTTCGACGTCGACGCCAAGAAGGTCGGTCTCGACCTGGCGGACGCCATCGGCGCCTCCGAGAACAACACCATCAAGATCTGCGACGTGCCCAACACCGGTGTCACCGTCCAGCGCGGCCACACCCTCGACGGCCTCGGCAAGTACTACCGCGCCACCATCGAGGAGTCCCCCGAGGAGCCGGTCGACGTCGTCCAGGTCCTCAAGGACAAGCAGGTCGACGTCCTGGTCTGCTACCTGCCCGTCGGTTCCGAGGACGCGGCGAAGTTCTACGCCCAGTGCGCCATCGACGCCAAGGTCGCCTTCGTCAACGCCCTCCCGGTCTTCATCGCCGGCACCAAGGAGTGGGCGGACAAGTTCACCGAGGCGGGTGTCCCGATCGTCGGTGACGACATCAAGTCCCAGGTCGGCGCCACCATCACGCACCGCGTCATGGCGAAGCTGTTCGAGGACCGCGGTGTCATCCTCGACCGCACCATGCAGCTGAACGTCGGCGGCAACATGGACTTCAAGAACATGCTCGAGCGTGAGCGCCTGGAGTCCAAGAAGATCTCCAAGACGCAGGCCGTCACCTCCCAGATCCCCGACCGGGACCTCGGCGAGAAGAACGTCCACATCGGCCCGTCCGACTACGTCGCCTGGCTGGACGACCGCAAGTGGGCGTACGTCCGCCTGGAGGGCCGCGCCTTCGGTGACGTCCCGCTGAACCTGGAGTACAAGCTGGAGGTCTGGGACTCCCCGAACTCCGCGGGTGTCATCATCGACGCCCTGCGCGCCGCGAAGATCGCCAAGGACCGCGGCATCGGCGGCCCGATCCTGTCGGCGTCCTCGTACTTCATGAAGTCCCCGCCGGTCCAGTACTTCGACGACGAGGCCCGCGACAACGTCGAGAAGTTCATCCGCGGCGAGGTCGAGCGCTAAGTCGCCCCGCGCGCCGCTCGCACGAGAACGCTCCTGCCAGGGCTGTGAAGGTCCCCGGGTCCCTGACCCGGGGACCTTCCGCATGTGTGAGGGTGTGATCCATGCCTGTCGTCCGTGACCTGCGCGTCCTGCTGCGCCTGCGGAACTTCCGGCGCCTGCTGTCCGTCCGTCTGCTGTCCCAGGGCGCCGACGGCGTGTACCAGGTCGCACTCGCCGCGTACGTCGTCTTCTCCCCGGAGAAGCAGACCTCGGCCACGGCGATCGCCTCGGCGATGGCGGTCCTGTTGCTCCCCTACTCGCTGGTCGGCCCCTTCGCCGGTGTTCTGCTGGACCGCTGGCGCCGCCGCCAGGTCTTCGTGTACGGCAATCTGCTGCGCGCCCTGCTGGCCGCGGCCACCGCGGTACTGATGCTCGGCAATGCCGCCGACTGGCTCTTCTACGCCTCGGCGCTGTGCGTGACCGCCGTGAACCGCTTCATTCTCGCCGGGCTCTCCGCCGCCCTGCCCCGGGTCGTCGACGTCCGGCGTCTGGTGCTGGCCAACTCGCTCTCCCCGACCGCCGGCACCCTGGCGGCGACCGCGGGCGGAGGCCTCGCCTTCGCCGTACGGATCCTGTCCTCGGGCTCCGACGCGGCCGTCGTCCTCTTCGGTTCCTTCCTCTATCTGTGCGCGGGCCTCGCGTCCCTGCGCCTGGCACCCGCCCTCCTCGGCCCCGACCGGCACCCGACACGCCCTCGTCTGGCCGCGGCGCTCACCGAGACGGCACGGGAGCTGCTGGCAGCCGTCCGGCACCTGACAGCACCCCGGCGCAGGAGAGCGGCCCGGGCCCTGGCCGCCATGACGCTGATGCGCTTCTGCTACGGCGCACTCCTCGTCCTGTTGCTCATGCTCTGTCGCTACGCCCTCACCGACAGCCCCGAAGAAGGACTGCGACTGCTCGGGCTGGCACTGGTGCTGTCCGGTGCGGGATTCTTCGCGGCGGCGGTGGTGACGCCCTGGATGGCGGGCCGGCTCGGCCCCGGCCGCTGGATCGTGGTGTGCTCCGGGACGGCCATGGTGCTGGAACCGGCCCTGGGTCTCCCGTTCACCACCGCGCCACTCATGGCTGCGGCCTTCGTTCTGGGCCTGATCACCCAGGGCGCCAAGATCGCCACGGACACGGTCGTACAGGCCTGCGTCGAGGACGGTTTCCGTGGTCGCGTCTTCTCCGTGTACGACGTGCTCTTCAACGTCGCCTTCGTCGGCGCGGCGGGGGCGGCGGCTCTGATGCTGCCGCCGGACGGCCGCTCGCCGGCACTGGTGCTTCTGGTCGCCGTCCTCTATGGAGTGGTCGCCACCGCGCTGGCCCGTTCCGAGCGCCGGTAGGACAGAACGAGGGGCCGATGTTTCACGTGAAACATCGGCCCCTCGGTGCCGTCGGTTCCGGACGGCTGTTTCACGTGAAACATCGTCCGGCTCCTCCTCAGCCCTGTGCGGCCCA
The DNA here is from genome assembly GCF_055639035.1 of Streptomyces sp. NPDC107654. Classification (NCBI taxonomy): domain Bacteria; kingdom Bacillati; phylum Actinomycetota; class Actinomycetes; order Kitasatosporales; family Streptomycetaceae; genus Streptomyces; species Streptomyces sp. NPDC107654. Next base: position 160,064 of record NZ_JBVKBI010000007.1, read on the forward strand.
CCACTCCTTGAGCGCCGTCACCGCAGCATCGCGCTCCATCGGGCCGTTCTCCAGGCGCAGCTCCAGCATGTGCTTGTACGCCTTACCGACGGCCGGGCCGGGACCGATCCCCAGCACCTCCATGATCTGGTTGCCGTCCAGGTCGGGACGGATCGCGTCCAGCTCCTCCTGCTCCTGCAACTGGGCGATGCGCTCCTCCAGGCCGTCGTAGGCCCGGGACAGCGTCACCGCCTTCCGCTTGTTGCGCGTGGTGCAGTCGGAACGGGTCAACTTGTGCAGGCGGTCCAGCAGCGGCCCCGCGTCACGGACGTACCGGCGGACCGCCGAGTCCGTCCACTCTCCGGTGCCATAGCCATGGAATCGCAGATGAAGTTCGACCAGCCGTGAGACGTCCTTCACCAGTTCGTTGGAGTACTTCAGGGCGGTCATGCGCTTCTTGGTCATCTTGGCGCCGACCACCTCATGGTGGTGGAAGGAGACCCGGCCGTCCTTCTCGAAGCGGCGGGTGCGCGGCTTGCCGATGTCGTGCAGGAGCGCGGCCAGGCGAAGTGTGAGGTCCGGGCCGTCCTGCTCCAGCGCGATCGCCTGCTCCAGGACGATCAGCGTGTGCTCGTACACGTCCTTGTGCCGGTGGTGCTCGTCCCGCTCCAGACGCAGCGCCGGCAGTTCGGGCAGCACATGCCCGGCGAGCCCGGTGTCGACGAGCAGCGTCAGCCCCTTGCGCGGGTGTGCGGACAGGACGAGCTTGTTCAGCTCGTCCCGGACCCGTTCCGCCGACACGATCTCGAGACGCCCGGCCATCTCCGTCATGGCGGTGACGACCTCGGGGGCGACCGCGAAGTCCAGCTGGGCGGCGAAGCGGGCGGCCCGCATCATGCGCAGGGGGTCGTCCGAGAACGACTCCTCGGGCGTGCCGGGCGTCCGCAGCACGCGCGCCGCGAGATCCTCCAGACCACCGTGCGGATCGATGAACTCCTTCTCCGGAAGCGCCACCGCCATGGCGTTGACCGTGAAGTCGCGGCGGACCAGGTCCTCCTCGATGGAGTCGCCGTACGACACCTCCGGCTTGCGCGAGGTGCGGTCGTAGGCCTCCGACCGGTAGGTGGTGATCTCGATCTGGTAGCCGCCCTTGTGCGCGCCGACCGTGCCGAAGGCGATTCCCACCTCCCAGACGGCGTCCGCCCACGGCCGGACGATCTTCAGTACGTCCTCGGGTCGGGCGTCCGTGGTGAAGTCCAGGTCGTTGCCGAGCCGGCCGAGCAGCGCGTCGCGGACAGATCCGCCGACGAGGGCGAGCGAGAACCCGGCCTCCTGGAATCGGCGGGCGAGATCGTCGGCGACAGGGGCCACCCGCAGCAGCTCGGCAACCGCGCGCTGCTGCGCCTGGCTCAGGGCAGAGGGAGTGTCTTCGTTGGCGTTCGGCACAACAGAAGAGGGTACGTGCCCCGCGCGACCAGGGGCGCCCCCATTAAGGCGGTGCGGACACCTCCCGGCATACCCTCCGCAAGCACTGCTCTTGCGGCGTACGGCCGCTCTCCCCTCGATACTGGATATAGGGGACGGGCCGCGGCTGTTCTTCGATCTTGCGGAGGACACCGCGGCACTTCCGTTCAGCGCGCATCGTTACCATGCGTGGACGCACATTCCGACGACCACTGACGACGACGAGGGACGGGCGAGCGCGTGGCCGAGGCGGCTGACTTCCAGGGGACCAGTGCCTCACCTGCCCGCCGGTGGCTGCGGCGCGCCGGAGCACTGCTCACCGGGGCACCACTGCTGGCCGGTCTGCTTCAGCTGCCCGCCGCCGGGCCCGCGCAGGCCGCGTCCTCCGACACCGTGTCGGTCTCTCTGGATACCCTCAGCCCCAGCGCCCCCACGGACGGCGACACGCTGACCGTGTCCGGCACGGTGACCAACCACGGCAAGCAGGCCGTCACCGCCGCCCATGTGGGCCTCCGCGTGGGCTCCCAGCTGACCACCCGCTCGGAGATCGATTCCGTCGCCCGGCACTCGGACGAACTGCAGGGCAGTACCGGATCCGAGGTCGACGACAAGTACGAGGACAAGTTCGACACGCTGGCCCCGGGCGTCTCCCAGCACTTCAACGTCTCCGTCCCCGTGGACAAGCTCGACCTCGGCGAGGACGGGGTCTACGAGCTGGGGGTCACCCTTTCCGGCGAGACCTCCTCCCAAGGCTGGGACCAGGTGCTCGGCATCCAGCGGACGTTCCTGCCGTGGCAGTCGTCGGAGGCCGACACCAAGACGAAGACCACGTTCCTATGGCCACTGATCTCCACGGTCCACATGACGGCCAAGACGGGCGCGGGCGAACCGCAGACGCCGGAGTTCCTTGACGACGATCTCGCCAAGGAGCTGGCCCCCGGTGGCCGGCTGGCCCAGATGGTGAACCTGGGCAAGGACCTCGACGTCACCTGGGTGATCGACCCGGACCTCCTGGCCTCGGTCGACGCGATGGCCGCGGGCAACTACCGCATCCAGGGCGCCGACGGCACCAGCACTCCCAGCTCACGGGAGGACCAGACGGTCGCCAAGCAGTGGCTGGCCGGCCTGCAGAAGGCGGTGGCAGGCAAGGAGGTCGTCGCGCTGCCGTTCGCCGACCCGGACCTGGCCTCCCTGGCGCACAACGGCACCAGCGTCACCGGCTCGCTCAGCCACCTCAAGGACGCCACCGACATCGCCGCGACCACCGTCAAGACGGTGCTGCACGTCACCCCGAGCACCGACTTCGCCTGGCCGGTGAACGGCGCGGTGGACCCGTCGATCATGAAGGTCGCGACCTCCGCAGGAGCCGACCGGGTGATCGTCCGCAGTGACAGCCTCCAGGAGACCGCGGGGCTGTCGTACACGCCCTCCGCTCCCCGCCCGGTCGGCGGGGGCACCACGGCGGTGGTCGCCGACGCCCGGCTGTCCACGGCCTTCGAGGACGACCTGTCGAAGGCGGGCTCGGCCACCCTCGCCGTCCAGCGGTTCCTGGCCCAGAGCCTGGAGCTGAACGCGCAGACGGACAAGCAGCGCAGTATCGTCGTCGCCCCGCAGCGCATGCCCAGCGCGAGCCAGGCGCAGGCGATGGCGACGGCGCTGAAGGCGCTCCAGGGCGGCACCTGGTCCCAGCCCCAGGACCTCACCGCGGCGGCCAAGGACAAGCCCGACCCGGGCGCCACCACGCGCATCCCGTCGAGGTCCGCCTATCCGAAATCGCTGCGTCGGCAGGAGCTGCCGAGGACGGCCTTCGAGCAGCTTGCCCGCACCCAGGACAAGCTCGACAAGTTCCAGGTGATCCTCTCCAACCAGTCCCGCGTGGTCACCCCGTTCGGACTGGCCATAAACCGCGAGATGTCCACCTCGTGGCGCGGCCGGAGCGGTGCGGCGGACGGCTACGGCGACGGCGTGGAGGCCTGGCTCGACGAGCTGGCCGACCAGGTGAAGCTGATCCAGAAGTCGGAGACCAAGCTCTCCGGCCGCAGTGCCACCATCCCGGTGACCGTCCAGAACAATCTCGTCCAGCCTGTCGGCCACCTGGTCCTCCGCCTCACCTCCACCATGCCGACCCGTCTGAAGATCGGCGGCAAGGCCTACTCGGAGCAGCGCGTGGAGGTCTCCGGTGGGCACAGCCAGTCGGTGAAGTTCACCACCTCCGCCAACGCCAACGGCCGGGTGACGGTGATCGCCCAGCTGTACACCGAGGACGGCCTGGAGTACGGCGACCCCGTCAGCTTCGACGTGAAGGTCACCGAGGTCACGCCCACCGTGATGCTGGTCATCGGCGGCGGTGTGCTGCTCCTTGTGCTCGCCGGCTTCAGGATGTACACCCAGCGCAAGCGCGCCGCCGCCCGGCAGGCCGAGGGCGACGGACCCGACGCCGCGGGGGAGGGCCCGGACGATCCCGGGAATCCCGGGAACCCCGGAGCGCCCGGGGACCGTCTCACGAAGGAAACCGACTCCGCCCCCGGGGCAGACGACCCGGAGCAGCCGAGTGACCCTGCGCCGGACACCGCACCGGAAAGCGCCGACCCGTCCGGGACGGGTGAGAGAGTGGACCGTTGAGCGATGTCGTGGCCGGTGGGCCCGGGACGATGAGGTGGGGTAAGCATGAACGCGCCGTACGACGGTGACCGCGGCCAGGGCGCGGCCGGCTCGGGCCACCCCGAGCCGCCGCCCGAGTCCGGCCAGGTGCCGCCGCAGCACGCGGCGGACATGTATCTCCAGGACGCCTACGAGCAGGACCCGTTCCGGGCGCACGACCTGGCCGCCCAGGACCCGGTCGCCGAGGCGCTGTACGACCGCGCCGCGCACCCGCCGCCACCGCCGGGCCCGTACGACCAGCAGCAGCCGCTGTACGCCCCGCCCGCCCAGTCGCCCTACGCGCCCGACCCGAACGTGTGGGCGCAGACCCCGGCGCCGGAGCCGGGGGGTGCGACCCAGTACCTGCCGTACGGCGAGGATCCGCGCACGACCCAGTTCGTCGGCGTGGACGACCTCGTCACGCACTCCGGCGAGGAGTACCACGAGCCGGACGCCTTCGCGCATCTCTTCAAGGACCAGCAGCAGGGCGGCGGGCACCCACCCGCGGACCCGCCGGGAGTCCCGGGCCCGGCCGTGGCGCCGGGCGGCGGCCACGGCCCCGCCGGCCAGTACCAGGCGCCGCACGACCGGAGCCCGCAGCAGGGCCACCCCTACGCCGGCGTCGGCTACCCGGCCGGTCCTTCCGCCGCCGCGTACCCGTCGCAGTCCCCGGTGCCCGCCCCGGCCACCGCCCCGGATCCCGGCGGTCTCTCCGGTGCCGTCGAGCCGGAGGCCGTCACGGCCGAGGCCGCTTCCGCGGCACCCGCCAAGAAGGGCGGGCGGGCCGCCGGGCTGCTGAAGTCCAGTGCGGTCATGGCGGCGGGCACGATGGTCTCCCGCCTCACCGGTTTCGTCCGCTCCGCGCTGATCGCCGCCGCGCTGGGTCTCGGCTTCCTCGCCGACTCCTTCCAGGTGGCCTACCAGTTGCCGACGATGATCTACATCCTCACCGTCGGCGGCGGTCTGAACTCCGTGTTCGTGCCGCAGCTGGTGCGCTCCATGAAGGAGGACGAGGACGGCGGCGAGGCCTTCGCCAACCGGCTGCTGACCCTGGTGATGGTGGCCCTGGCTGCGCTGACCGCGCTCGCGATGTTCGCGGCACCGCTGCTGGTACGGGCGCTGTCGCCCACCATCGCCGACAACCCGGCCGCCAACGACGTCGCGGTGACCTTCACCCGCTACTTCCTGCCCTCGATCTTCTTCATGGGCATCCATGTGGTGATGGGCCAGATCCTCAACGCGCGCGGCAAGTTCGGCGCGATGATGTGGACGCCGGTCCTGAACAACATCGTCATCATCGTCTCGCTCGGCGCGTTCATCTGGGTGTACGGGACCGCCGCCAACTCTCATCTGACCGTCAAGAGCATCCCGCCGGAGGGCCAGCGCCTGCTCGGTGTCGGTGTGCTGCTCGGCCTGGTCGTCCAGGCGCTGGCGATGATCCCCTACCTGCGCGAGACCGGATTCCGCATCCGGCCGCGGTTCGACTGGAGGGGCCACGGCCTGGGCAAGGCCGCGATGCTCGCCAAGTGGACGATCCTGTTCGTCCTCGCCAACCAGGTGGGTGCTCTCTTCGTCACCCAGCTGTCCACCGCCGCCGGCGACGACTCCGGCGTCAAGGGCACCGGCTTCGCCGCCTACGCCAACGCCCAGCTGATCTGGGGCCTGCCGCAGGCCATCATCACGGTGTCCCTGATGGCCGCCCTGCTGCCGCGCATCTCGCGCTCGGCCGCCGAGGGCGACGCGGGCGCCGTCCGCGACGACATCTCCCAGGGTCTGCGCACCACGGCGGTCGCGATCGTGCCGATCGCCTTCGGGTTCCTGTCGCTGGGCATCCCGATGTGCACGCTGATCTTCGGCTCAGCCGGCATCGGCCCGGCCACCAACATGGGCTACATGCTGATGGCCTTCGGCCTCGGCCTGATCCCCTACTCCGTGCAGTACGTCGTCCTCCGCGCCTTCTACGCGTACGAAGACACCCGCACCCCCTTCTACAACACGGTCATCGTGGCCGCGGTCAACGCCGGCGCCGCGCTGCTCTGCTACTTCCTGCTGCCTCCGCGCTGGGCGGTCGCCGGTATGGCCGCCGCCTACGGCCTCGCCTACGCCATCGGTGTGGGCGTGGCCTGGCGCCGGCTTCGCGTGCGGCTGGGCGGGGACCTGGACGGCTCCCGGGTGCTGCGCACGTACGCGCGCCTGGGCATCGCCTCGGTCCCGGCGGCCCTGCTCAGCGGCGCCGCCTGCTACGGCATCGGGCACACCCTCGGCCAGGGCGTCATCGGCTCCTTCGCGGCGCTGCTCGCCGGCGGTGCCGTCTTGTTCGGCGTCTTCTTCGTCGCCGCCCGGCGGATGCGGATCGAGGAGCTCAACTCGCTCGTCGGCATGGTGCGCGGGCGTCTGGGGCGTTGAGGCGGGGGTACGCGCACAACCATCGTCCGCCGCCGTGTGTCGTGCATAGCGGCGGACTGTGGGCACAATTGGTTTCGGCGTCGGACAGCGTGCAACGGATGGGGAGGCAGGGACGACGGTGGCGGAACGGAGCACGGCTGCCGTCGACGTGGCAGACAACAGCGGTGAGCCACCGCTGACCGCCAAGGCGGACCAGTCCACGGCCGACGGGGTGGCCAAGAACCCGGAGCGGGACACGGACAGCGACGAGGCACAGGGCGGTGGAACCGAGGGTCCCGGTCGGAAGGCGTCTCCTCCGGAGCTGCACAGCGGCCACAAGCTCGCCAGACGCTACCGGCTGGAGGAGTGCGTCACCCGTCTGGACGGATTCAGCAGTTGGCGTGCGGTCGACGAGAAACTCCGTCGTGCCGTCGGCGTCCACGTACTGCCCGCGGACCACGCCCGGGCCCGGTCCGTCCTCGCCGCCGCCCGGTCCTCCGCCCTGCTCGGTGACCCGCGCTTCGTCCAGGTCCTCGACGCCGTCGAGGAGAACGACCTCGTCTACGTCGTCCACGAGTGGCTGCCCGACGCCACCGAGCTGTCCACGCTCCTGGCCGGCGGCCCGCTGGAGCCGCACGACGCCTACCAGATGGTCAGCCAGGTCGCCTCGGCCATGGCCGCCGCACACCGCGAGGGCCTCGCCCATCTGCGGCTGAATCCGAACGCCGTGCTGCGCGCCTCCACCGGTCAGTGGCGCATCCGCGGACTCGCCGTGAACGCGGCGCTGCGGGGCGTCGGCTCCGACACCCCGCAGCGCACCGACACCGAGGCGATCGGCGCCCTGCTGTACGCGGCGCTGACCCAGCGCTGGCCGTACGAGAACGACGCCTACGGCCTGTCCGGCCTGCCCAAGGACATCGGGCTCATCGCGCCGGACCAGGTGCGGGCCGGTGTGCACCGCGGCCTGTCCGAACTCGCCATGCGGGCCCTCGTCAACGACGGGGCCACGGCGTCCCGGCACGAGGCACCGTGCACCACGCCGGAGGAGCTGGTGAAGGCGATCGGTGAGATGCCGCGCATCCGCCCGCCCGAGCCGGCGTTCACAGCTCCGCCGGAGTACCAGCGCACGACCTACCAGCAGGGCTCCTACGGCCGCTCCGCGCCGCACGCCGGTGCCACCCAGCCGATCGCGGCCCCGCCGCCCCCGCTGCAGAGCCGTACCGGCAGGGCCCTGAAGTGGGCGGTGTCGGCCCTGCTCATCGCCGCCCTCGGACTGGGCAGCTGGCAGCTGGCGGACGCTCTGATGAACCGCAGCGACGCGTCGGACGACACCCACAAGAGCCAGACGACGGACAGCGGCGACAAGAACAAGAAGAAGCCGGTGTCCGATGAGCCGATCGCCATCCAGGGCGCCCGCGACTTCGACCCGTTCGGCCAGGACGGTTCGGAAAAGCCGGGCGACATAGGAAAGGCGTACGACAACAGCACGGCCACCTACTGGCAGACGGACTTCTACCTGAGTCCGCAGTTCGGCAACCTGAAGTCGGGTGTCGGGATCATCCTCGACCTCGGCAAGGTGCAGCAGGTCGGCAAGGTCACGGTCACCTTCGTGGGTCAGACCTCGGTCGAACTACGGGCCGCGGGTGCCGACGCGGGAGCGGAGCCGACGTCGTTCGAGGCCTACAGCAAGGTCGCCGACGGCTCCGGCACCACCGTGGTGCTCCGTCCCGGCAAGACTCTCAAGAGCCAGTACCTCCTCGTCTGGCTGACCAAGCTGCCGGCGGACAACGCGGGCCAGTGGCGGGGCCGGGTGGCGGACATCAAGGTGACCAGCTGAGACACGAAAAAGGGTGGGTTCCTTCTCCGGGCCGGAGAAGGAACCCACCCTTTTCATCAGGGGTCACATGACCAGGGGCTGAATCAGAGGCCCTTGACTGCCCTCATGAGACGGCAAAAACTGTTGCCGTTGCGGGAAGGGCCGGGCGCGAGAGGTGATCACATCGACACCGAGGTGACGGACGCGGACCTGCTCGCCCGCCACGTGCAAGGTGACCCGGAAGCCTTCGGCGAGATCGTGAGGCGGCACCGGGACCGGCTCTGGGCGGTCGCCCTGCGGACGCTGGGAGACCGGGAGGAGGCCGCTGACGCGGTCCAGGACGCCCTGGTCTCGGCCTTCCGAGCCGCCCACACCTTCCGGGGGCAGTCGGCTGTCACGACCTGGCTGCACCGGATCACGGTGAACGCCTGCCTGGACCGGGCACGGAAGGCGGCCTCCCGGAAGACGACTCCGGTCGACGACACCGAGCGGCTGGAACAGCTCCTGGAGCCGTACGAGTCCGCCTCGGAGCCGGCCGAACGGAAGGACGTGCACCGCCAGCTCCTCAAAGCTCTCGGCACGCTCCCACCGGAGCAGCGAGCCGCTCTGGTCCTGGTCGACATGCAGGGTTATCCCGTGGCGGAGGCCGCGCGGATCCTGGACGTGCCGACGGGGACGGTGAAGAGCCGGTGCGCCCGGGGCCGGGCCAGGCTGCTCCCCCTGGTCACGCATCTACGACCCGAAGGCGCTGCGAAACCGCGATCGGACGGGGCGGGGACCGGGAAAGAAACCGGCCCGGGGCGGAACCGCGGACAGGGGTCGTCCGTCCCACCGGCAACGGGGCCACCCAGCGGGTGCCCCGAAGAAGCGGGACCGAGCGATTCAACCGTAGTGAAGGGCGGAGGTGGGCGAGCGTGACTTCCACGACAGACACGGCCGGGCACCCGGACGTCGCGGAGATCTCCGACCTCACCGAGGGCCTGCTGGCGCCGGAGCGCAGCACGGACATACAGCGTCATCTGGACGCGTGCGAGTCGTGCGCGGACGTGCATGCCTCACTGGAGGAGATCCGCGACCTGCTGGCCTCCGTGCCGGAGCCGGAAGCGATGCCGGCCGACGTGGCGACGCGCATCGGCGCCGCGCTCGCCGCTGAAGCGTCGCAGGTGTTCGCCGACGAGGACACCGCAGGCCCTGTTTCACGTGAAACATCGCCCCAGACTGAGCGCTCCGCTGGGCACGCCATTGAGCGCGCTACCGAGCGCGCCACTGAGCACCCCACCGACTCCGCCGCCGACCGCCCGGCCGGCCGTCCGCGCGCGGCGACCGGGCCCGGGCGCAAGGACACCAAGCGGGGGCGGCGGCGTGGCCGGTTCGTCCTGGGCGCCGTTCTCACGGCGGCGGTGCTGGGCGCCGGAAGCCTGGTTCTGACCTCGCTGAGCGACAACGGCGACCACACAACGGCCCACGGGACTCCCACCCCCTCCGCCGAGACCTTCTCCGGCGACAGCGTGCAGCACCAGGCGCAGGCCCTTCTCGCCACCCAGAAGAAGTTGCAGCGGGGCAGCGAGAAGCCCCGCCTCAACCCCGACGGCGGATCGGAGACGCCCTCGACCGAGGCTCCGAACACGTTGATCCAGACCGCGGTCCCCGTCCCCGACTGCGTCCGGCAGGCGCTCCACCAGAGCGCTGACGTCCTGGGCGCCAAGACGGGAACGTACGGGGGCGAGGCCGCCTACCTCGTTGTGGTGGCCGACGCCCAGGACAGCAAGCGGGTCACCGCCTATGTGGTCGACACGGCCTGTGTGCGCCAGGAGAACGCCTCCGCCGGCAGGGTCCTGCTGAAGCAGTCCGTCGCACGTCCCTGAGTCCGCTGGAACACTTCTTCGGTCGGTCGCCCCTGGGTATGCGTGTGCCCGGACACACCGGGAATGCGCGCCCCGTAGGATCCGTTGGGTGGGGTGAGAGTCCCGAAAGGGCCTTCCACCGGTCGACTGACGCAGACCAGAGACGAGGAATCAAGCCGTGAGCGACGTCCGTAACGTGATCATCATCGGCTCCGGGCCCGCAGGCTACACGGCGGCGCTCTACACCGCCCGTGCGTCGCTGAAGCCCCTGGTGTTCGAAGGCGCCGTCACCGCGGGTGGTGCGCTGATGAACACCACCGAGGTCGAGAACTTCCCGGGCTTCCGCGACGGCATCATGGGCCCCGATCTCATGGACAACATGCGCGCGCAGGCCGAACGCTTCGGCGCCGAGCTGGTTCCGGACGACATCGTCTCCGTCGACCTGACCGGTGAGATCAAGACCGTCACCGACACCGCGGGCACGGTCCACCGGGCGAAGGCCGTCATCGTCACCACCGGCTCCCAGCACCGCAAGCTGGGCCTGCCCAACGAGGACGCGCTCTCCGGCCGTGGCGTCTCCTGGTGCGCCACCTGTGACGGGTTCTTCTTCAAGGGGCACGACATCGCCGTGATCGGCGGGGGCGACACCGCGATGGAGGAGGCCACCTTCCTCTCGCGGTTCGCCAAGTCCGTGACCATCGTCCACCGCCGGGACACCCTGCGCGCCTCCAAGGCGATGCAGGAGCGCGCCTTCGCCGACCCGAAGATCAAGTTCATCTGGGACAGCGAGGTCGCCGAGGTACAGGGCGACCAGAAGCTCTCCGGCCTGAAGCTGCGCAACCTCAAGACCGGCGAGCTGTCCGAGCTGCCCGTGACGGGTCTGTTCATCGCGATCGGCCACGACCCGCGCACCGAGCTGTTCAAGGGCCAGCTGGACCTGGACGAGGAGGGCTACCTGAAGGTGGACTCCCCGTCCACCCGCACGAACGTGACCGGTGTCTTCGCCGCCGGTGACGTGGTCGACCACACCTACCGTCAGGCGATCACGGCGGCCGGTACCGGCTGCTCCGCCGCTCTGGACGCCGAGCGCTTCCTCGCCGCCCTCGCGGACGAGGACCAGGCGGAACCCGAGAAGACCGCCGTCTGACCTTCTGCTTCCCCTCCGCCCCACCGCACGACCAAGGTAAGGAGCCCCCCGTGGCCGGCAACCTGAAGATTGTTACCGACGACTCCTTCGATCAGGAAGTCCTCAAGAACGACAAGCCCGTCCTCGTCGACTTCTGGGCGGAGTGGTGCGGCCCGTGCCGCCAGATCGCTCCGTCGTTGGAGGCGATCGCTGCCGAGCACGGTGACAAGATCGAGATCGTCAAGCTGAACATCGACGAGAACCCGGGCACGGCCGCGAAGTACGGCGTCATGTCCATCCCGACCCTGAACGTCTACCAGGGCGGCGAGGTCACCAAGACCATCGTCGGTGCCAAGCCGAAGGCCGCGCTTCTCCGTGACCTCGAGGAGTTCATCGCGGAGTGATGTTTCACGTGAAACGCGAATGGGCCAACCCCGTCGGGGTTGGCCCATTCGCGTAGAACGGACTAGAGCGGCCGCAGCGCCGGCTCCTTCTGGACCGCCCCCAGGAGCCGGTCGAGCGCCATTTCCACGTCTTCCTTCCAGGAGAGCGTGGACCGCAGCTCCAGCCGCATCCGGGGATGCGACGGATGCTGGCGTACCGTCTTGAAGCCCACAGCCAGCAGATGGTCGGCGGGCAGCACGCAGGCGGGCTCCTTCCACCGGGCGTCTCCGAACGCCTCGATCGCCTTGAAGCCCCGGCGCAGCAGATCCTTGGCGACCGTCTGCACCAGCACCCGGCCCAGCCCCTGCCCCTGATAGCCCGGCATGACGAAGGCCGTGATCAGCTGGACGGCGTCCGGCGACACCGGGCTCGTGGGAAACGCCGTCGAGCGGGGGACGTAGGCCGGCGGAGCGTAGAGCACGAAGCCCACCGGTACGTCATCGACGTACACCACACGGCCGCACGACCCCCAGTCCAGCAGAACGGCGGAGATCCAGGCTTCCTTCTCCTGCGCGGAGGTGCCCGCCTTCACCGCTGCTTCGCCGCTGACCGGGTCCAGTTCCCAGAAGACGCATGAGCGGCAGCGATGGGGAAGGTCCTGAAGGTTGTCCAGCGTGAGCGGCACGAGCCGACGCCCCATGGAGGCTGATCCTCGCTTCCTTCGCCCGTCACGCGAACGGCTGTCCGAACGGGCAGACGGTGTCCGATGGATGTGCCCTGTCTGATCGCATCGTATCCACGATGCGATTCACTCGATACCGCCTCAAAGCAAAGAGCGGATCGTGTTCCGGTACACACCGGACACGATCCGCTCCGCCGACTCGCCGGGTGGCACCGGCCGAGGTCAGTCCTGCGGCTCCTCGCCGTCGCTCCCCTGGAGGCTCTTCTGGAGGGCCAGCTTCTCGCCGGGGGCGAGCGTGCTGAGGATCCTTTCGAGGTCGTCCGCGGAGGCGAACTCGACGGTGATCTTGCCCTTCTTCTGGCCCAGCTCGACCTTCACCCGCGTCTCGAAGCGGTCCGAGAGCCGCGTGGCCAGCTCGCTCAGCGCGGGAGAGGGCACGGAACCGGCTCGCGGGCCCCGGGAACGCGAGGCCTTCTGCGGGCGCGAGCCCATCAGCGTCACGATCTCTTCCACAGACCGCACCGAGAGCCCCTCGGCCACGATCCGGTGCGCCAGACGGTCCTGCTCCTCCGAGTCCTCGACAGACAGCAGCGCCCGGGCATGGCCGGCCGAGAGCACCCCGGCGGCTACTCGCTTCTGGACGGTCGGTGAGAGCTTCAGCAGCCGCAGGGTGTTGGAGACCTGCGGGCGGGAACGCCCGATCCGGTCGGCCAGCTGATCATGGGTGCAGTTGAAGTCCTTCAGCAGCTGATCGTAGGCAGCGGCCTCTTCAATCGGGTTCAGCTGCGCGCGGTGCAGGTTCTCCAGCAACGCGTCCAGGAGGAGCTTCTCGTCATCCGTGGCCCGGACGATCGCCGGGATGGCCTCCAGGCCGGCCTCGCGGCACGCGCGCCAGCGGCGCTCGCCCATGATCAGCTCATAGCGGCCGGGTCCCAGCTGCCGCACCACGACGGGCTGCAGAAGACCGACCTCCTTGATGGAGGTGACCAGCTCCTGCAGCGCGTCCTCGTCGAAGATCTCACGCGGCTGGCGTGGGTTCGGCGTGATGGCGTCGAGGGGAATCTCGGCGAAGTGGGCCCCCATCGGAGGCGCGGGCACTTCGGCGGCCGGGCTTGTCTGGATCGCCTCGGTCTCCTGTGCCACCGGCGGCAGCGTGGCCACCTTGGCCGCGGCCACTCCGCGGTCGGTCGTCAGCACCGGCACGGCCGCGGGAGAGGCGGATGCTCCGCCCCCCATCGCCGCCGGGGCCGGGGTCTTCTCGGTCGGGGCAGCGGGGATCAGTGCGCCGAGACCACGGCCCAGCCCCCTCCGTCGATCGCTCACTGGATCCCCTCCACCATGCTCGGGTCTTTCTGAGCGCCGATGTGGGCCTGGCCGGCGTCGTAGCTGATGCCGATGCCCTTCAGCGCGATTTCTCTGGCCGCCTCAAGATACGAGAGGGCGCCGCTCGATCCTGGATCGTAAGTCAGCACCGTCTGCCCGTAACTCGGCGCCTCGGAGATACGGACGGAGCGGGGAATGCTCGTCCGCAGCACCTCGTCGCCGAAGTGGGTGCGCACCTCTTCCGCGACCTGGGAAGCAAGACGCGTCCGGCCGTCGTACATGGTGAGCAGGATGGTCGACACATGCAGGGTGGGGTTGAGGTGCCCCCGTACCAGGTCGACGTTGCGCAGGAGTTGGCCGAGGCCCTCCAGTGCGTAGTACTCGCACTGGATCGGGATGAGGACTTCGGCGCCCGCGACGAGCGCGTTGACCGTCAGCAGGCCGAGCGAGGGCGGGCAGTCGATGAGGATGTAGTCCAACGGCTGCTCGTACGCCTGGATGGCGCGCTGCAGCCGGCTCTCCCGGGCCACCAGGGACACCAGCTCGATCTCCGCACCGGCGAGGTCGATGGTGGCGGGGGCGCAGAAGAGGCCTTCCACATCAGGAACGGGCTGGACGACCTCGGCGAGCGGCCTGCTCTCGACCAACACGTCATAGATGGACGGCACTTCGGCGTGGTGGTCGATCCCGAGCGCCGTGGACGCGTTGCCCTGGGGGTCGAGGTCGATCACCAGAACACGGCCACCGTGCAGCGCCAGCGATGCGGCAAGGTTGACGGTCGTCGTCGTCTTGCCCACGCCACCCTTCTGGTTGGCGACCACGATGATTCGGGTCTGCTCCGGGCGTGGCAGGCCTTCGCCGGCGCGGCCGAGAGCCTCCACCGCCAGTTGGGCCGCACGACCGATGGGAGTGTCGTCCATCGGAGGCGGTGTTTCACGTGAAACATCCGCCCCCATCGACTCGGTACGGGGACCGGGGACCGGATCGGTCATCGGTCCCGCGATGTTGGCGTCGGACCGCAAGGATTCACTCTCCTCGACTTCAGGCTCGCAATGAACAGAGCCTCCCATGCCATCGGGGTCGTGAACCAGTGAGGTCCGGTCTTCTGTGGAGAAATCCACCTCTGTGGACAACTCCATGCCCCTTGAGGGGGACGGGGTCTCCGGAGAGACAGAGCCTTCACGGAGGGAACCGAGAGGCTTCCGGTCGCGAGGTTCGGCCGCGGCGCGGCCACGACTGATGATGCCGTGCAGCAGTGAGCGACGTTTCACGTGAAACACGATGCACAGCGGCTGTGGCCGGACCTTCGCGACACTCCGGCTTGCCCAGGTTTGGCAGCTTGTGTGGAGTACGTCTCGTCGTCAGGACGGATCAGCGACGCCGACGTGCCCGTCCTGTCCGCGCGGCCTTGGCACGCTTCGCGGCGAAGCGCACACCACCCGGGCTCTCGCCGACCTCGACCCGTACGACCGTGGACGGCGGGTCCACCACGCCCTCACCCACATGCAGGATGGAGGTCTCCACGGCACCGAGCTTGCTGAGCGCGGTGGCAGCGGCCTTCAGCTCCTCCTCGGCGGTGTCGCCCTTGAGCGCGAGCATCTCGCCGTACGGACGCAGCAGCGGGATGCCCCAGGTGGCCAGGCGGTCCAGCGGGGCCACGGCACGGGCGGTCACCACATGGACCGGCGGCAGCTTGCCCATGACCTCCTCGGCGCGGCCGCGCACCACGGTCACATGATCCAGGCCGAGCAGCTCCACGACCTCGCTGAGGAAGTTGGTGCGCCGCAGCAGCGGCTCGAGCAGGGTGATGTTCAGGTCGTCGCGGACCAGGGCCAGCGGGATGCCCGGCAGCCCGGCACCGGAGCCCACGTCGCAGACCGTCACCCCTTCGGGGACGGCCTCGGAGAGCACCGCACAGTTCAACAGGTGCCGCTCCCACAGGCGGGGCACTTCCCGCGGGCCGATCAGGCCCCGCTGCACACCCGCCTCGGCGAGCAGCTCCGCATAGCGCACCGCATCGGCGAAGCGATCGCCGAACACTTCCCGCGCCTGCTCGGGCGCGGGGGGAAGCTCCGCTGCCTCCGTCACGGGGACCGTCCTTCCGTACAGCGCCGGCGCTTCGCGCGCCGGCCACCAGAACTACCAGGCTGACAAAGTTCGGCCCCGTCTGCGGGCAGACGGGGCCGGTGAATCGAGGGGGCCGATCAGGCGGGCAGTACGACGACGAAGCGCTGCGGCTCCTCGCCCTCGGACTCGCTGCGCAGTCCCGCGGCCTTGACCGCGTCGTGCACGACCTTGCGCTCGAACGGCGTCATCGGCTTGAGCTTCACGGGCTCGCCGCTGCTCTTCACCTCGGCGGCGGCCTTGGCACCCAGCTCGGACAGCTCGGACCGCTTCTTGGCCCGGTACTCCGCGATGTCCAGCATCAGCCGGCTGCGGTCGCCGGTCTCCCGGTGCACCGCCAGGCGCGTCAGCTCCTGCAGCGCCTCCAGCACCTCGCCGTCCCGGCCGACCAGCTTCTGCAGGTCACGGCTGCCGGTGTCGCTGATGATCGACACGGAGGCGCGGTCGGCCTCGACGTCCATGTCGATGTCGCCGTCGAGGTCGGCGATGTCCAGCAGACCCTCCAGGTAGTCCGCCGCGATCTCGCCCTCCTGCTCCAGGCGAGTGAGGGTGTCTGCACCCTCGGCAGCGGCGGAGGTGGTGCCTTCCGTCACGGGATGGGCTCCTTCTTACTTCTTGGACGGGGACTTGGGCCGCTGCGGGCCACCCTTGCGCTGGCCGGACTGGGCCTTGCTACGGGTGCCGGAGCCGGACTTCTGGGGCTGCTGGGCAGCGGACCGGGCGTCCTGCGGCTCGTCGGACTTCTCCAGCGACGGGGTGTCGCCCGCCTGCTTGGGCCCGCCCGACTGACGCTGGGACTTGCTCTGGCGCTTGGGCTGCTGGCGCCGGGCGGCGGCGGCCGTGGCCGTGGCGGTGCCGGTGCCGGTGACCGCGCCTTCCTCGCTCTGCTCCGCGGCCTGGGCCGTGCTCCTGGTCACGGTGCCGTCGGCCTGGGCGACGAGGCCGGCCTTGTTCAGCGCGTTGATGAACTTGCGCTCGAACTCGTTGCGGTCGCGGCCCTTGGTGACGATCGCCTTGACGATGACCTTCTCGCTGCGCCGGCGGATCTTGCCGTGCTGCGTGACGTGCTTGGTCAGGCGCTCCAGGTAGGCGGCCTGTGCCTTGGAACCCGGGGTCGGGTTGTTGTGGATGACGTACATCTGCTGGCCCATGGTCCACACGTTGGTGGTCAGCCAGTAGACGAGGACACCGACCGGGAAGTTCACACCGAAGACGGCGAACATGACCGGGAAGACGTACATCAGCATCTTCTGCTGCTGCATGAACGGCGTCTTCACGGTGGTGTCGACGTTCTTCGTCATCAGCTGGCGCTGCGTGTAGAACTGCGACGCCGACATCAGCACGATCATGATCGCGGTGACGACGCGGACGTCGGTCAGCGAGGCGCCGAGGGCGGTGATCTGGCTCTCGCTGCTGAAGAACTTGGCGGCCAGCGGGGCGCCGAAGATGTGGGCGTGACGGGCGCTGGCGAGCAGCGGCTCGTTGATGACGCCGATCGTCTTGCCCGTCGCGATGCCGTTGAGCACGTGGTACAGGGCGAAGAAGAACGGGGACTGCGCCAGGATGGGAAGGCACGAGGAGAGCGGGTTGGTGCCCGTCTCCTTGTACAGCTTCATCATCTCTTCGGACTGACGCTGCCGGTCGTTCTTGTAGCGCTCCTGGATCTTCTTCATCTCCGGCTGGAGCGTCTGCATCGCGCGAGTCGACTTGATCTGCTTCACGAAGAGCGGGATCAGGCAGATGCGGATCAGGATCACCAGGGACACGATGGACAGGCCCCAGGCCCATCCGGTGTCAGGGCCGAAGATCGCCCCGTACACCTTGTGGAACTGGACGATGACCCAGGAGACGGGCCAGGTGATGAAACTGAAAAGGCTGGCAATCGTGTCCACTAATCATGCTCCTTGGGCATGGGACGAGGTCTCTGCGGCCGGGCTCGAAGGAGACTCGGAAGCAAGATTCGCTCCGGTGGCCGGTTCGGCGGCGGAGGGCCCGCCCCTGCGTGCGCGCCACGCGTTGCGCAGTATGTCGTGCCACCGCGGGCGCTTACGCGGCGGAACATGGTCCACACCACCCAGCGACCACGGATTGCACCGGAGGATGCGCCAGGCGGTGAGTGCCGTGCCCTTGATCGCACCGTGCCGGTCGATGGCCGTGTAGCCGTAGTGGGAGCACGACGGGTAGTACTTGCACACCGGCCCCAGCAGCGGACTGATCGTCCACTGGTACAGCTTGATCAGGGCCAGTAGTGGGTACTTCATCGCGCGCCCCCTCCCAGCAGCCGCTCAAGAGCGGCGTCCAGGTCTCGGGCCAGCTGTGCGTGGTCTGCGTCGCCCGATCCGGGCAGCGCTCGTACGACTACCAGGCTACCGGGGGGGAACAGGGCGACTCGGTCACGCATCAGATGGCGCAGTCTGCGCTTCACTGTGTTGCGCACGACCGCGCCACCCACAGCCTTGCTCACGACGAAACCCGCACGCGTCGGGGGAGCGCTCTCCCCAGGCGCGTGCGGGTCCGTGGCACCGCTACGAAGGTGGACGACGAGGGTCGGGCGTCCGGCCCGACGACCCCGTCGTACCGCGGTCGCGAAGTCCTCGCGCCGCCTCAGCCGGTTCTCGGTGGGCAGCACGACGTCATGACCTGATCGGGATCAGGCGGACAGACGGGCGCGACCCTTGCTACGGCGGGACGCGAGAATCGCGCGGCCGGCACGGGTGCGCATACGCAGCCGGAAGCCGTGGGTCTTCGCGCGACGACGGTTGTTCGGCTGGAAGGTGCGCTTGCTCACTCGGGGGCTCCAGAAAGAATCGGTAGTGGCGGGGTGCCGTCCTGGCTGTCACCGTGCGCCCACGAGTAGCTCGCGTCACGCCCGATTGCACCGCTTCCCGATCACCTGACGTGACCTGTGCCCATCGGAGGCAGGCGGCAGCAGCCATCGACAACTCGACCTGGTTACGGTACGCGGGGCTACGCCATTCGGTCAAACCGGGGGCGGCGGGAGACACTGTCCACAGGCTGGGGACAACAACTTGAACCGTACCCGCCGCGCTGACTACCGTGGCTGGACTCCGATTCGTTCCTTTGTCCCCGCCCGAGCGGGACCGCCCCCGCCCACCCACCCGGATTTCATCCCGACCCGTCCTTCGAACCACACGTTCGTGGGACCTGTGAGAGAGCGTGCCCTGTGGCTGACGTACCTGCCGATCTTGCCGCAGTGTGGCCACGCGTACTGGAGCAGCTCCTCGGCGAGGGCCGCGGACAGGGTGTGGAGACGAAGGACGAGCACTGGATCCGGCGCTGCCAGCCCCTCGCGCTGGTCGCGGACACCGCTCTGCTCGCCGTGCCGAACGAATTCGCGAAGAACGTACTGGAGGGCCGTCTCGCACCCGTCGTGAGCGAGACCCTGAGCCGTGAGTGCGGCCGTCCCATCCGGATCGCCATCACCGTGGACGACTCGGCGGGCGAACCGCCGGCCCCCGCGACACCGCCCGCCCAGCAGGCCCCGAAGCCGCGCTACGAGGAGCCGGAGCTGCCCTCCGGGCCGTACGAGGGCTACGGCCGCCACCGCGGTGCCGAGCAGTCGCCGGGCACCGAGCCGCGTACCGAGCGCCCGCCGGCCCGCCCGGACCAGCTCCCGACCGTCCGCCCGGCCTATCCGTCCGAGTACCGCCGCCCCGAGCCCGGCGCCTGGCCGCGCTCCGGCCAGGACGACTACGGCTGGCAGCAGCCCCGGCTCGGTTTCCCCGAGCGGGATCCGTACGCCTCGCCGTCGTCCCAGGACTCCTACGGCTCCGGCGCGGACCCCTACGGCTCGTCCTCCCAGGACTACCGCCCGAAGGGCATGGACCGGCCGTCGTACGAGCAGCAGCGCGGTGACTACGACACCCCGCGCGGGGAGTACGAACCCTCCCGCCCGGACTACGACTCCGCGCGCTCCGACTACGAGCCGGCCCGGACCGAGTACGACCAGCGTGACCCGGTCCGCCGTGAGCTGTCCGAGCCGCCGGCGCACCGGGGCGGCCCCGGCCGTCCGGACATGCCCTCGACCGGCGCCCCCGGTCCGCTGGCCGCGCAGCCGGCGCCGGCGAGCGGCCCCGGTGAGCCGACCGCGCGCCTGAACCCGAAGTACCTGTTCGACACGTTCGTCATCGGCGCCTCCAACCGCTTCGCGCACGCGGCTGCGGTCGCGGTCGCCGAGGCACCCGCGAAGGCGTACAACCCCCTGTTCATCTACGGGGAGTCCGGGCTCGGCAAGACGCACCTGCTGCACGCGATCGGGCACTACGCGCGCAGCCTCTACCCGGGCACGCGCGTGCGCTACGTCAGCTCGGAGGAGTTCACCAACGAGTTCATCAACTCCATCCGCGACGGCAAGGGCGACAGCTTCCGCAAGCGGTACCGCGAGATGGACATCCTGCTCGTCGACGACATCCAGTTCCTCGCGGACAAGGAGTCGACGCAGGAGGAGTTCTTCCACACCTTCAACACGCTCCACAACGCCAACAAGCAGATCGTGCTCTCCAGCGACCGGCCGCCCAAGCAGCTGGTCACGCTGGAGGACCGGCTGCGCAACCGTTTCGAGTGGGGCCTGATCACCGACGTCCAGCCGCCGGAGCTGGAGACGCGTATCGCGATCCTCCGCAAGAAGGCGGTGCAGGAGCAGCTCAACGCCCCGCCGGAGGTGCTGGAGTTCATCGCCTCCCGCATCTCGCGCAACATCCGTGAGCTGGAGGGCGCGCTGATCCGGGTGACGGCGTTCGCCTCGCTCAACCGGCAGCCGGTGGACCTGGGCCTGACCGAGATCGTCCTGAAGGACCTGATCCCCGGGGGCGAGGACTCGACGCCGGAGATCACCGCGACGGCCATCATGGCGGCGACCGCGGACTACTTCGGGCTCACGGTCGAGGACCTGTGCGGCAGCTCGCGGGGCCGGCAGCTGGTCACGGCCCGGCAGATCGCCATGTACCTATGCCGGGAGCTGACGGACCTGTCGCTGCCGAAGATCGGGGCGCAGTTCGGGGGGCGGGACCATACGACGGTCATGCACGCCGACCGGAAGATCCGGGCGCTGATGGCCGAGCGGCGCTCGATCTACAACCAGGTCACCGAGCTGACCAACCGCATCAAGAACGGCTGAAGCCACGGCCGTACTGCGACGCGCCACGCCGTAGGGCGCCCCGGGACACGCTTCCGGGGCGCCCTTTCGCATCCCCGGGAGCAGTCCGAGCGGCCCCGCAACGGCCCCGCAACGCCCCTGCGACGGCCCCAGGGCGACTCCGAGTGCACCACGACCACCCTGCCCCCCTGAGCGGCAGTCAGCGTTGCCCCGCGGCGGCGCTCACGGTCACTCCCAGCGACCCCGCGGTGCCGCGCAGCGCCCTCGACGGGGCCTCCAGTGCCCCCGGGAAGCACACCTGGCGGGCCGGGGGGGTTCCTCCGGCGTCATCCGGTGTTCGATTACTTGCCGGGTTACGGCCACTCTCCACAGATTCGGTGACTTTCTTCCGTCCACATCCTGGGGACTGCGGAGTTGTCCCGAACTGTGTCCACAGGGAAGCTGGCTCCGCGGCTTCTGCGCAGCTCAGAGGCCTGTGGAATCGTGGACGAACGATCTCCACAGGCTGTGGACAACGCCAAGATCAACAACCCGGCCGCGGAGTTGTCCACCGTCGCCCCACAGGTTGGGGGCGGTTGTCCCCAGCGATCGGCCCCTTCTCCACAGCGCTGTCCACTGTTCGGCAACCCGACGCCCCCACTCACGGCTTCGAGTGAAAGGCGTCACAGGAAGTTGCCGGGTTGGGGTGTGGGAAACCGGGGTATTCCTGGGGACACAGCTGGGGAGAACTGCCCTCAGCCTGTGGGCGCCGTGTGCAGAACTTTCTGTTCTCCACAGAAGGCCCCGGTTGTCCACCGCCTCCACCCACAGGGTCGGTGGATAAAAAAGCTGCGCTGAGCTGGGCAAACGTGGTTATCCACGGTATCCACAGGCCCTACTACTACTCCCGACTAGAGAAGGCTCGGGAATCGCTTTGAAGCGGGGCCTGTGCACAACTCGCTGCTTCGCGCCCGGCTGCCCCTCGGACCGACTTGACCCCGACGGGCACCTACTGTCAGTGCCGTGCGTCAGACTGGTCCCCGGTGTCCTCCCCGTCGCAGTGGGGCGTGACACCGAGTCGGAGGACTCAGTAGCAACAGCAGGAGGCGGCTTACGGTGAAGATCCGGGTGGAACGCGACGTACTCGCGGAGGCAGTGGCCTGGGCGGCACGCAGCCTCCCGGCCCGTCCGCCGGCGCCTGTCCTCGCCGGCCTGCTGCTGAAGGCGGAGGACGGTCAGCTGAGCCTGTCGAGCTTCGACTACGAGGTCTCCGCGCGTGTGAACGTCGAGGCGGAGGTCGAGGAGGAGGGCACCGTCCTCGTCTCCGGCCGGCTGCTCGCCGACATCTCCCGAGCCCTCCCCAACCGCCCGGTGGAGATTTCCACAGACGGTGTACGGGCGACCGTGGTGTGCGGCTCCTCGCGGTTCACCCTCCACACCCTGCCCGTGGAGGAGTACCCGGCGCTGCCGCAGATGCCGAACGCGACCGGCACGGTGCCCGGCGAGGTCTTCGCCGCCGCCGTCTCCCAGGTGGCCATCGCGGCCGGCCGGGACGACACGCTGCCGGTGCTCACGGGTGTGCGCATCGAGATCGAGGGCGACACGGTCACCCTGGCCTCCACCGACCGCTACCGCTTCGCGGTCCGCGAGTTCCTGTGGAAGCCGGAGAACCCGGACGCCTCCGCCGTCGCCCTGGTCCCGGCCAAGACGCTGCTGGACACCGCGAAGTCACTGGGCGCCGGGGACAGCGTCACGCTGGCGCTGTCCGGTTCCGGTGCCGGTGAGGGCCTGATCGGCTTCGAGGGCGCCGGGCGGCGTACGACGACGCGCCTGCTCGAGGGCGACCTGCCGAAGTACCGGACGCTGTTCCCGACCGAGTTCAACTCCGTCGCCGTGATCGAGACCGCGCCGTTCGTGGAGGCCGTGAAGCGTGTGGCGCTGGTGGCCGAGCGGAACACGCCGGTCCGGCTGAGCTTCGAGCAGGGCGTGCTGATCCTGGAGGCCGGGTCGAGCGACGACGCACAGGCTGTGGAAAGGGTCGACGCGCAGCTGGAGGGCGACGACATCTCGATCGCCTTCAACCCCACGTTCCTGCTGGACGGTCTGAGCGCGATCGACTCGCCGGTGGCGCAGCTGTCGTTCACCACGTCCACGAAGCCGGCGCTGCTCAGCGGCAAGCCGGCGGTGGACGCCGAGGCCGACGACGCGTACAAGTACCTGATCATGCCGGTGCGGCTCAGCGGCTGACGTTCCCGGTGGCCGAGGTTCTCCACAGCTGTGGACGGTTCCGGGTGCCCGGTGTGGATACCCGGAACTGTGCAAGGCCGGTCGGGCGCCCGTCGCTTCGGCGGGCCGCAGTCACGTCCTCGCAGGTCAGCGGGGCATCGCATGAGCGCGTATGCCCACAGCTGTGCAGGCATGGTCGGGTTTAGGCTCGGCTCGGCACTGCGGTGCCTGTCACGCCACACAGCGACCTAAGGACACAACTGATGGAGCTCGGTCTCGTCGGCCTCGGCAAGATGGGCGGCAACATGCGCGAGCGGATCCGCCGCGCGGGCCACACCGTCATCGGATACGACCGCAACGCGGACGTCGCGGACGTCCACAGCCTGGAAGAGCTTGTGGGCAAGCTCAGCGGCCCGCGCGTGGTCTGGGTGATGGTCCCGGCCGGCGAGCCCACCCAGTCGACCGTCGACCAGCTCGCCGAGCTGCTGCAGCCCGGCGACGTGGTCGTGGACGGCGGCAACTCCCGCTGGACGGACGACGAGAAGCACGCCGAGCAGCTGGCCGCCAAGGGCATAGGCTTCGTGGACTGCGGCGTCTCCGGCGGCGTCTGGGGCCTGGAGAACGGGTACGCGCTGATGTACGGCGGCGACGCCGAGCACGTCGCCAAGGTGCAGCCGGTCTTCGACGCGCTGAAGCCGGAGGGCGACTTCGGTGCGGTGCACGCGGGCAAGGTCGGCGCGGGCCACTTCGCGAAGATGGTCCACAACGGCATCGAGTACGCCATGATGCAGGCCTACGCCGAGGGCTGGGAGCTGCTGGAGAAGGTCGACTCCGTCACGGACGTCCGCGAGGTGTTCCGGTCGTGGCAGGAGGGCACCGTCATCCGGTCCTGGCTGCTGGACCTCGCGGTCAACGCCCTCGACGAGGACGAGCACCTGGACGGCCTGCGCGGTTATGCACAGGACTCCGGCGAGGGACGCTGGACTGTGGAGGCCGCCATCGACAACGCGGTTCCGCTGCCGGCGATCACCGCGTCGCTGTTCGCTCGGTTCGCCTCCCGTCAGGAGGACTCGCCGCAGATGAAGATGATCGCCGCGCTGCGCAACCAGTTCGGCGGTCACGCCGTAGAGAAGAAGTAGTCCACAGGGTCGCCCCCGCGATCCACAACCCTGGGGGAGGTCGGCGCACGACCATGCACGTCACGCATCTCTCGCTGGCCGACTTCCGCTCGTACGCCCGGGCCGAGGTTCCGCTCGACCCGGGTGTCACCGCCTTCGTCGGCCCCAACGGGCAGGGCAAGACCAACCTCGTGGAGGCGGTCGGGTACCTGGCGACGCTCGGCAGCCACCGGGTCGCCTCCGACGCGCCCCTGGTGCGCATGGGCGCCGAGCGGGCGGTGATCCGGGCGCAGATCCGGCAGGGCGAGCGGCAGCAGCTGATCGAGCTGGAGCTGAACCCGGGGAAGGCCAACCGCGCCCGCGTCAACCGGTCCTCGCAGGTCAGGCCGCGGGACGTGCTGGGGATCGTACGGACCGTGCTGTTCGCGCCCGAGGACCTCGCCCTCGTCAAGGGGGACCCGGGCGAGCGGCGGCGGTTCCTGGACGAGCTGATCACCGCACGGTCGCCGCGGATGGCGGGGGTCCGCTCCGACTACGAGCGGGTGCTCAAGCAGCGCAACACCCTGCTGAAGACCGCTGCCCTCGCGCGGCGGCACGGCGGCCGGACGGGGACGGACCTCTCCACGCTCGACGTGTGGGACCAGCACCTCGCGCGCGCGGGCGCGGAGCTGCTGGCGCAGCGGATGGATCTGATCGCCGCGCTGCGGCCGCTGGCCGACAAGGCGTACGAGCAGCTGGCTCCCGGCGGCGGTCCGGTGGCGCTGGAGTACAAGCCGTCGGCGCCGGGTGAGGCGCACACGCGCGAGGAGCTGTACGCGCAGCTGACGGCGGCGTTGGCGGAGGCGCGGAAGCAGGAGATCGAGCGGGGTGTCACCCTCGTCGGCCCGCACCGGGACGACCTGGTGCTCAAGCTCGGTCAGCTGCCCGCCAAGGGGTACGCCTCGCACGGCGAGTCCTGGTCCTACGCGCTGGCGCTGCGACTGGCCTCGTACGACCTGTTGCGGGCCGAGGGCAACGAGCCGGTGCTGATCCTGGACGACGTCTTCGCCGAGCTGGACGCCCGCCGCCGCGAGCGGCTGGCGGAGCTGGTCGCGCCCGGCGAGCAGGTGCTGGTCACGGCGGCTGTGGACGACGACGTGCCGCACGTGCTGGCCGGTGCCCGGTACGCGGTGGCGGACGGGGCGGTGGAGCGCGTATGAGCGCCGACAAGCCCGCCCCGGACAAGAAGGACCCCTCCGGTGTCGACCTCGCGCGCGTGGCGTTGCGCGCGGCGAGGGAGCAGGCACGCGCGCGTGGGGACGCGGCGCGGCAGAAGAAGCAGGCGCGCAGGGGTGGCGGGCTGCGCTCCGGCGCGCGGGCCGACGGCCGGGACCCGATGGCGCTCGGTGCGGCGATCAACCGGCTGATCACCGAGCGGGGCTGGGAGGCGCCGGCCGCGGTGGGCGGGGTGATGGGCCGCTGGCCGCAGATCGTCGGCGAGGACCTGGCCAAGCACTGTGTGCCGCAGCGGTACGACGAGGACGAGCGCGTGCTGGTCGTGCAGTGCGACTCGACGGCCTGGGCCACCCAGCTGCGCCACCTGGCGCCCGCGTTGGTCGCCCGCCTCAACGAGGACCTGGGGCACGGCACCGTCCGGATGATCAAGGTGCTGAACCCGGGCGGCCCTGCCCGCCGCTACGGCCCGCTGCGGGCCCCGGGGAGTACGGGTCCCGGCGATACGTACGGGTGACGTACCTCACGTCCTGACGTCGGCGAGGGTGCCGCCGAACCTCTTTCCGCCCCTCCGTGCGGGCGTCGTACGGGTGTCTCGGCATGCCCGGATCCCGGCGGGGATCGCCATCTGACCCGGGAGTAGCCAAGGGTTGACGGCTCGAAGCGCTGAGTGCCGCTGTGAGCCCCTCGCAGCCCCCTTCCGCATATCGGGACCCGGCCGAGACCGGTTGAGGGCGGCACATGGGGGCTCAGGTACCGGCAAACCCCCATCGATGTCAGTGCTACCGGTAGACTGGAAGACAATCCCGCCCCAATGTGGGGACCGCCCGGGAAAAGCTGAGCAACGCTGATCAAGGCTTACCAACGCAACATGCCGCAGCCGCTCCGGCAACCTGCCGACGAGCCCGGCTCGTGCTGTGCCAGAAAGGGCGCTTCGTGGCCGATTCCGGCAACCCCAACGAGAACATCCCGTCCACCGACGCCGGCGTGAACGCCGAGGCCCCGGAGCCCGCCGCGGCCTCCGCGTCCTATGACGCCAGCGCCATCACCGTGCTCGAAGGGCTGGACGCGGTCCGCAAGCGGCCCGGCATGTACATCGGCTCCACGGGCGAGCGCGGTCTGCACCACCTGGTGTACGAGGTCGTCGACAACTCGGTCGACGAGGCGCTGGCCGGTTACGCGGACACCATCGACGTGACGATCCTCGCCGACGGCGGCGTGCGCGTCGTCGACAACGGCCGTGGCATCCCGGTGGGCATCGTGCCCTCCGAGGGCAAGCCGGCCCTCGAGGTCGTGCTGACCGTGCTGCACGCGGGCGGCAAGTTCGGCGGCGGCGGGTACGCCGTCTCCGGTGGTCTGCACGGTGTCGGTGTGTCCGTCGTGAACGCGCTGTCGACCAAGGTCGCCGTCGAGGTGAGGACCGACGGTCACCGCTGGACGCAGGACTACAAGATGGGCGTGCCGACGGCGCCCCTCGTCAAGCACGAGGCGATCGAGGAGACCGGCACGTCGGTCACCTTCTGGGCCGACCCGGAGATCTTCGAGACCACCGAGTACTCCTTCGAGACGCTGTCGAGGCGTTTCCAGGAGATGGCGTTCCTCAACAAGGGCCTGACGATCCGGCTCACCGACGAGCGGGAGTCGGCGAAGGCGGTCGCCGGCGCGGACGAGGCGGGGGCCGACGAGAAGGCCGAGGTCAAGACCGTCACGTACCACTACGAGGGCGGCATCGTCGACTTCGTGAAGTACCTCAACTCCCGCAAGGGGGAGGCGGTTCACCCGACGGTCGTCTCGCTGGAGGCCGAGGACAGGGACAAGAGCCTGTCCCTCGAGGTCGCCATGCAGTGGAACAGTGGCTACAGCGAGGGTGTGTACTCCTTCGCGAACATCATCCACACCCACGAGGGCGGTACGCACGAGGAGGGCTTCCGGGCCGCGCTGACGTCGCTGATCAACAAGTACGCGCGCGACAAGAAGCTGCTCCGCGAGAAGGACGACAACCTCACCGGTGACGACATCCGTGAGGGTCTGACGGCGATCATCTCGGTCAAGCTGAGCGAGCCGCAGTTCGAGGGCCAGACGAAGACCAAGCTGGGCAACACGGAGGCCAAGACCTTCGTGCAGAAGGCGGTCTACGAGCACCTCAACGACTGGCTGGACCGCAACCCGGTCGAGGCCGCGGACATCGTCCGCAAGGGCATCCAGGCGGCCACCGCGCGCGTGGCGGCCCGCAAGGCCCGCGACCTGACCCGCCGCAAGGGCCTGCTGGAGTCGGCGTCGCTGCCGGGCAAGCTCTCCGACTGCCAGTCGAACGACCCGACCAAGTGCGAGATCTTCATCGTCGAGGGTGACTCCGCCGGCGGCTCGGCCAAGTCCGGCCGCAACCCGCAGTACCAGGCGATCCTCCCGATCCGCGGCAAGATCCTCAACGTGGAGAAGGCCAGGATCGACAAGATCCTGCAGAACCAGGAGATCCAGGCGCTGATCTCGGCCTTCGGCACGGGCGTGCACGAGGACTTCGACATCGAGAAGCTCCGCTACCACAAGATCATCCTGATGGCGGACGCCGACGTCGACGGCCAGCACATCAGCACCCTGCTGCTGACCTTCCTGTTCCGCTTCATGCGGCCGCTGGTCGAGGCCGGGCACGTGTACCTGTCCCGTCCCCCGCTGTACAAGATCAAGTGGGGCCGGGACGACATCGAGTACGCCTACTCGGACCGCGAGCGTGACGCGCTGATCGAGATGGGCCGCCAGCGCGGCAAGCGGGTCCGCGAGGACTCGATCCAGCGGTTCAAGGGTCTCGGCGAGATGAACGCCGAGGAGCTGCGCGTGACCACCATGGACCAGGAGCACCGCGTTCTCGGCCAGGTCACCCTGGACGACGCCGCGCAGGCCGACGACCTGTTCTCGGTCCTGATGGGCGAGGACGTCGAGGCCCGGCGCCAGTTCATCCAGCGCAACGCCAAGGACGTCCGCTTCCTCGACATCTGAGTCGGTCTCAGCTGACCGCACCAGGAAGGATCTTCACCAGCAATGGCCGACGAGAACACTCCCGTCACCCCTGAAGAGGGCGGCGAACTCGCGATGCGTGTCGAGCCCGTCGGGCTCGAGACGGAGATGCAGCGCTCGTACCTCGACTACGCGATGTCCGTCATCGTGTCCCGCGCGCTCCCCGACGTCCGGGACGGTCTCAAGCCCGTCCACCGCCGCGTGCTGTACGCGATGTACGACGGCGGCTACCGCCCCGAGCGCGGTTTCTACAAGTGCGCCCGCGTCGTCGGCGACGTCATGGGCAACTACCACCCGCACGGCGACTCCTCGATCTACGACGCGCTGGTGCGCCTCGCCCAGCCGTGGTCGATGCGGATGCCGCTGGTGGACTCCAACGGCAACTTCGGCTCCCCGGGCAACGACCCGGCGGCGGCGATGCGCTACACCGAGTGCAAGATGGCGCCGCTGTCGATGGAGATGGTCCGGGACATCGACGAGGAGACCGTCGACTTCACGGACAACTACGACGGCCGCTCCCAGGAGCCGACCGTCCTGCCGGCCCGCTTCCCGAACCTGCTGATCAACGGCTCGGCCGGTATCGCGGTCGGCATGGCGACCAACATCCCGCCGCACAACCTGCGCGAGGTCGCGGCCGGCGCCCAGTGGTACCTGGAGAATCCCGAGGTCTCCCACGAGGAGCTGCTGGACGCGCTCATGGAGCGCATCAAGGGCCCCGACTTCCCGACCGGCGCGCTGGTCGTGGGCCGCAAGGGCATCGAGGAGGCGTACCGCACCGGGCGCGGCTCCATCACGATGCGCGCGGTGGTCGAGGTCGAGGAGATCCAGGGCCGGCAGTGCCTGGTGGTGACCGAGCTGCCGTACCAGGTGAACCCGGACAACCTGGCGCAGAAGATCGCCGACCTGGTGAAGGACGGCAGGATCGGCGGGATCGCGGACGTCCGCGACGAGACGTCGTCCCGTACCGGCCAGCGCCTGGTGATCGTCCTCAAGCGGGACGCGGTCGCCAAGGTCGTGCTGAACAACCTGTACAAGCACACCGACCTGCAGACGAACTTCGGCGCCAACATGCTGGCGCTGGTCGACGGTGTGCCGCGCACGCTGTCCCTGGACGCGTTCATCCGCCACTGGGTGACGCACCAGATCGAGGTCATCGTCCGCCGGACGAAGTTCCGGCTGCGCAAGGCCGAGGAGCGGGCGCACATCCTGCGCGGTCTGCTGAAGGCCCTGGACGCCATCGACGAGGTCATCGCACTGATCCGGCGCAGTGACACCGTCGACGTCGCGCGCACCGGCCTGATGGACCTGCTGGAGATCGACGAGATCCAGGCCAACGCGATCCTGGAGATGCAGCTGCGGCGCCTGGCGGCCCTGGAGCGGCAGAAGATCGTCCAGGAGCACGACGAGCTCCAGGCGAAGATCAACGAGTACAACGAGATCCTCGCCTCGCCGGTCCGCCAGCGCGGGATCGTCAGCGAGGAGCTGGCCGCGATCGTCGAGAAGTACGGCGACGACCGCCAGACCAAGCTGATCCCGTACGAGGGCGACATGTCCATCGAGGACCTGATCGCCGAGGAGGACATCGTCGTCACCGTCACGCGCGGCGGGTACGTCAAGCGGACGAAGACGGACGACTACCGGGCGCAGAAGCGCGGCGGCAAGGGCGTGCGGGGTACGAAGCTGAAGGAAGACGACATCGTCGACCACTTCTTCGTCTCCACCACGCACCACTGGCTGCTGTTCTTCACCAACAAGGGCCGGGTGTACCGGGCGAAGGCGTACGAGCTGCCGGAGGCCGGCCGGGACGCGCGCGGCCAGCACGTGGCGAACCTGCTCGCCTTCCAGCCGGACGAGGCGATCGCGGAGATCCTCGCCATCCGTGACTACGAGGCGGCGCCGTACCTGGTGCTCGCCACCAAGTCCGGGCTGGTCAAGAAGACGCCTCTGAAGGATTACGATTCGCCCCGCTCCGGTGGTGTCATCGCCATCAACCTGCGCGAGCGGGAGGACGGCACGGACGACGAACTGATCGGTGCCGAGCTGGTGTCGGCCGATGACGATCTCCTTCTGGTCAGCAGGAAGGCCCAGTCGATCCGGTTCACCGCCTCGGACGAGTCGCTCCGCCCGATGGGCCGGGCCACCTCCGGCGTCAAGGGGATGAGTTTCCGGGAGGGCGACGAGCTTCTCTCGATGAATGTGGTGCGACCCGGTACGTTCGTGTTCACTGCCACCGACGGTGGGTACGCGAAGCGGACCGCCGTCGACGAGTACCGCGTCCAGGGTCGCGGCGGCCTCGGCATCAAGGCCGCCAAGATCGTGGAGGACCGTGGTTCGCTCGTCGGCGCGCTGATTGTCGAGGAGCACGACGAGATCCTCGCTATCACCCTCTCCGGCGGTGTGATTCGTACGCGAGTCAGCGAGGTCAGGGAGACGGGCCGTGACACCATGGGCGTCCAACTGATCAACCTGGGCAAGCGCGATGCCGTGGTCGGTATCGCACGTAACGCCGAGGCGGGGCGCGAGGCGGAGGAGGTCGACGGCGATGTGGCCGTGGACGAGACCGCCGAGGACGCCGCGACCGCCGGCACGGACGAGGGTGAGGCACCCTCGGCCGAGTAGCACGAGGAGTGAGTCATCGTGAGCGGAGCCACGGGCGCCGGATCGGCCGGTACCTCGACGGGTACGGAAACGGACGGCGGCGGCCGTGGCTCCGCCGCGCGTGCGGGGAGCGCGAGCGATCCGCACACGACCAACCTGAAGCCGGTGAAGGCTTCCGTGGCGGAGTCCTCCGGCACACAGGAATCCCAGCAGGAGTCCCAGGGGGGAATCGTGGCGGACACCCGAGGCCCGGCCGCGGCCGGTGAGACGCGGTCGGCGTCGCCGCTTCC
Source organism: Streptomyces sp. NPDC107654 (assembly GCF_055639035.1). Lineage (NCBI taxonomy): Bacteria > Bacillati > Actinomycetota > Actinomycetes > Kitasatosporales > Streptomycetaceae > Streptomyces > Streptomyces sp. NPDC107654. Next base: position 191,382 of record NZ_JBVKBI010000007.1, read on the forward strand.
CGGCGAGCGGCACGCGGAGGAGCCGGCCGGGCCCTACCACCCGCCGCAGGCCTATCCGGCGCAGGCGCCCGCCGGCGCGGTGCGCAAGCCCCGTACGGGGGTGCGGCCGACGGCGCCGCGGACCCGCAAGGCGCGGCTGCGGGTGGCCAAGGCCGACCCGTGGTCGGTGATGAAGGTCAGCTTCCTGCTGTCGATCGCGTTCGGCATCTGCACGATCGTCGCCTCGGCGGTGCTGTGGATGGTCCTGGACGCGATGGGCGTGTTCTCGACGGTCGGCGGCACGATCTCGGAGGCGACGGGCTCGAACGAGGCGAACGGCTTCGACCTGCAGGCGTTCCTCTCGCTCCCCCACGTCCTGACCTTCACGACGATCATCGCGGTCATCGACGTCGTCCTGGCGACCGCGCTGGCGACGCTCGGCGCGTTCATCTACAACCTCTCGGCGGGCTTCGTGGGAGGCGTCGAGCTGACCCTGGCCGAGGACGAGTGACCCCCGGACCAGCGGCGTTCCGACGGCCCCCGACAACGGATTTTGGGACTGAGCCGGTCGTGCGCTAACCTTCAGGAGTCAGCGCGCGGGACACACACCGCAGAGCGCGGCGGGGCTATAGCTCAGTTGGTTAGAGCGCATCCCTGATAAGGATGAGGCCACAGGTTCAAATCCTGTTAGCCCCACCAGCACGAAGACCCCCAGTCGAGAGCGGCTGGGGGTTTTTGACATCCACGGCCGACACCAGCCGATGAGCGGATCTTCGGAAGCCCGGCGAGCATGCCCACCGCTTCGCGTTCACTGGGGCCCACGACGTGCGTGGTGTGCCGGGCGAGGCGGACCGTCCTCCGGCGAACGTCGGCGCGCTTGACGAGCCGATCGAAGGTGCGGGAGAAGCCCACCGGATCGATCACGCGACCGCGCTCCGCCCGGTGTGCTCCCGGCCCCGCGGCGCGCTGCGCTCCTGCCTTCGGCCCGCCGCGCGCACGCCGGGGGGCGCCGTTTCCGCCCGCAGGTCCGTTGTGACGTGTGAGATGGAGCCACCCATTTGGCCTAACGGTCCCGGCGGACGCAAAGCCCGGGAATTGGGCTCAATCGCGCATTTGCAGGGCGTTGTGCGCCTGGTGGAGTTGCATGCCTGTGCGGCATCACCCGGTATGGGTACAAGAACCCATCCATGGGGGATCCAGGGAGGAACTATGCGTCGCACGACTGTGGGTGCTCTCCTGGCAGCCACTCTCCTCGCGGGACCTGCTGCGGCCACCGCGGAAGCGCAGGCGCCGGTGATGAGCCAGGTGACCACCGCGCAGGCCACGCAGAGCCAAGCGCAGGACGACAACAACAAGGACGATGACGACGGTGGGTGGGGTCTTTGGGGCCTCGCCGGTCTTCTGGGTCTGCTTGGTCTCGTCCCTCGTCGACGGAAGACACACGACACGGGAACCCATCGCGGTACAGGGACCGGCGGCGCGCACACCAGTGATCGCCTCTGAGGCAGACGCCTGTCGGCACGGCCTTCTTGGACACGAAGACCCCCAGTCGATACCGGCCGGGGGTCTTCGGCGTTCATGGCCGACTTCAGTCGGGGAGCGGACCTCGCGGGAGCTCGGCGAGCCGGCAGGACGGCACGGGCCCGGGGTGGCGGTGGCTCGCCGAGCCCCGGCCGCGAAGGAGCCGGGGTCAGGAGGTGCGCGCCGTGACCGTCCCCGGCGCCTTGCCCCGGTCGGTCTCGTCCTGCACGAGCAGGGACAGCAGGGAGGCCACGGACAGGCCGGCCTCCGCGGGATGGCGGAGGACCTTGTCCGGCTCGATGCGGTAGGTGTTCGTCCGTCCGTCACGCGTATGGGAGAGGTAACCGTCCTCTTCAAGGTCGGAAATGATGCGCTGGACGGCACGCTCCGTGAGTCGGCAGCGGGCAGCGATGTCGCGGATCCGCGCGTTCGGGTTGTCGGCGATGGCTGCCAGTACGCGTGCGTGGCTCGTAATGAACGTCCATCCCCGGTGAGGTTCGGGCACTCCAACCATGACCCGTATTTTAGGGGCCCACCATTGCCGACCACACATACGTGACATACTTTTCCGGTAACTGTTGACGTGCTCCGCGTCGAAGCGCCACGGAAGGAGCCCCGAAGGTGTCCTGGGATGAAGCCGTTATGCCGACGCTCACGAGTGGCGCTGGTGAGAAGCAGGGGTCTGACGGGGCCGGTGAGTCCGGGCCGGTGACCGAGTTGCGTCAGTACGAGCGGAACGGCGCCTGGGTCATCGTCGCCCACGGGGCCTACGACGTGCACTCGACCCCGCCCCTGGCGGAGTCACTGGCCGCGGCCGTCAGAACGCATCCGAAGGTGATCCTGGACGCCTCCGGTGTCGACTTCGCGGACTCGTCGTTCCTGAATCTGTTGATCCTCACCCATCACACGGGCGCCCTGCGGGTGGCCGCGCCGCGGGCGCAGCTGCGGCGGCTGTTCGCGATCACCGGAACCGACACCGTGCTGGACATACACGAGACCGTGGACGACGCCGCCCTCTCCTGAAGCCCCCTGGTCAATGCCGTTGCGCTTTTCCCCGGTCGGCCTACGATCGGCGGATGACCTTGGAATGGGAACAGGTAATCGTCCACTCGGCGGACCCGGTGGCCCTGGGGCAGTGGTGGGCCGAGGCTCTGGGATGGGTCGTCGTCCATGCCGACGACGACGAGTTCGAGATCCGTCCGGCGCCGGACCGCCTGCCGGGGCTGGACTTCGTCCGGCTCGACGAGGCCAGGAAGGCCAAGAGCCGGCTGCATCTCGACTTCCGGCCCGACGACCAGGCCGCCGAGGTGGCCCGCCTGGAGGCTCTGGGCGCGAAGCGGGTCGACATCGGCCAGGGCGAGCAGTCGTGGGTGGTCCTGGCGGACCCCGAAGGCAACGAGTTCTGCGTCCTCGGCCAACGGCCTCAGGCCGACGGCGGCGGCGACAAGGCCTGAAAAAAAGGCCCGACCGCTGGCGACGGGGGATGCACCAGCGATCGGGCTATGGCCAAGGGTAACAAGGTTGTCGGTTCCGTGGGGCCAAGTCCGGCGGGAAACAGGGATGTTGGCCGATCATCGCCCGCACGGGGGGTCGTAGGAGAGGCGGGGCAGGTACTCGTGCCAGCGGCGCGGGGTGAGGACGCCCCGGGTCACCGAGCAGATGTGCCGGATCGCCGCGTCGTCGTCCAGGCTCCACAGGCGGACCGTGTCGGTGCCGCTGGAGACGCCGAGGACATGGCGGGTGGGGCTGAAGGCGAGGAAGGTGCCCGTCGTGGCGTTCGGGCTCATCGACTGGCCGATCGGGGAGGCCTCGGCGGGGTCGGTGACGTTCCACAGGCGGACCGTGTTGTCGTTGCCTCCGCTGGCCAGCGTGGCGCCCCCGGGGCTGAACGTCAGGGAGGTGACCGCCTCGGTGTGGCCGGTGAGCGGGTCCCCCAGGGCGCTCGCCTCGGCGGGGTCGGTGACGTCCCACAGGCGGACCGTGTCGTCGTCGCTGCCGCTGGCCAGGGTGTGTCCGTCCGGGCTGAAGGCGAGCGCGTTGACCGGACCGGAGTGGGCCGGGAGCGGCCGCCCCAGCGGGACGGTACGGGCGGGCACGGTGACGTTCCACAGCCGGATGGTGAGGTCCGCGCTGCCGCTGGCCAGGGTGTGTCCGTCGGGGCTGAAGGCGAGGGCGTTGACGTAGCCGCGGTGGCCGGTGAGCGGCTTGCCGAGCGGGGTGGCGCGGGCGGGGTCGGTGACGTTCCACAGCTGGATGGTGCGGTCGTCGTAGGCCGTGGCGAGCACCTTCCCGTCCGGGCTGTACGCCAGCGTGCGCGGGCCGGCGAAGCGGGTGCGCAGGGCGCGGGAGGCGGCGCGGACCGGGTGGGACGGGTCGGTGACGTCCCACAGGTACAGCGTGCTCATGCCGTTCAGTACGGCGAGGGTACGGCCGTCGGGGGAGAACATCATCGAACGGTGGCCTCCGTCGCTCCGCATGAACGGCGCGCCCAGCGCCACGGGCCGGCCGGGAGAGGCCACGTTCCACAGCCGGACCCTGCCGTCGCGCGAGGCCGTGGCGAGCACCTTCCCGTCCGGGCGGAACGCCCCGTTGCGCCCGATCATGTCCGAGGTCGGTACCGACCACAGCCGCGCCTTGCCGTCACCGCTGCCGGTGGCGAGGGTCCGGCCGTCCGGGCTGAACCCCAGGGCGTACATCTCACCGCTGCTGCCCGCCAGCGGCTCGCCGACCTGCGAGGGGGAGCGGGGGTCGCTCACGTTCCACAGGCTGGCCGTGCTGTCGGCGCTGGCGGCGGCGAGTCTGCCGCCGTCGGGGCTGAAGGCCACGGACCAGATGGGTCCGGTGTGTCCGGTCAGCGGTGGGCCGAGCGGGGACGGGCGCGCCGGGTCGCGCAGGTTCCACAGCCGGATGGTGTCGTCCGCGCTGCCGCTGGCGAGGGTGCGTCCGTCGGGGCTGAAGGCGACCGAGTGCACGAGGTCGGTGTGGCCGGTCAGGGCCGTGGGGATGCGCCGGGGGCGGCCGGGGTCGGAGGTGTTCCAGAGCAGGATCCGCTCGTCGTCACCGCCCGCCGCGAGGGTGCGCCCGTCGGGGCTGAACGCCACGCAGCGCACCGCGGCACTGTGGCCGCGCAGCGTCCCGGAGGCCGTCGGCCGGCGCGGGTCGGCCACGTTCCACAGGCGTACGGTGTGGTCCTCGCCGGCGGAGGCCATAGTGCGGCCGTCCGGACTGAAGGCGACCAGGTAGATCGTTCCCTTGTGGCCGGTGAGGGGCCGGCCGAGCCGAACCGGGCGCGCGGGGTCGGTGACGTCCCACAGCCGGATCGTGCCGTCGTCCCCCGCGCTGGCCAGGGTGTGTCCGTCCGGACTGAAGACGGCACTGCTCACCCAGCTGGTGTGCGCGGTGAGCGGCCTCCCGAGCGGGGCCGGACGGTGCGGGTCGGTGATGTCCCACAGCCGGACCGTGCGGTCGTAGCTGGCCGTGGCCAGGGTGTGCCCGTCCGGGCTGAACGAGGTGAGGTAGACGGCACCGGTGTGGCCGGACAGCGGGGTGGCCAGCGGCGCGTTCACGATCGAGATCAGACGGCTGTACGTGCCCTCGTCCCCGGGCCGCAGCCGGTGCGCGACCAGATCGAGCTGGGCGGCCAGCGACGGATCCGTGTGCTGCACCCGGTCGGCCTCGGCGAGGACCTGCTCGAACACGGCGTCGTCGCGCTGCTTCCAGGCGATCACCGCGGAACCGGCGGCGAGCACGGCCAGCGCCACCAGCGCCGCCACCGCGGCCCGGCTCAGCCACACCGTGCGCTTGCGCAGCCGTACCGAGGCGGCCAGGAACTCCACCGCGCTGCGGGTCAGGTAGGTGTCCCCGGCCGACCGGGCCCAGCTGCGGGCCTGCTCCAGCCGGGACCCCCGGTACAGCAGCGAGCTGTCCCGGCCGGAGTCCTCCCAGGCCCGGCCGTCCTCCTCGAGGCGCTGGCGCAGCAGGTGGTCGCCGCGGCCCTCGTCGATCCAGTGCCGCAGCCGGGGCCAGGCGTGCAGCAGCGCCTCGTGGGTGATCTCCACGGTGTCCGCGTCCAGCGTCACCAGCCGGGCCCGGACCAGGGCCTCCAGCGACTCCTCCGTCTTGCCGGGGTCGGCCGACTCCTCCGCCAGCTGCCGCCGGGTGCCGCGCCGGCGGGTGGCCTGGGTGTCCTCGCCGAGCCGGACCAGCCGCAGCAGGAGCAGCCGGGCGGCGGTACGGGCCGCCGGGTCCAGTCCGGACCAGGCCCGCTCGGCGGTCGCGGCGACCGCGCCCTGGATCCCGCCGGCCGCGCGGTAGCCGGCCAGCGTCAGCCGTCCGGCCTTCCGGCGCTGCCAGGTGGCCAGCAGAGCGTGCGACAGCAGGGGGAGCACGCCCGCGTCGTGCGCGCCGCGCGGGCCGTCGGCGCTGACCTCGCGCACGATCAGCTCGGCGAGCCCCGGCTCCAGTTCCAGGCCCACCGCCTTGGCCGGACCGGTCACCGCCTCGCGCAGCTCGGTGCCGGTCAGCGGGCCGAGCACCATGTGCCGGTGCTGGAGCGCGTCGGCCAGTTCCGGATAGCCGAGGCACTGCTCGTAGAAGTCGGCGCGGATGCCGAGGACGACCTGGACGGGGGCGGGTCCGGCGGAGCCGTCGGGCGGGGTGCAGGCCGCGTGCAGGAGCTGGATGAAGGTACGGCGGTCCGCCTCGTCGGCGCAGAGGGTGAACGCCTCCTCGAACTGGTCCACGATGACGACCGGCCGGACGTCCGGGCCGGCGGCACGGCCCGCCCAGTCCGCGACCGCCTCGCGCACGGCGCGGGCCAGGTGCGGGGCGTCACCGCCGGGCAGCGCCGGGTTCCGCGAGGCCCCCCGCTCGGCCCCGCGCGCCTCGGCGGTGACGGCGGCCAGCTCCGGGACCCGGCGCACCAGCTCGCCGAGCGGATCGGCACCGGGGACGAACTGCAGGACGGGGTCGGGCGGGGCGGCGGGGGACGGCGGGCCGGGCGGGGGGCCGGCGGCGGAGTCGGGGGTCGAGCCGGGGGTCGAGTCGGGGGGTGTGGGCGCGGGAACGGCCGCTGGAACGGACTCGGGTGAGGGGGAGGCCTGGGGGGAGAGGGCGCCGCCGCGGATCGCGGGGACCAGGCCGGCGTTCAGCAGGGAGGACTTCCCCGCTCCCGAGGCGCCGACCAGCATCACCAGCCCGCCCGACCGCTCGGCCGCGCGGAGCTGGGCGACGAGGGCGTTCGTACTGCGTTCGCGGCCGAAGAACCAGCGGGCGTCCTCCCGCCGGTACGGGGCCAGGCCCCGGTAGGGACACACGCCACCGGCGACCGGCGGGGCCTGGGCCGGTGGCCGCCGGTTCTCCTCCGAGGGCGGCGCGGGCCGGTCGGCGGCCGGCCCGGCCAGCGCCAGCTCCCACAGCCGCTGCCAGTGGGCGAGGTCGTACAGGCCGGCGGAGACCGGAGCGGGCCGCAGCCGGCGCGCCTCCGGGATCAGGATCTGCAGGACGGCCGCGAGGGCGGCGAACTGGGCCGGTACGTTCCGGGCCCGACGCCAGTCGCTGATCCGCTGCGCCGACACCCGCACGGGCCGGCCGCGCTCGTCCGTCCTCTGCAGTCGTACGACCGCCTCGGCGACGCTCTTCAGGGGAGGATTTCCGGCCTCCTTGTACAGCAGCGCGAGGCGCTCGGCGAAGGCTGTGCGTGCCCCTGAGTCGGAACTCAAGGTCCCACCCCTTACTCTCCAGCGCGTGTGGACGTCCGGACCGGAAAACTCACCTTATACGGCTGACCTGCGGTGAAGAGCTGGTCCGGAAACCGGAACCTCCTCTGCGGAGGCGACAGATGGCAGGATCCGAACCCGGCAGCGGACCCCTCACATACTGTCCGGACAGGCCACCGGCACAGTGCTCGGAGAGACAGCCCATGGCGCCGAACGTTATCGGTCATCGTCGGTCACCTCGTGCCGCGCCCGGCGGATGAGCCGGTGCGCACCGCCGGAAGCCCCGGAAGCCGGGCCTCCGCCTTTTGGCGGTCCTCGTCCTTCGACCCGTGCCGCGCCGACATGGCGCGGGTCGATCGCCCCGCACCGCCCGGCACCGGTCCCCACGAGGGGAGGGACCGGTGCCGGGCGGGCCGGGAGCCCGCTCCGCGCACCCCGCACACCCGGCGAACGCTGGATATCTGACGGTCCGTCAGCTACCGTCGCCTCCCCGGTCGTTCCCGCAGGGGTGTCCCGAAGGGGTGAGTGACATGGAGAAGCAGCGTCCCCGGTGCCCGAGGCCACCCGGTGAACCGCGCTGGGTCGCGATGTTCCACGAGGCCGCCCGGGACACCTGGACGGTGGGCGCGGAGTCCCCGTACCAGGGGCCGGTGCGGTACGCCGTGGGTGACATGACCCGGACCGTGCGGGCCCGCGGGGGTGAGGTGACCGTCGCGCTCTGGGGCCCCGAGGACGGCACCTGGCGCCTCTTCGACACCGCGTACGCCACGGACCCCGCCCCCGCACCGCGGCGCCCCGTACCCGGCTCCCCGGACGCCCCGGACGCCCCGGGGCCGGCCCGGCTGGCGGAACGCATGACGGACCGCCGGCACCAGGTGCTCATGGCCGGACTGAGCAAGGCGGGCCTGTACGACCTGGGCCCCGAGGACGGCGAGGCGGTCCGTGCCCTGGCCGACCGGCTGGACGAGCCGACGGTCCGCCGGGTCGCCCACTGGCTCGCCACGGCCGGAAGCCGTCAGGACTAGGGAGAAGGAGAGGCCCCTGGTCACCGGCGGGCCGGTTCGGCGGGCGCGCGGCCGGGCAGGGACGTCCTGGAGGTCACCGCCCACGACTGCACGACTGGAGGACGCATGAAGGTCTCCGTCGACCGCTCCCTGTGCTACGGCTCCGCCGAGTGCGCGCACCGGGCGCCGGCCGTGTTCGCGTTCGAGGACGGGTACGGCGTCGTACGGCCCGGCGCTGCGGAGTCGGCCGAGGACCCGCGGGTGCGGGAGGAGACACGGGAGGCGGCCGAGAGGTGCCCCTCGCAGGCGATCGCCCTCGGCGGATGACTCACGCGGTCCCGGTGGCGGTGGCCGCGGGCGGGTAGCTCCAGCCGAAGGCGGCGAGCGCGCGGGCCCGGGCCTCGGCGACCGCCGTGCGGGCCGCGCGCTCCGCGGGATCGACGTGTGCGGCCTGGCCCGTGACCTGCCCCTCCCACTTGCGGTACAGCAGCCCGGTCTCCGCCGAGAACCAGCCGCGGCTCACCGCGTCCAGCGCCAGCAGCAGACCGGTGTCCTCGGAGGCCGGCAGTGCCATCCAGCCGCCCAGGGCGGTGAGCAGCTCCCGCCGCACGCACAGGCTCGCCGGGTGCACCGGGGCAAGGAAGTCGTTCCGCTTCCACCGCGCGAGAACGGTGCCGCGCTCGATCGGGCCCTCGTCGGGGTCCCCGGGGAAACCGGCCGTGGAGCCGTCGGGCAGCAGGTCGAGCACGCGGGACGTGGTCCAGCCGACGGTGGGCTCCGCCTCCAGCACGGCGAGGTCCCGGGCGAGCACACCCGGCGTGAGCCGGTCGTCGGCGTCCAGCACCTTGACGTACACGCCCCCGGCGCGTGCCAGCGCGATGGTCCGGGCGACCCCGGGCCCGCCCGGCCGGCCCTGGCGGAAGGAGACCCGGGCGTCGTCCGGGACGTACGGCCGGACCGCGTCCGTCGTGCCGTCCTCCTGCACGACCCACTCCCATTCCCAGCCGGCGGGCAGCCGCTGCGCGCACAGGGACGCGTACGCGTCCGGCAGGAACGGGGCGGAGGGGCCGTGGACAGCGGTGACTACGGTGACGCGCCGGTTCACGGCAGCGCTCACCACCTTTCCGGGTCTTCGTCTCTGTTCTGCGATGTGTGCCGCGAGGCCGTACGAGCATGTCGTACCGGGTACCGGAAACAGCGCGAGACCCCCGGCCTGGCCCGGCCGGGGGTCTGTTCGTGTCGACTGGTGCGTACGCAAGTCGCCGTGGGTCGAGACGTTGCGGTACTGCGGTACGGGAGGCTCAGCAGTCGAGGCGGCGCGCGGGGTCGGCGGGGTCCGAGGAGTCGGAGGCGTCCTCGTGGGCCGCGGTCTCGGACGGGGACTGGGTCTCGTCGGTCGGGCGGTGGCGGCAGCCCGGCGTCTTCCCGTGGGCCTCGGCCCGGATCCGCTGCTTCATCGTGGGGGGCAGGGCCCTGCCGTGGGACCAGGACCAGTGTCGTGCCGCCGGGATCGTCGCGGTCGTGCGCTGCGCGGTGTCGGTGCGGGGGCTCTCGGTGCGCGGGCCGGCCGCGGCGGCGGGCGCCGTGGCGGCGGTGACGAGTCCGAGCGCCGTGCACAGCGCGAGGAAGGCGGTGACGATGGCGGTCCACAGCTTCATGACCTTGTTCCGGGTCATGGCCCCTCACTTTCGGGTCGGGCGATTTGCGTACTTTCCTCATGATGTGTATGAGGGTCGCGAAGTGGTGGACCGACGCCCGTGGCGCGTCGATGTTCAGATCAACACCACTCGTATGGACGCACAGGGCGGGAGAAGTTCCCCGCCGCGCCCGGGCGGGAGTTGGGGCCCGACGCAGGTCACCGATCGATATCGGTCGGTGTGTATAGTCGGGCGCCAGAGGTCCCTTACGTCAAGGAAAGACGAGGTCGCGCGGTGAAGAAGCTGCTCCTGGTCGCACTGGCCGCCATCGGCGGGCTCCTCGTGTACCGGCAGATCCAGGCGGATCGCGCCGAGCAGGACCTGTGGACGGAGGCGACTGACTCCGTGCCCACGGGTTCGTGAGTCCCCTGTACCCGAGCTGAACCGACCCCGGCCGCCTGAGCGGTCGGGGTTTCGCGTTCTCCCGGGCCGCGGGTTCTGGGTTCCGGGTTGCGGGGGCCGGGCGGCTGCGTTAGACGGACGCGCGGGGGTGCCGGATCCTGCCGGGCGTTTCGGACAGGCGTACGCGTTGCCCGGATGGCCGAGCGGCGCCCGGGGCAGGATGGGCCCTGCGGTCCGGAGCGGCCGTCCGACGACTGGGGGTGGTGGCGCGTGCGGGCGCGAGGGGGTACGGCGACGTGGGCGGGGCGGCGAGCCGTGCGGACCGGCGCCGTGGTCGCGCTGCTGGGGCTGACAGCCGCCCTCGCCCTGCCGCCCGGTGCCCCGGCGGCCGCCGCAGCGGCAGCCGACGCCGACGCGCACCCGGGGTCGTACGCCTTCGCGCCCGGCGCCCGGACCGTCGCGGGTGCGGAGCGCACCACGGACGCCGCCCTGCTGGACCCCGGCCACGCCTACCGCAGCTCCCTGCCCCCGCGCGGCCGGCTCTTCTACCGCCTGCGGCTCTCCGCCGCGGACACCGCGTACGTCCCCGCCACCGCCGTACCGCCCGCGGACGCCGCGGTCTCCGCCACCGACGGCATCCGGGTCTCGGTCCGGGACGCGAACGGCACCTCCTGCTCCTACGCCTCCGCCCGCTTCGGCGCCGGGCTCAGCCCGCGCCCGGTCACGGCGCTGGGGCAGCGCGAGGCCGGCAGGGCCCTGTGCCAGGGCGCGGGCACGTACTACCTGCTGGTCGAACGCCTCGACGCCGAGGGATCCGGTACGGCGGCCGCGTCAGGGCGGTGGGACCTGGAGATCACGCCCGCCACCGAACCGGGCCTCACCCGAGCCGGCCCCACCACCGCGCCGCGGACCTGGGACTCCGCCACGCCGGACCCCCTCCCCGGCACCCCCCGCGACCGCTCCGGCGGCACCGGGTTCGCCACCGCCCGCGCACTGGGCCAGGGCGTCTGGCGGACCACCCTCACTCCCGGCGAGACCCGGTACTACAAGGTGCCGCTGGACTGGGGCCGGCGGCTGCACGCCTCCGCCGAGCTGGCCGGCGCCCCGGGCCACGGCTATGCCGGCGGCGCCCTCGACCTCTCCCTCTACAACCCCGTGCGCGGCTACGTCGAGGGCGCCTCCCTCGGCTACACCGGCACCCCGAAGACCGCCGCCCTCGCACCGCTGCCGCCGGTGGAGTACACCAACCGGTACGCCGTGGCCGCCGGCGTCACCTCCGTCCGCTTCGCCGGCGAGTACTACCTGGCCGTGAGCCTCGGTACCCAGCTGACCGGCGCGTTCGGGACGGGGCCGTTCGAGGTGACCCTGCGGGTCCGGGTGGACGGCCGGGCCCAGGAGGGTCCGGGGTACGCCGGCCGGCCCGTGCCGGACGGCGTCTTCACGGTCACCGCCGGGGACCGGGAGGCCGCGCTCACCGGGGACACGGGGGACGGTGCCGGTCACCGGGTGATGCTGCTGGTCGCCGTCGGCGGGCTCGGCACGGGCACCGCCCTGCTCCTGCTCCTCGGCGGGTGGACGGTGGCGGCCCGCCGGGCTCACACCCGGGCCAGCGCCCAGAAGCCCACCGCGTAGCAGGCCAGCGCCAGCAGCAGGATCGGGATCGCGGCCCTGGCCGGGGGCCCCGGCCGACGGGCCGCACGCCGGGCCCGACGGCCGCGGGCGCGTGATGCGGGCGGGGGCGACGGTGCGGTCGTGAACGACGGAGGGGTGTAGGGCGGGGGCGCCTGGGGATCGCGGGCGGTGTACGCGGCGGTGCCGGTGTCGGTGCGGGGGGCGGCAGGGCGGTACGGCACCGGGGAGGAGAGTGAGGGCGAGGGGTGCAGGGGCTCCCGGCGCTGCCGGAGGTGCTCGGTCTGCTGGGTCTGCTGTGCTGCTTGGGGCGCCGGAGGCTGCCGGGGCTGTCGCGTCGGTTCGGTCTGCTGGGGAGGAGGAAGGCGGAAGCTGCCGGTGTCGGAGAGGGCGCCGGTGCCGGTCGCCTCGGCAGCCGGGGACGGCGTACCGCCCGGGACCGGCTCCAGGGCCACGCCGGAGGCCTGCCGGAGGGGGCCGTCGGGGCCGAAACCGGGGGGCAGCGGGCCGAGTTGGTCGAAGATCTCGATGAGTTCGTCGTCGGGGCCGGGCTCCGGCAGCAGCTCCGCCGCGGCTGTCAGCGCCTTGCGCGCCCCGGTGGCGGTACGGAACCGGTCCACGGGGTCCGGCTGGAGCAGCGACGCGATGACCTGCCAGAGGGGTTCCGGGACGCCCTGGGGCGGCCCGGGCGTCCCGTGTTCCAGGAAGTACTGCACGATCGCCTTGGCGTCGGGCTTCGCTCCCTCCAGGAGGTACAGGGCGACCAGACCGACGGCGAACAGGTCGGCCGGGAAGTCGGGGTCGGCGCCCATGACCTGCTCGGGGGCGAGGTAACCGGGCGTGCCCACCACGAGGTTGGTCTCCGTCAGCCGGGGTTCGCCGAGCCGCATGGCGATGCCGAAGTCCGACAGCCTCAGCCGCGGCCGGCCGGTGCCGGTGGCTTCCAGGAGCAGGTTGGCGGGCTTGATGTCCCGGTGGACCACCTCCTCCGCGTGGACGGCGGCGAGCCCGGACAGCAGCTGGTCCAGCAGGGTGCACACGTACGCCGGCGGCAGGGGGCCGTAGTCGCCGACCAGGTGGACCAGGGAGCCGCCCGCGACCAGGTCCATGGTGAACAGCACCTGGTCGTCGTCGGCGGCCCAGCTGGCCGGGGCCAGGACGTGCGGGTGGTCGATGCGCAGGGCCTGCTCGCGGACGAAGCGGAGCAGGGAGTGGGCGTCGCGCTGCTGGAGGACCTTGGCGGCCACGTAACGCCGTCGGCGGTGGTCCCAGGCACGCCAGACGGCGCCCACGCCTCCCCGTCCGATCGGGTCGGCCAGCTCGTACCGGCCGGCGAAGACCTCACCCATGGCAGCCGCCGCTCCTCCCCTGGTCCGACGAACCTCCCGCGCCCCCCGCGCCGCTCGCTACTCCCTACCCACGAGACGAGCGCCGCGCCACCCCGGGCACCGAGTCCCCGGTGCCACGCCCGGCCGGCGGGTCAGTTCTGGTGGGACTGGTAGTGCGCCACGGCGTCCGAGGTGCGGCCGGCGCCGTAGACGCGGAGGAACTCCGCCAGCTCGGGGTGGCTGGGGGCGAGGGCGTCCGCGGCCTCGATGATGTCGCCCGCTGCGGCCACCGAGCGGAGCAGCGACTGGATCTCGCGGACCACGCGCTTGACGGTCGGCACACCCGAACTGTTCGTCGTGTGCGTCGTGTTGCTGAGCACGGAGCCCCCCTGCGACTTCTTGATCTCGTCCATGCGCTCGGTCGCCTCGGCGGCGCTCACGCTTCCGTCGGCCACCTGGGACGCCAGCTCCTGCAGCAGCTGCACCCGCTGGACCACCGCGGGATTGCCGATCTTCGCGCGCTGGCCGCTCATCAGCTGCGAGAGCATCGGAGCGGACAGGCCCAGGACCGCCGCGAGCCGGGCCTGGTTCAGCCCGAGATCGTCGATGAGCTTACGGAAGAGCGCCCCCAGCGGCTCCCCGTACCAGTTCCGCTGCAGCTCCCGCGCTCTGGCGGTGGCTTCCTGCTGTGCGGCGTCCATTGCGTCTCCCCATCGCTTCCCCTGACAAACCGCGGTTCGCTGTAGCGAACCACGCCGAGCATCTTACGGAGAGTGGTCATCCGCGGGGACCCCCAATCTTTTTGCGGGATATGGGGGGTGACCCGGTACTCTGGTCTGCGGCAGCCGCCGGAGCGTGATTCCTCCGGTCGGTCGCTCCTTCCCGGGGCCTTAGCTCAGTTGGTAGAGCGCCGTCTTTGCATGGCGGATGTCAGGGGTTCGACTCCCCTAGGCTCCACAATCGAGATCCCTCTGACCTGCGAAAAACGTGGGTCAGGGGGATCTTCGTGCGTCGTCTTCCCCCGCCGGTCCGACGGAGCCGGCCAGAGTCCGTGTCCGCCGGGGGTCAGCGGGCCGCCGGAGCGGTGATCGAGTGCCGTAGCGCCGTCGTGTCCCGCACCACCGGGGCCGTCGCGCTGCCCAGGAGCCGCAGTGCCGCCTCCGAGGGCGAGCCGGGCTCGGCCGAGTACGCGATCAGGCGCTGGCCCGAGGTGCCGGGGATGACGAGGTTCTCGAAGCCGAGTTCCAGCGCACCGACCAGAGGGTGACGCAGGTGCTTCACCCCGGAGGTGCAGGTGCGCACGGGGTGCCGGGCCCAGCGGCAGGCGAACTCGCCGCTGCTCATCGTGAGTTGCCCGACGAGCTCGGCGAGGGCGCGGTCGTCGGGGTGGCGGCCGGCGACCAGGCGCAGGCTGGCCACGGCGAGTTGGGCCTGCTCGTCCCAGTTCGCGTACAACTGCCGGTACCGCTCGTCCAGGAACAGCATCCGGGTCAGGTTGGGACGGGTGGCGGGGGTCTCGGGGCTGTCGGGCGCCAGGTGGCCGGCGAGCAGCGCGTGGCCCAGCTGGTTCCACGCGAGGACGTCGGTGCGCCGGTCCATGATGACGGCCGGTACGTGGGTCATGGCCGCCAGCAGCTGCCGGGCCGAGGCACTGGCGTGCGCCACCCGGCGCGGTGCGGGCCGGGACGAGGCGGCAGAGGGGCGCGCGAGGTCCTTCAGGTGGGCCGTCTCGTCCTCGGTGAGACGCAGGGTGCGTGCGATCGCCTCCAGCACGCCCTCGGAGACGCTGGTGGAGCGGCCCTGTTCGAGGCGGGTGTAGTGGGTGATGCTGACACCCGCGAGCGTCGCCAGCTCCTCGCGGCGCAGCCCGGTGACGCGGCGGCGGCCCGGGTACGGGTCGATGCCGACCTCCTCCGGGCGCAGCGCGGCGCGGCGCGACTTGAGGAAGTCTCCCAGCTCGGACGCGGCGCCCATTCCTGCCTCCAGGTCGGCGGAGTGCGGCCGGCTCCGGCCACCGTCGGCCTCTCATGATGCCCGCCGGTCCCCGAGCCCGAAAGGCGTGAGGGTGGTCAGGAAATGACCACCCTCGGGCCGGCTGTGCACTCCGGGGTGCTGGCTCGGAATGCGGGCGCCGACGAGCCTCTCTGCCGTAACCGCGTGACGCGACGGAGTGCGGCGCGGGTCAGGAACCATGAGGAAAGGGACTCGACGTCATGTCTGTCACCGAGACCGAGGCGGCCGGCGCCGCGCCCGGCACCGCCGCCGACGCGGCACCCGACGTGCTCACTCCCCGGCTCAAGCTGGTGCTGGTACTGCTGCTCGCCACGCAGTTCATGCTGGCCGTGGACTTTGCCATCCTGAACGTGGCGCTGCCGGTGATCGGCAGGGATCTGGGCTTCCCGCTGTCGCACCTGCAGTGGATCGGTACCTCGTTCGCGCTGTGCGCGGCGGGCTTCACGCTGCTCTTCGGCCGGGTCGCCGACCTGTTCGGCCGGCGCCGGCTGTTCCTCGGCGGCCTCGTGGTCCTGGGCGCGGCCTCGCTCCTGGGCGGGCTGGCGCGGAACCCGGAGACGCTGATCGCGGCCCGCGTCCTCCAGGGTCTGGCCACCGCGGCCGTGACTCCTGCTGCGCTGTCGCTGATGACCACCTCGTTCCCGGAGGGCCCGCTGCGCCAGAAGGCGCTCGGCCTCAACGGCGCGCTGATGTCCGGCGGCTTCACCACCGGCGCCGTCCTCGGCGGTGTGCTGACCGACCTGCTGTCGTGGCGGTGGTCGTTCCTCATCAACGTGCCCGTCGCGTTCGTCGTGCTGGTCGTCGCCCCGACGGTCGTCAAGGAGTCCCGTCCCGACGAACGCCCCCGGCTGGACCTGCCCGGCGCCGTCAGCGTCACCCTCGGTCTGCTGGCCGTCGTCTTCGGCCTCACCCGGGCGGGCGAGAAGGGCTGGGGCTCGGCGGAGGCCCTGCTGCCGCTGGCGGCGGGCGTGGCGCTGCTCGTGGTGTTCTGGGCCGTCGAGCGCAAGGTGGCCGCGCCGCTGGTTCCGCTCGGCGTGCTCGGCCGGAGGTCGGTGGCCTGGGGCAACGTCGCCGGTCTGATCGCGTTCCTCACCGAGTGCTCCCTGGTCTTCCCGCTGACGCTCTACCTGCAGGACGTCCTCGGCTTCTCCGCGCTCGCCGCCGGTCTGTCCTTCGGCGTCCTCGGCCTGGGAACGGTCACCGGTGGTGTCACGGCCCCGAAGGTCCTCGGGAAGCTCGGCAGCAAGCGGACGCTGATCGTGGGCGGCCTCCTGCAGACCGTGTTCACCGCGGCGCTGGCCGGCCTCGGCGACGACCGCTCGTGGATGTGGCTGATGCTGGTCGCCAGCTTCCTCGGCGGTGTCGGCAACATGCTGGTCATCGTGGGCTTCATGGTCACCGCCACCACGGGTCTTCCCGACCGCGAGCAGGGTCTGGCCACCGGCCTCGCCACCATGACCCAGCAGGTCGGCATCACCATGGGCACACCGGTCATGAGTGCCGTCGTCACCGCCGCCATGGCGGGCACCGGAGCCTCGGCCGTCCTCGGCGGTCTGAGGGTCGCGATCGCGGTGAACGCCGCCATCGTCCTCCTCGGTGTCGTCACCAGCGCCGTGTTCCTGCGCGGCGACCGGGCACCGGCGCGGTGACGCGCCGGCCGCCGGGCCGCCTGACGTCAGAGCGGGTTCGGGACTCCGGCGGCGGGGATCGGTGCCGGTGCCGGTGCCGGTGCCGGTGTCCGTGTCGGTGCCGCGCCGGGGCGGCGGTAGACGTACGGGGGCGGCACCGGGCGGCCGGCGTCGGCCGGGTCGCGGACGAGGTCGCGGACGAGGTGGTGATCGGGGGAGAGGGCGCAGGCCGGGTCGGTGCGGGTGGCGTCGCCGGTGAGGGCGAAGGCCTGGCAGCGGCAGCCGCCGAAGTCCTCCTCCCGGCGGGGGCAGCCCCGGCAGGGTCCGGTCATCCAGTCGGTGCCGCGGTAGCGGGCGAAGGCCGGGGAGTGCTCCCAGATCCAGGCGAGGGGGTGGTCGCGGACGCTGGGCGGGTCGAGGTCCGGGAGGGAGGCGGCCGCGGGGCAGGGCAGGACGGTTCCGTCCGGTGCGACGGTGAGCGAGACCGCGCCCCAGCCGCCCATGCAGGGCTTGGCCACGCCGTCGAAGTAGTCGGGGACGACCCAGACCAGGTCGATCCGGTCGCCCAGTCGCTCGCGGCGGCGCTCCACCGTCTCCCGGGCGCGGGACAGCTGCTCCCGGGTGGGCAGCAGCGCGGACCGGTTGAGCAGGCCCCAGCCGTAGAACTGGGTGTTGGCCAGTTCGACGCGGTCCGCTCCCCAGGCCACGCCCAGGTCGATGAGGGCGTCGACGGCGTCGAGGTTGTCGCGGTGCAGGACGACGTTCAGGCCGAGCGGGAGCCCGGCCCGGCGGACGAGGGCCGCCGCCCGTTCCTTCGCGGCGAAGGACGAGGGGCGGCCGGCGATCCGGTCGCCGGCCCGCGGGTCGGCGTGCTGCACGGACAGCTGGACGCTGCGCAGCCCGGCCGCGGTGAGCGCGGCCAGCCGGTCCTCGTCCAGGCCGGTGCCGCTCGTGACCAACTGGGTGTAGATCCCGGCGGTTTCGGCGGCGGCCACGATCTGCTCCAGATCGGGCCGGAGCAGCGGCTCGCCGCCGGAGAGGTGGGTGTGCACGACGCCCAGCGCACCGGCCTGACGCAGGACGTCCGTCCATTCCCCGGTGCTCAGCTCGGCGGAACGGCGGGCCAGCTCCAGGGGGTTGGAGCAGTACGGGCAGTGCAGCGGGCAGGCGTGGGTGAGTTCGGCGAGCAGGGCCCACGGGGGTGCCACGGCGGCTGCGGGGGGCAGGGGAGCGGTCACGTCAGCCAGCCCTCCCGACGCAGGCTGTCCAGGAAGGCGGGGACGGTGCCGGCCACCGGCGCGCCGGGGAAGCGTGCGGACAGCTCGCCGACGATCCCGGGCACGGTCCGGGTGCCGTCGCACAGGCCGACGACGGTGCCGGCGCGCCCGGTGAGGACGACCACGCGTTCCGGCAGGACCAGCAGGTCCGCACCGCGCACGGGGTCGTGCCGCAGCATCAGCGCGGGGGCGAGCACGGGGCGCCACCCGTCGGCCGGGGCCGACGGGCCCGCGGGCCGGGGCGTCACACCGGCTCCGGCAGGCGGTGCTGACCGGCGTGCTGCTGTACGGCGTCGAGCAGCGACCACAGCACATCGCACTTGAAGGACAGCGCGGCCACGGCCTTCTCCTGCTCCTCGCGGGTACGGGCCCACTCCAGGACGAGGTCCAGCGCCTCGGCGCTGTCGCGCCGGCCCTGGTCGACGCGGGTGCGGAAGTAGGCGAGTCCGTCGGGGGCGATCCAGGAGTAGTGGCGCTCGAACGCCTCGATGCGCAGGCGCATCAGATCGGGCGCGGTCAGCTCGGTGAGCGAGGCGGCGACGGCCTCCAGGGGCGAGCGCAGCCGGCAGAAGTTGACGTAGCCCTCCACGGCGAGCCGGACGCCCGGCAGCACGGCCCCGCCCGACAGCAGGGTCGCGCGGTCCAGGCCGGCCGCCTCGCCGAGCCGCAGCCAGCGCTCGATGCCGCCCTCGCCCTCGGCGCGCCCGTCGTGGTCCTCGATCCGGCGCAGCCACATGCGCCGCAGGAGGGACGAGTCCAGTTTCGCGAGGATCAGCGCGTCCTTGACCGGGATGTGGCGCTGGTAGTGGAAGCGGTTGGTGATCCAGCAGCGCACCTCCTCCGGGGTGAGGTCGCCCTGGTGCATGCGGAGGTTGAAGGGGTGGCGGTCGTGGTAGCGGTCCTGGCCCACCGCGCGCAGGCGGGTCTCGAACTCGGCGCGGCCCCAGGGCTTCGCCGGCGGGGCGGGTGTCGTGGTCACAGCTCGATCACCATTCCGTCCTCGGCCACCCCGAGACCCAGCCGGGCGAGCCGCTTGTGCTGCGGCGCCGCCGGGTCGACGAGGGGATTCGTGTTGTTGAGGTGGGTGTAGAGGCAGCGGGCGGAGAGCGTGGCGAGGATGCGGGCGGTGCCGCCCGGTCCGTCGATGGGCAGGTGCCCCATGCCGGTGGCGGTGCGGGGGGAGATGCCGGCGCCGCGGGGCTCCTCCTCGTCCCAGAAGGTGCCGTCGAGGATGACGCAGTCGGCTTCGGCTGCGGCCTGGTGCAGGGCGTCGGACCAGGCGGCCACCGCCGGTGCGTACAGGACGGTCCGGCCGGTGGCCGGTTCGTACAGGCGCAGCGCGACGACCCACGCGGGGTTGGCGGGGGCGTCGGCCGCGTAGCGCGGGCGCTTGCCGGAGACGGGTACGGCGCTGATCAGTACGCCGGAACCGGCCGGGCCGCCGGTGTCGCCGAGCAGCGGCCGGGTGCCCGGACACCGCAGGTCCCGCCAGGTCAGGGTGGTGTACGGGGTGAGCACCGGGCCGAGGCGCAGGCGGCTTTCGACCGCCTGGCGGACGGGGGCGGTGGCGAGGATCTCCAGGCGGTCCGCCTCGCGCAGCCGCCAGATCCCCAGCGTGTGGTCGAGTTCGGCGTCGGTGAGGACGACCCCGGCGACCGGCGTCTGCCGGGGCCTGGGCCCGGGGTGGAGCACCGGGTGGTCCTCGATCTGGTCGCCGAGGTCGGGGGTGGCGTTGACGAGGTACCAGCGGCCCTCGTCGGCACGGACGGCCAGTGAGGCGTGTCGGCGGCGCCGCCCGGGGTGGGCGCGTGCCCCGGAGCATCCGGGGCACGCGCAGTTCCACTGGGGGATGCCGCCGCCGGCCGCGGTACCGAGCACCTGCAGCAGCATGACGGGGTTAGCGGACGCTGAGGGAGTAGGCGGTGACCTCCAGCGCGGTGTCGACGACCACGTATCCGGGGGTCTGCCAGGCGGTCCGCTCGGTCTCCTCGGGGGTGCGGGCGGCCTGCTCGGCCCGCTCGGCGGCTTCGGTCATGGTGCGTACCTTCCTTTCTGCACGGGGGTGTTGCCCTCCCGGTCGGGAGGGAGCCTTCGGCCGTCCCTACCTGATGGTCACCTTGAGGAGGAGGTCCTTGGCGACGCCGCGGTCGCTCGTGCCCAGCCACAGCTGGTCGGCGCCGGGGACCTTGGCCAGTGCCCGCAGCCGGCCGTAGGTGCCGTTGTAGTAGGCGGTCGCGGGGCCGACGTCCTGGCCGGTGGCGCCGATCGGGATGCGCCACAGCCGGTGGCCGCTCAGCGTGGAGGCGTAGATGACGTTGTTGACGACCGCGACCTGGGCGGGCACGCCTCCGTCGTCCGGCTTCCAGACCATCTTCGGGTTCGTCATCCCGGCGCGGGAGCAGGAGCCCTCACAGGACGGCCAGCCGTAGTTCCGGCCCGGCTTGACGAGGTTGAGCTCGTCCCAGGTCTCCGCGCCGATCTCGGTCGACCACAGGCGGCCGGCGCGGTCCCAGGCCAGTCCCTGGGGGTTGCGGTGACCGTAGCTGTAGACGCGGGTGCCGAAGGGGTTCCCGGGAGCCGCGGCACCGTTCTTCCTGATCCGCAGGATCTTTCCGTTGAGGGACTTCCTGTCCTGGGCCAGTGCGCCCTTCTGGGCGTCGCCGGTGGCGACGTACAGGTATCCGTCGGGCCCGAAGGCGATCTTCCCGCCGTTGTGCTGGGTGTCCCTGACGATCCCGGTCAGGACCGGGGTGTACCCGCTCAGCCTGGTGCCGTCGAAGCGCATCCTGACCACGCGGTTGTCCGTGCGCGTGGTCTCCATGAAGAACACGTCCTTGTCGGACGTCCCGTTCCAGGTCGGGGACGCGGCGACACCGAGCAGTCCGCCCTTGTCCTGCGTCTGCTCGCTCCACACCGCGTTCGGCACCGTGCCGACCTTCTTCTTGGCGCCGTCCAGGGCGACCTTCCAGACCACGGCGGTGTCGCGTTCCGTCACCAGCGCCGCCTTGCGCCCCGGGAGGAAGGAGATTCCCCAGGGCGTCGTCAGGGTGCGGTTCAGCGTGCTGATCGCTGACGGTGCGCCGCCCGCGCGGGGGACGGCGTGCGGTTCCGCGGCCGTCGAGGGCGGTCCGGACAGGCCTACGGCCAGGACGGCGGCGACAGCGGTGAGCGCGGCGGTTCCCAGCCGGGCCCGGTGCAGCGCCGAATGCGCCAAGCGTGACATCGTGATGCCTTTCCTTCGGTGTTTCCGTATCGGGCGCCCCCTCCGCACAGCAGTGAGCTTGCGCGCCGACCGGTCCGCCACCGGTCCACCGGCGCCGGGAAGTCCCTCCCACGAGTGACCGCCGTTCCGCAGGTGGGCAGGCGGCCGAGGGGGACGGAGGGGGTGCGCCGGGTCAGGGGGCCCGCCGCGGCGGGGAGGGGCAGTCCGTCCGACCGGTGTCGGGCAGCGGGGCGTCCGGGGGGCCGGTGGTGGCCGCGGGGCCGGCCGCGGGTGTCGTCGCCGGCTGGGGGGCGGGTGCCGAGGCGGGACTCGGCCGCGGTGTCGCCTCCGGGCCCGGCGTCGGGGTACCGGGGGTCGGGCTCGGGTGGGGGTTCGGGGACTGACCCGGTGCGAGGCACGGCGGCGGGGTGGCGGGGGAGGAGGGGGTGTCCGGGCGGGGCGCTCCGCTCGTGTCGCCCTCGTCGACGCAGTCGACGAACCGGACGAAGGGCACCTGGTCGTCGGTGCCGGCGGCGACCGCGAAGTCCCGGGCCGTGTGGCTGCGCAGCAGGCACATGTCGTAGCGGGCGAGCACCGGCAGGGGGGCGGGGGCGGCGGCCGGACGGTACTCGTGGCGGCCCACCAGCTGGCAGGAGTCGTAGCGGACCAGCGGCCCGCGCGGGCCCACGGTGTAGCGGTGCGGGCGCACGTCGGCGGAGAAGTCCCGGTAGGCGAAGGCGGTGTCGTCGCAGTCGCTGAAGTGGACCGTTCCGCCGTTCCACACGCAGTCGATGACGACGACGTCCGGGTTGCGCACCTCGAAGCGGATGTCCTGGGCGTGGAACCGCTGCACGGAGTCGTGGTGCCGGGAGACGGGGAAGCGGAAGAACGTGCTGGTGGTGCCGTACTCCGGAGTGCTCTGCGGGCGTCTGCCGGTGATGATGTACGAACCGCCCCGGCAGGCGATGGAGCCCCCGTAGGGGAACTCCAGGAAGTTCCCCCACTCGTACTCGACCTTCATGTCGGTGAACCAGTAGTTGAGGAACTGGTCCTGGTCGTTCGGGTCCTGCTGCCCCTCCCGGGTCAGCCCCGAGTACAGGAACGCCCTGCGGTACCGGCCGCCGACCCGGCACGCCTCCCACCGCATCTCCGAGTTGGTGTCCGTACCGCTCAGGGCGAGCCCGTACTCCCACTCCCCCATCCACTCGCACTCGGAGAACCGGTAGTCCTGCGCCTGCCCGGTGGAGTACGAGTCGAAGAAGGAGGCGCCGGGCGTGGCCGAGCGGAACTGCATGCGTTCGAAGGAGAGGTTGGACCACACGTCCTGGTTCCGGCAGAGGAAGGAGCCCGGGCCGGTCTCGGGGCGGAAGACGAGGCTGGTCATGCGCCGGCCCGCGCCGGAGAAGCGCAGGCCGCTCGCGGGCCGCGGCGGTGCGACGCCGTTCAGCAGCGCGCGCGGCCGGGTGATCAGGTACTCGCCGGCGGGAATCTCGATCACCACGCGGCCGACCCCGCCGGAGACACGCGCGGCGGCGTACGAGTAGGCGACCTCGAAGGCCCCGCTGTCGTCGGTCCGCCCGTCGCCCACCGCGCCCAGGTCGACCACGTTGACGACACTGTCCGGCTTGTCCGCGGAGCGGCCGAGGGCGGACGCGCCGCGGGTGGACAGGGCCGTGGCGGCCAGCGCCGAGGCGCCGCCACGGAGCAGGTGCCGACGGCTGACACGGGACATCGGTCTGCCCCACTCTGTCATAATCGCCTTCTTTCCCGTGCTTTCTCCATTAAAGGAGGCAAATGACCGGGTTCATCGAGGTCTTCAGGCACATGGCGGCGGCGCAGAAGCCGGCGAGGGGGGTGTCGGCCTACACCCTGTTCGTCAACCGTCCGGCCGGCCGCCTGTTCGCCGCTCTGGCCTACCGCGTCGGTGCGACCCCCAACCAGCTGACCGTGCTGGGCGCCCTGTTCACCTTTCCGGCCCTGGCCGCGGTGGCCTGGGTGCGGCCCGGCCCGGGGATGTCGGCCGGTGTCTGCGCGGCCCTGGCCGTCGGGTTCGCCCTGGACGCGGCGGACGGGCAGCTCGCCCGCACCCAGCGCTCGGGCAGCCTGTCCGGCGAATGGCTGGACCACGTGCTGGACTGCGTCAAGCTGGTCACGGTGCACCTCGTGGTGCTGGTGTCGTTCTACCGGTTCTTCTCACTGCCCGACCCGGCCTTCCTGCTGGCCCCGCTGCTCTTCGAACCGGCGGCCGTGGTGATCTTCTTCGCGGGGATCCTGGCCGAGCAGCTCAAGCGGCGGACGGCGGCCCCGGCGCCGGCCCGGCCCGCGCCGGCGCTGCGGGCCGTGCTGCTCCTGCCGGTGGACTACGGCATCACCTGCTTCAGCTTCCTATTCCTGGGCAGCCAGCACGTCTTCCTTTCCGTTTACTGCGCATTGCTGCTGGCCCACCTCCTGTTCATGGCCGCCTACCTGGTCAAGTGGTTCCGCGAGCTGCGCCGAGACGATCTCCGGCGCCTTCTTCCGGGAGAGCAGCTCCAGTGAGCCGCGCAGCAGGGTGCTGGAGGTGTGCAGGGTGTAGGGGAAGTAGACGACCTCCACACCGACCTGCGCGAAACGCCGTTCCAGCTCCTCCCACTTGGGCGTGCCCCGCCAGTCGTCGCCCTTGAAGATGACGTGGTAGCCGAGCCGCTTCCACGTCTCCAGCTTGTCCTCCTCCGACTCCACGACGGCGACGTCGACGCAGCGCAGGCTGCCGACGATCTCCAGGCGCTCGGAGAGGGGGACTACCGGTGGCCGGCCCTTGAGCCGCTCCACCAGGTCGTCGGAGGTGACACCGGCGATCAGGCGGTCGCAGTGCCGGCGTGCCTGGCGCAGGATGTTGAGGTGGCCGATGTGGAACAGGTCGTAGACGCCCGGGGCGAACCCGATGCGGGTCATCCCCATGCGTCACCCGCCGTGCCGGCCGTCGCCCCGCCGGGTGCGGTCACGGGCAGCACCGGCGACTTCGGCGAGGTGTTCGTCCCGTCCGACACCTGGATCCGGTACTGGTGCCGGGTTCCGGGGTCCACGGAGTCGGTGTGGCTCATCCACGGGCGGTCCCAGTAGGTGGACGACTGCTTTCGCCGCGCGATCAGCCGGCCGTCGCGGTAGAGCCGGTAGGTGAGGGCCGCGTCGTCCCGGTCCCAGGAGGCCTGCCAGCGCAGGGTGACGTGTCCGGCGCGTGCGGCGGAGAGCGAGAGGGCGGGCACCGTCGGGGCCCCGGTGTCGGGGCCGGGCCCGAAGCGGGTGAGGCTCTGCTGGGGCCTGCCGTTGACCCGGGTGAACTCGCCGCCCACCCAGAGGATGCCCTCCGCGACCGTCAGCGCACGGGGTCCCACCTTCTCCCCCGTGCCTTCGTCGGTGTCGGGGAACCAGTGCAGGATCCTGCTGGTGCCGGGCGACTGGGCCAGCAGGTGCTGCCGGTCCTGGTGCTCGGGGAAGCCGCCCGGGGTCGTGCCGCAGTCGTGGGCGTGGGAGGCGCTGTAGAGGACGCCGCGGTAGGGCAGGACCGCCTGGGTGGCGCCGTGGCAGGAGTCCTTCCACACCATCCGGTCGTCGTCCAGCCGGCCCGCGACACGTCCGTCGAAGATGCCCTCGCCGTGGCCCTCGGCGCCCACGTAGAAGCGGGTGCCGTCCTGCGCGATCGACTTCACCGACGAGCGGGGCGGCAGCCAGTCGGGGAAGGCGCGCTTGGTCGTTCCGCTGGTGGCGTCCAGGGCGACCAGGGCGTGGGCCTGGCGGCCGTTGACCGACTCGAAGTCGCCGCCGGCGTAGAGCTTTTTGTGCGAGGGCACGGCCGACAGCGCGCGGACCGGCGCGTCGACGTCCGCCCGGAACGGACGCAGGTCGCCCTCGGGGGTGAGGGCGGCGAGGTGCCGTCTGGTCCGGCCGTCGACCCGGCTGAAGTCACCGCCGAGGTAGACCGTCCGTCCGGTGGTGTCGATCGCCCGGACGGTCGCGGACACCGCCGGCCGGAAGTCCCTGCGCAGGGTGCAGTCGGTCGTGTCCAGGGCCACGGCACTGGCCACACCGGTGGACCCCACCCGGCTGAAGGAGCCGCCCACGTACAGCACCCGGCCGTCCGGGGAGGCCTTGAGGGCGCGGACGGTTCCCTCGCCCCCGGTGAACGACGGCGCGCACGGCAGCAGGGCGCCGGTCACGGCGTCGAACGCGGCGAAGTTGCGGCGCCGGACCTCCCGTTCGCCGGGTTCCGCTCCGGACGGCCGCACCGCGTCGAAGGTGCCCCCGGCGTAGACGACACCGTGCGCGGAGGCCAGCGACCAGACGATGCCGTTCGTCTGCCATGTGGTCAGCGGGTCGGCGGTGAAGGACGCCTTGGGTTCGGCGGCGGCCACGGCGGCAGGGGGATGGAGCGGTACGGCGGAGCACAGGAGGGCGACGGCGACCGCCCTGGTCGCCGCCCTCGACGGGAGCTTTCTCAGGCGCAATGGACACCCCGGATGGCAGTGGTGTGGGCGACGCGCGGGGAAGTGACACGGGACCCGCCGGGCCCCGGCCGTAAGCCCCTGCCTGGGCTCACGCGGCGCGACGGCGCAGAACTCCGACCAGCTCACTCACTCCCAGCGGCCTGCGATACCACCACAAAGTAGTACCAAATACACACATTCCCAAGGTCATCCCGGCGGCGAGTCCCGACGGCGTGTCACCTTCCAGGAGACGCAGCGCGGCCAGTACCACCGAGACGGCCAGCCCGGTACCGAGGGCGGTGGTGTAGCCGCGGTCGACGGTCGTGAAGCCGAGGCGCAGCCGGACCAGCAGGGCGGCGGAGACGTTCTCCACGACGATGGCCGCGCCCCAGGACACGGCGGCCCCAAGAACGCCCCACCGCGGTACGGCGATCAGACCGACCGTCAGCTGCACCGCGAACGCCGCGGCGGTGACGGCGAGGTGCCAGGAACTCCTGCCGGACATCAGCAGCACGGTCTGGGCGTTGCCGACCGCGACGTTGACCATCGAGGCCGCGCACAGCACGACCAGGGCGGGCGCCCCGTGGACGAACTCCGGGCCGAAGACCGACAGCACGGTTGCGGGGAAGGCGGCGACGAGGACGAACAGCGGCCAGGAGAACAGCACGATCCAGCAGGTCGAGACGCGGTGCAGATGGCGCGCCTCGGCGACCTGGTCGACGGCGAGCAGCCGGCTGATCTGGGGGGCCACGGCGAGCCGGACGGCCAGTTGCAGCAGGGTGCCGGCGGTGACGACGCGGCCGATCGCGGTGTAGACGCCCGCCTCGGTCCCGGTGGCCAGCGCGGACAGCAGGATGACACCGACCCAGACCGCGCTGATGTCGAAGAGGGACGAGATCGCGCGCGGCGCCGAGAAGCTCCAGAAGGCCCGCCAGGGAACGTTTCCGCGCACGGCCGGGTGCGTGGTGCCGCGGGCGGCGCGGCAGCGGCGCAGGGCCAGCCAGGCGGCCACCGTGCCGGCCGCCGAGGGCAGCAGCCAGGCCGCGGCCAGGGACAGCATGCCCGGGGCGCACGCGGCCACCGGCACGGCGATCAACACGCGCAGCACGGGCTTGCCGATCTGCTCCACGCCGACGAACCCCACGACGGTGCCGTGGCCCTGGGTGGCGCCGAGCAGGAGGAGACCCACGGTGGCGACGGGCAGGAACAGCCCGAAGAGCCGTACCAGGGCGACCGCGTCGGCGGGCCGCAGGTGGGGAAGGAGCGTGGTGGCCACCGCGGGGCTCAGCAGCAGCGGCAGCGCGGCCGCCGTGCCGGCCGCGACCGCGGGGACGAGGGCCGCGCGCAGCAGACCGCCCACCGAGCGGCCGCCGTCCACGGCGAGGTCGCGGGAGACGAAGCGGACGAGCCCGGAGTCGGAGCCGAGCTTGCAGGCGTGGCTGAGGATGGTGAACAGCGCGACGCCGGTGAAGACGGAGCCCGCTCCCCGTGCTCCGAGGGCGCGGGTGATCAGCCCGACGAAGACGAAGGCGAAGACGGCGTTGGTCGCGGAGCCCGCCACCCCCCACCACCCGCCCCGCGCGGTGGCGGCGACGCTGTTCGGACCGGCGGGGGCGGGCGCTTGCGGGGCGGTCATCCGCGGGAGACCGAGAGGGTGTCGTCCTGCGCCGGCAGCTCCACGACCGGTGCGGCGGGCTCGGTCTCGGGGCGGCGCCCGGGGCGTCGGCGCGGGACGGCGCGGAGGAGTCCGTGCCAGGGGCCGCCGTCGAGCACGGCGCGGAGGAGTCCGCGCCGGGGGCCGCCGTCGAGCACGGCGCCGAGGAGGGTCCCGCCGGCGCAGCCGATCAGCTCGTGCGCCCGCCTGAGGTCGTCCCGCCGGGTGGTGTCGAGGCCCGCGACCAGCAGGACGCCGTCGACGCGGTGGGCGAGGGCCAGGGCGTCGGCGTGTTCCAGCAGCGGCCGGGTGACGACGACCGTGGTGCGGGAGCCGGAGTCGGCCGGCACCCGCTGGACGGCGGAGGCCCCGCCGGCCCGGTCGGGCGAGCCCGTGCCGCCGGCCCAGCAGGCGAACCGCCCGGCGCTCCCGGCGTCGACCAGTCGGCTGCCGTCGGGCAGCGAGGATGCCTCCTCGGGGCCGCGGGCGTCGTCCTGGAGCAGCGGCAGCCGCGCGGTGAGGGCGGGCGTACCGGGGTCGGCGTCCACCAGCAGCACCTCGTCACCGCACTCCGCGAGGGCCGCCGCGAGGTTCACGGCGACCTCCTCGGTGGCGGCACCGTGCCGGGGGGACACGACGAGGACGCGGCCGGGGCCGGCGGGCAGCACGGTCCGGCGCAGCCGGCAGGCGAGGGCGCGCAGGGTCTCCGCGCGGTCGCCGCCCTGGCGGCCGACCGTCAGCAGTTCCCGGGCCCCGGCCGCCTCCTCGTCCTCGTCGCGGCCGGGGGGCAGCAGGCCGAGCACCGGGGTGCGCAGCGCGGCCCGGGCCTCGTCGGCCGAGCGGACCCGGGTGTCGAGGACGGAGCGCAGCCAGGCCAGCAGGACGCCGAGGGCGAGCCCGCCCGCCAGGCCGAGCGTGAGCAGGGTCGGCCGGCCCGGGACCGAGGGGCCGCGGGGTGCCTCGCCGCGGCGGACGACGTCGCCTCCGTCGGTGTCGCGGGACCTGATGTCGACGATACGTTTGTGCAGGGTGTCCAGCTCGCTCTGCGCGGCCTTGGCGGCGTCGTCATCGGTGTCCTTCTCGGCGTCCGTCTTCTTGGCCGCCTGCACCGCGTCGATCTGCTGCTGCACGCTGCGGGTGGCCCGCTGTACGGCGGCTTCGTTGCGGGCCTTGCGGTCGGCCAGATAGGCCTCGGCGAAGGCGTTGGCGCCGCGCGCCGCGCGCGCCGGGGTGCGGGCGGTGAACTCGAAGCGGAGCACCTGGGACTTGGCCTGGTTGGTGATCCGCAGGTCGTCCTCCAGCGCGGCTGCGCTGCCGGCGGCCTGGCCCAGGAGGCGCGCCGCGCGGACGGCGACCGCGGTGCTGGCCGCGATCTGCTGCTCGGTGCCCATGCTGACCTGGTTGTCGGCGGCCACGCTGACCGCGCCGAACGGATCGGCGGTGGAACGTACGAGGACTTCGCTGGTGGAGGTGTAGGTGTGAGCGCGGCTGAGCGCCAGGGCGGCCCCGCCGAGCAGCCCCAGGACGATGCCCAGGGCGATGAGGGCGCGGTGGCGCAGGAGCCGGCGGAGTTGGTCGCGGAGCTGGTCGGGCTCGTCGTACCGGTCGGGGAGGTGGATGGGGCCGGTCACGGAGGGCCTCCTGTTCCGGGGATCTGTGCGGGGCGGATGGGTGCGGCCGGCGGCGCCGACGGGGCGGGCCGCGGGGCGCGGGCCGAGCGGGTGGTGATGAGCAGCGGAACGGCCAGCAGCAGCGTCAGCGGGCCGACGATCCCGAGCAGGCTGCCGCGCAGGAAGACCATCTGGTAGAAGGCGAAGGCCGGGACCAGCAGGGCCGCGAGGGTGCCGGTCCGGCTCCGGAGCCGGTGGCGTACGTCGTCCATGCGCCGCCCGGCCGCGCCGAGCAGGAAGAAGACGGCGGCCACGGCGGGCGGCCCGGCCCACAGGTAACTCTCGATCCACAGCGGGGCGGAGAGGTTGAGGAAGTCGTAGCCCGCGTAGCGGGCCAGGGCGATCCCGGTGTCGTCCGGCTTGTCCGGCCACACCGAGCGCGGGATCCAGAACAGCGCGGGGCCCAGCGCGTCCAGCGGTGCGAACCCCTCGTCCCGCGCGAGGTCGACACCGGTCTGCACCTGCTGGAAGGCGTCGTAGTCGCCGTTGGCGGTGAACTGCGCGGTGAGGGAGACGACGGTGAACTGCTCCCGGTCGCTGTAGCGGAAGTAGTCGCTGTACGGGAAGACCAGCAGCACGGTCGCCATGAGGGTGGCCGCGATGACGCGGAAGGCGCGGGGCCGGCACAGCCGGGGCACGGAGAACAGCAGGGCCATCAGGACCGTGCCGACCCAGAACCTCGGTTTGCTGACGGGGTTGTTGACGACGACGTTCAGCGCGAGGAGGAGCGGGAGCAGCAGCCGGCGGACCCCGCGCAGCACACGGTCGCCGCCGGGGACGCGCGGGACGTGCAGCAGGCCCAGCAGCGCCCAGAACGCGGGTACGGACAGGGACCAGCTGCGCAGGGCCGCCACGAAGGCGTCGCCGGACCCGTCCATGAGGCCCGCCTCGTGCAGCGCCTGGCGGCTGGTGAAGTAGGCGCGGAGGCCGCCGGGTTGGCCGGGGACGAGCAGGACGGCCAGGGCCAGGGCGAGCCCGCACAGCGAGAGCAGGCGCCAGGGGGCGAGGCGGCGGGACAGCAGGCGTTCCGCCGGCCCCGGTGCGGAGGCGGCCGTGCGGGTGCGTTCCCGGCGGGCGACGACGGCGGCTCCCGCGGTGTGGGCGAGGAGGCCGAGTTCGACGACGGCCACGGCGCTGAGGGTGGTGCCCTGGCCGGTCCGGTAGGGCCACGGGTAGGTGTCGGTGGCGAGCTGGGCCAGGGGGGCGAGACCGAGCCAGATGTAGGCGAACATCCAGAAGCCGAGGGCGACGAGCCGCACCGTCGTCGCGGTGAGCACCCGGACGAGGACCACTGAGGTGTGCGCCACCACCGCGGCCTGCGCGACGAGCGCGACCGACGGGCGGGTGCCGTCCGACGCGAGGAGCAGCCCCGGCAGCAGGACCAGCAGCGCCGGCGACCAGAGGGAGACCGCGACCGCGCTGCGGACGGGTGCCTCCCCTGCCGGCGACTCCTTCCCCATCGGGTATTTCATCTGAAAGCTCATCAGAAGGTTTATATAGCCCGCCATTCATCAAGTCGGACAGGCGCGCGCGGCTCCGTCCTCGGGTGACGCGGGCGGAGCGGTCGGCGTGCCATAAGCCGAAAATCAGGACAAATGTGCATTCCTAGTCGCGTCAGGTCATCGGATCTTCGGACAGGGGAGTTGCCCATGGACAAGCAGGTCGACGTCGTCGTTGCCGGGGGCGGGGGGTTCATCGGGGGGCATCTCGTGGGCTCGCTGCTGGCCCAGGGGCTCTCCGTCCGCTCCATCGACGTCAAGCCCCGGCAGGAGTGGTACCAGGTCCACGACGCCGCGGAGAACGTGATCGCCGACCTGTCCCTGCTGGAGAACGCGCGCGCGGGCGTCCGGGGCGCGCGGCAGGTGTACATGCTCGCCGCCGACATGGGCGGCATGGGCTTCATCGAGAACAACAAGGCCGCCTGCATGATGTCCGTGCTGACCAGCACCCACATGCTGCAGGCCGCGCACGAGGCGGGTGTGGAACGGTACTTCTACTCCTCCTCCGCCTGCGTCTACGCCGCCGGCAAGCAGGCCGACCCGGACGTCACCGCGCTGCGCGAGGAGGACGCCTACCCGGCGCAGCCGGAGGACGGCTACGGCTGGGAGAAGCTCTTCTCCGAGCGCATGTGCCGCCACTACACGGAGGACTACGGCTTCACCACCCGCGTCGCCCGCTACCACAACGTGTACGGCCCGCACGGCACCTGGGACGGCGGCCGGGAGAAGGCGCCCGCCGCGGTGTGCCGGAAGGTGGCCGAGGCGGTGCTCTCCGGGGACCACCGGATCGAGATCTGGGGCGACGGCCTGCAGACCCGTTCCTTCATGTACATCGACGACTGCCTGCACGGCACACAGATGATCATGGCGGGGGACAGCGGCGTACCCGTCAACCTCGGCTCCTCGGAGCTGGTGACCATCAACCAGCTGGTCGACATCGTGGAGCGGATCGCGGGCATCCGCTGCGAGCGCAGCTACCGGCTGGACGCCCCCCAGGGAGTGCGCGGCCGCAACTCCGACAACACCCTGATCCGCGAGATCCACGGCTGGGAGCCGTCGGTCTCCCTGGCCGACGGACTGGAGAAGACCTACGCGTGGGTCTACGACCAGGTCAAGCGCTCCCACCAGTGACGCCGATGAGAATCCTCGTCCACGACTACAGCGGCCACCCCTTCCAGGCGCAGCTGAGCCGGGAGCTGGCGCGCCGCGGCCACGAGGTCGTCCACTCGACGTGCACGGCCTACGTCTCCGGCAAGGGCGACCTCGCCTCCGACGTCCCCGGCCTGCGCTTCGCCACCATCGGGGACGGCGTCCGGCTGCGCAAGGAGGCCTACGTCCGCCGGCTCGGCCAGGAGACCCGGCTGGGCCTCGAACTCGCCCGGCAGGTCCGCCGTGAGAAACCCGACGTGGCGCTGCTGTCCAACCTGCCGATCCCGGTGCTGGTGGCCACCGCGGCCGTGCTGGGCAGGCTGCGCATCCCCTGGGTGCTGTGGCACCAGGACGTGACCGCGGTCGCGCTGGAGAGCTTCGCCGCCGGCGGTGTCGCCCGGTCGATGGGGCTGGCGGCCAAGGTCTTCGGGGCGGGCGAGAAGTGGTCCGCGCGGCAGGCCGCGGCCGTCGTGGTGATCGCCGACTCGTTCGTGCGGGTCCATGAGCGGTGGGACACCGCCGACAAGGTCACCGTCATCCCCAACTGGGCGCCGCTGGACGAGATCGTGCCGGTCGAGCGGGCCAACGCCTGGTCGGCGGAGCACGGTCTGGACGGCGTGCGGACGGTGCTGTACTCGGGCACGCTCGGGCTGAAGCACGACCCCGAGCTGCTGGTGCGGCTGGCCGAGCGGCTGCGCGCCCAGGGGAGCCCGGTACGGCTCGTCGTCGTCAACGACGGTCCCGCCGTACCCGTGCTCCGGGACACCGCCGCCGCGCGGGGCGTCGAGCTGACCCTGCTCCCCTTCCAGCCCTACGAGCGGCTGTCCGAGGTGCTCGGCACGGGTGACGTCCTCGTCGTCCTGCTGGGCCCGGACGCCGGGCAGTTCTCGGTGCCGTCCAAGACGCTCTCGTATCTGTGCGCCGGGCGGCCGGTGCTCGGTCTGATGCCCGCCGACAACCTCGCCGCGCGGCTGCTCCGGCAGGCCGGCTCGGCGGTCTTCCCACCGGGCGAGCAGGCCCTGGGAGACGCGGCCGCCTGGGTCCGGGACGTCCTGTCCGACCCGGCCCGGGCCGAACGGCTGGGCAAGGAGAGCCGCGCCCTGGCCGAGCGCGAGTTCGCCCTGGAGTCCTGTGTCTCCCGCTTCGAGACCATCCTCCAGGACGCGGCCGGACACCGCCGCCGGCCCTGACCGGCCCCCCTTTCCGTGGCCGACCGCGACACGCCGTCGGCCACGGGTCCGCCGGCCGGCCTGCCCACCGGAGCGGTCGGGCGGGCGGGGCACCGGGCGGTGATCGGGGCGCCTGCCTCGGTCGGCCTCGGTCGGCCTCGGTCGGTCAGGCGGCCGGGCCGGCGGTGGCGGGTTCCTGCCGGGGGCGGTCGTCGGCCGGGTGTGCGGCCCGGTCCGTGCCGGTGCCGGTGCCGGTCCGGTAGATCTCCTCCAGACGGTCCGTCACCGCGCCGATGGAGTAGACGTCCTCGACGACGCGGCGGCCGGCTTCCGCCATCCGGGTCCACAGGGCCGGGTCGGTGAGCAGGCGGTGGACCGCCGCCGCCATGGACCCGGGGGTGCCGTCGGTGACCAGGGCGGCTCCGCGGCGGGACAGTTCGTCGGCGATGCCGCAGGTGTCGGTGCACACCACGGGCGTGCCGGCGGCCAGCGCCTCGATGACGGTCATCCCGAACGGCTCGTTCACACTGGACAGCACGTGGACGGCCGCCGAGCGATAGGCCTCGCGCGCCTCGGCCGGGTCGAGCGCACCGCCGTAGCGGACCACGCCCGCGGGCCCCTCCTCGATGAGCCGGCGCACGGCGGGCAGCGAGCCGTCGTCCGGGCCGTACAGCGTGAAGCGGGCCTCGGGCATCGTCCGGTGGACCAGCGCGGCCATCTCCACGAAGGCCTCGGGCCGCTTCCGGGGATGCAGCCGGGCCAGGAACAGCACGTGCGGCTCGCGCGGCCGGCGCGGCTCCGGCCCGGGCGGCCCCGGCCGGATCCCGTTGGGCAGGATCCGCAGCGGCGGACCGTCCGGCCCCAGCACCCGCGCCACCAGCCCGCGCTCCTGCTCGGTCAGCACGCAGCAGGCGCGCGCCCGGCGCAGCAGCGGCAGGTACAGCAGGTCGAACAGCCGGACGGGGAGCGCGGTGCGCGGCTCGACCATGCCGTGGGTCTGGGCCACGCACGGCACCCGGCGCAGGGCCGCCACCGCGAGGGCGGCCAGGGAGACCAGGTCCCGGCCCGCGTGGACGTGCACGACCTCGGCGCCGCCCGTGGCCCGCCACAGGTCGCGGACGAGAAGGGGGTGCAGCAGGCCGATGCGGCCCCGCCCCGGCAGCAGCGTACGGGCGGGGCGGGAGCGCAGGCGTACGGTGCCGACACGGTCGGGTGCCCGGCCGCCGCCCCGCCACAGCGAGACCAGCGTGACGTCGTGGCCGCGCGCGGCCAGCTCCTCGCACTGGGCGACCGCGACGCTCGGCGGACCGCCGAAGGCACCGTCGTCACTGACGAGCGTGACCACGTGGAGGAGTCTCATGCCGTACGTCCCTTCGTGGTCAGGACCGCCCCGGGCGCGAGGTCCCGGTGGGCGACGGCGCCGGCGCCCACCACGGCGCCCCGGCCGACGGTCACCCCGCGCAGGACGACGGCACGGGTTGCGACCCAGCTGCCCGGCTCCAGCCGGACGGGCCCGTTGTCGAACTCGAACGTGGCGGACCGGGGGCTGTGGCTGCCCGTGCACAGCAGCGCGCTCTGGGAGACACAGCAGTCGTGGCCGATCGTGACGGGTTCGAGGTTGAGGATCCAGGCGTCCTCGCCGATCCACACGTCGTCGCCGATCTCCAGCTTCCACGGCCAGTGCACCCGCACCCCGTGCCGGATCAGCACCCGCCGGCCGACGCGGGCGCCGAAGGCGCGCAGCAGCGCCGGCCGCCAGCGGTCCGGGCACCACCACTTGACGAAGACCAGGTGGAGGACGGCGAACCAGGCGGCCTGGACGAGCAGGGGGCGCCCCTTGTCGTAGCCGGCGCCGGTGAAGCCGCGCAGGGACCTCTCCACGACGGGCCGGTGCGGGGCGGCGGCGGTCTGCGCCATGACGGTGTTCCTCCCGGTGGTCCTCCGCGTGATCCTTCATGCCGCGCAAAAAGAACCCGCCGCCATCGGCCCGTGTTGGCGGCAGGCTTGCCCGGATGGAGGAACTTCAGTAGGCGCCCTGGCCGTTCAGCACCGCGCGCACGGTGCGGGCCATGACGTTGATGTCCATGGCGGGGGACCAGTTGTCGACGTAGCGCAGGTCGAGGGAGACCGTCTCGTGCCAGGACAGGTCCGACCGTCCGCTCACCTGCCACAGCCCGGTCAGGCCCGGCTTGACGTGCAGCCGGCGCAGCTCCACCGGGTCGTACCGGGCGACCTCCTCCGGCACGGGCGGACGCGGGCCGACCAGGGACATGTGGCCGAGGAGGACGTTGAACAGCTGGGGCAGCTCGTCGAGCGAGTAGCGGCGCAGGACGCGTCCCAGGGGGGTGACGCGGGGGTCGCGGCGCATCTTGAACATGTGGCCGTCGTGCTCGTTCGCCGCCTCCAGCTCGTCCTTGAGACGGTCCGCGTCGACCACCATCGTGCGGAACTTCCACATCGGGAACGTGGTGTTGTACTGCCCGACCCGGATCTGACGGTAGAAGGCGGGACCGGGCGAGCCGAGCCGCACGGCCAGCGCCAGCAGGAGCAGCAGCGGCGAGAGCAGCACGATCAGCAGCAGCGCGCCCACGCGGTCCACGGCCGACTTCAGCAGGGACGGCAGGCCGCGGCGCAGCGGCGGCGCGATGTGCAGCAGGGTGAGTCCCGACGCCGAGGTGAGCCGGACCCGTCGGCGGGCGACCTCGATGATGCCGGGCAGCACGACGATCGGGCACCCCCGGTCGTGCACCGCCCAGGACAGCCGGCGCAGCCGTTCGCCCGACAGGTGCGGGCCCGGCACCACGAAGACCAGGCCGGCGCAGAGTTCGTCCGCCGCGCCGAGCACCGTCGCGGCGTCCTGGCCGGGCGCCTGGGGTTCCTCGCGGGGCAGCCGTACGTACACCGGGACACCGGAGAGCACCTCGTCCTCCCCGACCGGGCAGCAGCCCACGATCACGTACTCGTGGTCGGTGCGCTGGGCCAGTTGCCCGACCACCGCGTCGATCGTCGGTCCCTCCCCGACCACCACGACGTGCCGCAGGGCGCGGCCGCCGCGGCGGGCGGCCAGGAGGTGGCGGTGGACCGCCTTGTGGCAGACGGCGGTGAGCACCAGGGCGGGGATCAGCGCGGTGAAGGACTCGGCCGGCACGCTCTGCAGCCCGCACAGCACGCGCAGCGTCGCCAGCGCGCCGACCAGCAGAAGCCAGTCCCGCAGCACGGCCCGCAGGCCCCCGCCGTCCCCCCAGGCGGACGGCGTGTACCGCTTGCCTGCGACTCTGATGAGCGGCCACAGCAGGGCGGCGGCGGCCGCCAGACGCAGCGGGTGGGGCTCGTGGACCTCCACGATCGCCGCCGCGACCGGCAGGGCCGCGCCGGTCAGGTCCACACCGACCGACAGGGGGACGTACCAGCGTGCCTGGGTGCCCTTCGGATGAGCGGGCCGGCGGGGCACGGAGAGCGGCGCCTGTCGGGATGCCGCGAGTCTGAAGGGCCGCATGCCTCTCCTTAGGGGCTCCAATCGCAGACAGCGGGCGCGGCCGCACCGCCCGTGCAGGGGCTGGTCACGCCTTCATGTGATCTTTATATCAAGTGATAGGTGGCTATGTCCGATTTGCTTGCTCCCGCTCCGTGCATCAGCGGGCGGGCGCCGGTGTGGGGCTCGGCGCAGGTGCCGGGCAGGGCGCCGAAGACGGGCCGGGGACAGGAGCGTCCGTACACACCGCGAGCCCCCTCCCCCGGACGTCCGGGGGAGGGGGCTCGCGAGCGGCGGCGGGCCGGCCGGTCTACGGCCTGTCGTCGCGGTCGACCTCGTCCTCCTCGGCCTGCTTCGCCTGCACCTCCGGGTCCAGCCCCGCACCGGTGCCGTCCACCGAGGTGAGGTGGCCCCCGCCGGGGACCTCCGTCGCCGCCGGCGGCTCGACCAGCCAGTCGGGGTTGGCCTGCTTGTCCCACCACTTCCAGGCCGCGAAGGCACCGCCCGCGACCACGGTCAGCACCGCCAGCGTCTTCACGGCGCGGCCGGCCCGGCACCGACGGGCGTTGCGCCGGGCCAGCTTCCGGATGTCCTCGGCCGAGACCTGACCGCGCAGCGCGGCGAGGGCGGCGGCGCCGCGAGCGGCGGCCTCGTCGCGTACCGGCGCGGCCGCGGCCGCGGCCTGTTCGAGTTTGGGGCGCGAGTACTCGGCGGCCTGCCGGGCGGCCTTGCGGGTACGGGCGGCGGCCTCCTGCGCGGCCAGGTCCATCTTCGGCGGCACATGCGTGCGGGCCTGCTCCAGGCGCGGGGCGAGCCGGGCGTCGTACTGCACGCGGGCCTGTTCGGCGGCCTGCGACACCACGGGCGCCAGCCGTACGCGTGCCTCTTGCGCGTAGTACGCGGCACGCTCCTTGGCCGTGTCGGCGTAGGGCGCCACCACTTCCGCGGCGTGCAGCACGCTGTCCTTCGCCGAGCCGGTCGCGGCGCGCACGCTGTCGATGCGGGTCACGGGTTCCTCCTCCTCGGTGGCGTACGGTATTTCGACTTTCCACCCTTTTACGGATCATGCCTGTCCGGGGCCGGTGCGGCATGCGCGGACGGGCATATGGGTGCCGATCTCCTTCTTGCGCCTCTTCTTCCGCATGATCGAGGGAGACAAGGGTTCCTACGTCGACCCTGCCACGAATCGCCGGGGCACACCGCCCGCCCGGCGGAAGTCGTGGCCGCCCGGCGACGCGCGGACCGGACCGTGGAAGGATCGAAGTGTCGCGGCGGACGACGACGGAAGGCGGACCGTGGCCGAGCAGCTCTATGCCACCCTCAGGACCACCCTCGGCGACATCGAGGTGCGGCTCTTCCCGTTCCACGCCCCCGTCACGGTCAGAAACTTCGTCGAGCTGGCCCGCGGTGAACGCGAGTGGGTCCACCCGGGCACCGGGGAGCGGAGCAGAAGACCGCTCTACGACGGCACGGTCTTCCACTCCGTGATCAGCGGCTTCATGATCCAGGGCGGCGACCCGCTGGGGAACGGCCTGGGCGGCCCCGGCTACGGGTTCGAGGACGAGTGCCATCCGGACCTCGCCTTCGACACCCCCTATCTGATGGCCATGGCCAACGCGGGCCCGGGCACCAACGGCTCGCAGTTCTTCATCACGGTCACACCGAGCACCTGGCTGAACGGCAAGCGGACCATCTTCGGCGAGGTCGACGACCCGGCCGGCCGCAAGGTGGTCGACGCCATCGCCGGCGTGCCGACCGGCCGCAACGACCGGCCGCTCGTGGACGTCTTCATCGAGACGGTCGTCGTGGAGACGCGCGAGAGCCGGGGAACCAATCACCCCGCTCGTCCGTAAGGATGAAACGGGCAGGACAGTGCCGTCAGGGCCGGCGCACGCCGGTCACGGGGGTACAGGGACACGACGACCAAGGGGAACTGATGGACCAGGCCGCAGGGAGCGCGCAGGGCGCCGCCCGCAGCGTGCCGGGGTGCTACCGGCACCCGGACCGCGAGACCGGCGTGCGCTGCACCCGCTGTGACCGGCCGATCTGCCCCGAGTGCATGGTCAGCGCCTCGGTCGGCTTCCAGTGCCCGGACTGCGTCCGCGGCGGCTCCGGCACGGGCCACGACCCCGCCGCGTCCCGGCCGCGCACGATCGCCGGCGGCACGGTCACGGCCGACCCGCGCCTGCTCACCAAGATCCTCATCGGGCTCAACCTCGCGCTGTTCATCGCGATCAAGGCCGACAGCTCCCTGGTGGAGCAGGTCGTGCTCTACGGCGCCCGGCCCCCGAAGCCGTACCAGCCGACCTCGGGCGTCGCCGGCGGCGAGTGGTACCGCTTCGTGACCTCGATGTTCGCGCACCAGGAGTACTGGCACATCGGGTTCAACATGCTGAGCCTGTGGTGGATCGGCGGCCCGCTCGAAGCGGCCCTCGGCCGCGCCCGCTATCTGGCGGTCTACCTCGTCTCGGGGCTGGCCGGCGGCGCGCTGACCTACCTGCTCACCTCCCCGACGACCGCCTCGCTCGGCGCCTCGGGCGCGATCTTCGGTCTCTTCGGCGCCACCGCCGTGCTGATGCGCCGGCTCAACTACGACATGCGGCCGGTCATCGCCCTGCTGGTGATCAACCTGATCATCACCTTCAACCCGGCCATGAGCATCTCGTGGCAGGCGCACATCGGCGGTCTGGTCGCCGGCGTCGTGACCGGGTACGGGATGGTCCACGCCCCGCGGGAGAAGCGCGCGCTGGTGCAGTACGGCACCTGCGCCGTGGTGCTCGTCCTGTCGTTGGCCCTGGTGCTGGTCAGGACCGCGCAGCTCACCTGACCGGGCGGAACCGACGGGCGGGGAGCAGGGGGGAACACTCTGTCACCGAACCGTTGTCCACAGCCGGTGGCGGATCTTGTGCATATGGTGCGGACACAGCTGTGCCCCCTGTCGCTCGGATGTGTTTCCGCAGGTCGGACAGGGGGCGAACGGGTGTCTGAAGAGCGGTTGACCGGTCACACCGGCGTCAACACCCGATGAGTTATCCACAGATCGTCGTTCTTTTCCCCATGTGGAAAACGGCTGTGGATAACTCAGCGGCGAGCCGTGGGCAGAGCTGGTCCCCGCCGCGCTACTTCCACTGCGTGGAGACACCGAACCCGGCGGCGATGAAGCCGAAGCCGACCACGATGTTCCAGTTGTCCAGGCTGTCGATCGGCAGCGTGCCGTCCGTCACGTAGAAGACGACGATCCAGGCCAGGCCGATCAAAAACATGGCCAGCATGACGGGCGCGACCCACGCGCGGTTGGTGAGCCTGATGGCCTGCGCCTGCCGCGCCTGCGGCGGCGTGTAGTCGGCCTTCTTGCGGATACGTGACTTCGGCACGAGGGTCTCTCCTGTCGATGCGCTGCGTGGCCGCGCAGGTAACTGGGTCGGGCTCGGGGCAGCGTACAAGGGGCCAACATGACGACTCTGTGTGCTCCCCCGGGCGTCCGTTAGCGTAGTGCTTCCGCGGCGCCGAAGGAGATAAGGGTACGTTGAGCAATTCTGCCGACTCCCCCGGGACGGGATCAACGGGTACCGGCCCCCGGCGCGGGCCGCGTCTCAGGCCCGTGCGGATACTCACGGCGGCCGTCTTCGCCCTCGCCGGGCTGATCTTCTTCACCAGCTTCGACACGGCCAAGGGCACGGACATCCGCCAGGACGGCTCGCTGCTGAAGCTGTCCGACCTGATCCAGCAGCGCAGCCGCAAGAACAAGGAGCTGGACGAGTCCAACGCCGCCCTGCGCGACGGCGTGGAGTCGCTCGCCGAGAACGACGACGGCAGCACCAGGGCCGAGGACCAGAGGCTGGGCGGGCTGGAGAAGAGCGCGGGCACGCGGAAGCTGACGGGCAAGGCGATCACCGTCACGCTGAACGACGCCCCGCCGGGCGCCACCGCCAAGCTCCCCGGCTACCCGGAGCCGCAGCCCGACTACCTGGTCATCCACCAGCAGGACCTCCAGGCCGTGGTGAACGCGCTGTGGCAGGGCGGTGCCAAGGGCATCAAGGTCATGGACCAGCGGCTGATCTCCACCAGCGCGGTGCGCTGCGTCGGCAACACCCTGATCCTCCAGGGCCGCGTCTACTCACCGCCGTACAAGATCACGGCGGTCGGCGACCCGGGCCGGCTGAAGCAGGCCCTCGCGGACAGCAAGGCGATCCAGACCTACATGGTCTACGTCAACGTCTACGGCCTCGGCTGGAAAGTCACCGACGACGGGACGGTGACTCTTCCCGGCTACTCCGGCACAGTGGATCTGCACTACGCGAAGCCCGTGCAGTAGCCAGTCAGCCATCCGTCGCGGAGGCGCCGGTGCGCGTGATCGTCCGGACCGTCAGCGAGCTGTGCATCACCGTCGGCACCCTGATCGTGCTCTTCGTCGTCTATGCGTTGTTCTGGACGGGTGTGCGGGCCGACGGCGCCATGAACGACCAGATCGACCAGCTGCACCAGCAGTGGTCGGAGGGGCGTGCGCGGCCGACGGCCGCGGCTCGGGGCGGGCAGACCGTCTCGGCGGCGAGACCGGAGCCCTACCGCGACGGCAGGGCCTTCGCCGTCATGTACGTCCCCCGCCTCGGCGCCGGCTGGCACAAGCCGGTCCTGGAGGGCACCGGCACCGGCGTCCTGCAGAAGGGCCTGGGGCACTACACGCGCACCGCCCGGCTCGGCGGGACCGGCAACTTCTCGGTCGCCGGCCACCGGCGTACCCACGGCGACCCCTTCAAGGACTTCCCGAGGCTGCGTCCGGGCGACGCCGTGGTGCTGACCGACGGGACCACCTGGTACACGTATCGGATCGACAAAGGGCCGTACAAAACCGTGCCGACGGACGTCGGGGTGATCGATCCTGTGCCCGGGAAGTCGGGATACGCGCGCCCCGGCCGCTATCTGACCCTGACGACGTGCGATCCGGAGTGGGGCCACAGCCACCGGCTGATCGTGTGGGCGCATCTCGACGCCACCCAGCCCGTGGACACAGGCGAACCGAGGGCGCTGCGCCGTTAATCTGGTGACGTACGGCGTGGGTCTGGTGCCGTAGGGGACACGGAAAGGACGGCAAGGGACGGCATGTACGGCTGGATCTGGCGGCATCTTCCGGGGAACGCGTGGGTGAAGGCGTTCCTCTCGCTCGTACTGGTCCTGGCCGTGGTCTACGTCCTCTTCCAGTACGTCTTCCCCTGGGCGGAACCGCTGCTGCCCTTCAACGATGTGACGGTGGACAACCAGTGAGTGCGCGGATTCTCGTCGTCGACAACTACGACAGCTTCGTCTTCAACCTCGTCCAGTACCTGTACCAGCTGGGCGCCGAGTGCGAGGTGCTGCGCAACGACGAGGTGTCGACCGCGCACGCCCAGGACGGCTTCGACGGCGTGCTGCTGTCACCCGGGCCGGGTACGCCGGAGGAGGCGGGGGTGTGCGTGGACATGGTCCGGCACTGCGCCTCGACCGGGGTGCCGGTCTTCGGGGTGTGCCTCGGCATGCAGTCGATGCAGGTGGCGTACGGCGGTGTCGTCGACCGGGCGCCCGAGCTGCTGCACGGCAAGACCTCGCCGGTCGAGCACGAGGGCAAGGGCGTCTTCGCCGGCCTGCCCTCGCCCTTCACGGCGACCCGCTACCACTCCCTGGCCGCCGAGCCGGCCACGGTCCCGGCCGAGCTGGAAGTGACCGCCCGCACACACGACGGCATCATCATGGGCCTGCGCCACCGCGAACTCCTCGTGGAGGGCGTGCAGTTCCATCCCGAGTCGGTGCTGACCGAGCACGGGCACCGGATGCTGGCCAACTGGCTGGCGGAGTGCGGCGACCACGGTGCCGTGGCGAGATCGGCGGGGCTCGCCCCGGTGGTGGGCAGGGCCACGGCGTGACCGCGCTGCGCCCCGAGCGCGAGGACTTGTACGGCGGCGAGAGCCCCTACGAGTCCTCCGCCGGTGCGCGGCCGTACGCGGGCCGCCGGCCCGACCCGCCGACGGCCCCGATGCCCCGGGTGACACCCGGGCCGGTCGAGGAGGCGCCGACGGCGCCGATGCCCCGGGTGTCTCCCCTCGACGACGAGACGATGGCGCTGCGGATCCCGGCCGCGGGCGCCCCCACGGAGGCCTCTGGCGCCTCGTCCGCCTCTCCGGCCACCGGAGTCACACCCGGCGGTCGTGCGGCCCGCAGAAAGGCCGCCAGGAGGCGCGGCGGGCGGCGGCGCGGCGGCGGCACCCGGCCGACGGCGGCGGCACCCGCGGCGGACCGGGACCCGCAACGGCCCCTGACGCGGGTGGAGGCCCGGCGGCAGGCCCGGCAGCGCAGGCCCGGCCCGGCGACCCTGGTGAGCCGGGCGGTCGGCGAGGTCTTCATCACCACCGGCGTGCTGATGCTGCTGTTCGTCACCTACCAGCTGTGGTGGACCAACGTCCGCGCCCACGCGCAGGCCGGCAGCGAGACGCACCAGCTCCAGGACGACTGGGCCAAGGGCAAGCGCAACCCGGGTGTCTTCGAGCCGGGGCAGGGCTTCGCCATCCTGCACATCCCGAAGCTGGACGTGGTGGCGCCCATCGCGGAGGGCGTCAGCAACAAGAGGGTCCTCGACAAGGGCATGGTCGGGCACTACGGCGAGGCCCCGCTGAAGACGGCGATGCCCGACGCGAAGACCGGCAACTTCGGTCTCGCGGCGCACCGCAACACGCACGGTGAGCCGTTCCGGTACATCAACCGGCTGACGCCCGGCGACGCGGTCGTGGTCGAGACGCAGGACACGTACTTCGTGTACAAGGTGACCTCGACGCTTCCGGTGACCCCGCCGGGCAACACCAGCGTGCTCGACCCGGTCCCGCCGGGCTCCGGTTTCACCGGGCCCGGGCGCTACATCACCCTCACCACCTGCACACCGGAGTTCACCAGCAAGTACCGGTTGATCGTCTGGGGCAAGATGGTCCAGGAAAGCCCGCGCAGCAAGGGCAAGCCGGACGCGCTCATCGAGTAGGGCTCATCGAGTAAGGGCAGAGGAACTGTGGCAGCGACCGCCGACGAGACCGAAGAGACCACGGACGGGTCCGAACCGGCCGCGGATCCCGCTCCGCGCCGCCGGCGTCCCGGCCGGATCGCGCTGGCCGTCAGCGTCTTCGGGGAACTCCTCATCACGGCGGGCGTGCTGCTCGGCCTGTTCGTCGTCTACTCGCTGTGGTGGACGAACGTGATAGCGGACCGCAAGGCGGACCGGCAGGCCGACAAGGTCCGCGAGCACTGGGCCGAGCAGAAGGAGTCCGGCCCCGGCGCGCTCGACACCAAGGACGGCATCGGTTTCCTGCACGTGCCGGCGATGCGCAACGGCGAGGTGCTGGTCGAGAAGGGCACGGGCACGGACGTCCTCGACGACGGCGTGGCCGGCTACTACACCGACCCGGTCAAGGCCGCGCTCCCCACC
Source organism: Streptomyces sp. NPDC107654 (assembly GCF_055639035.1). Taxonomy (NCBI): domain Bacteria; kingdom Bacillati; phylum Actinomycetota; class Actinomycetes; order Kitasatosporales; family Streptomycetaceae; genus Streptomyces; species Streptomyces sp. NPDC107654. The sequence goes on from NZ_JBVKBI010000007.1 coordinate 235,236, forward strand.
ACCGGCAAGGACGGCAACTTCTCCGTCGCCGCCCACCGGGACGGGCACGGCGCCAAGTTCCACAACATCGACAAGCTGGAGAAGGGCGACCCGATCGTCTTCGAGACGCGGGACGACTGGTACGTCTACAAGGTCTACTCGGTCCTCCCCGAGACCTCGAAGTACAACGTCGAGGTCCTCTCCCCGGTCCCCAAGGAGTCCGGCAGGAAGAAGCCGGGCCACTACATCACCCTGACGACCTGCACCCCCGTCTACACCTCCCGCTACCGGTACGTGGTCTGGGGCGAACTGGTCCGGGTGCAGAAGGTGGACGCGGCCCGGACGCCGCCGAGGGAACTGCGGGGCTGACCGTAACCGTGTGAGACACCGGACACGCGTGGGCCCCGGCCGGAACGTCCCGGCCGGGGCCCACGCGTGTCCGCCCTCTCGGGGCGGCCCCTTCAGGCGTCAGCCGCCGTTGCCGCCGCCGAAGAGGCCGCCGCCGTTGCCGTTGCCGCCGCCGTTGTTCCCGTTGCCGATGCCCACGGTCGTCAGCGTGATCGTGGTGCTCGCCGGGTCGTCGACCTTCTCGTTCTGCTTCGGGTCCTGGGAGGCGACGAACGCGGTGTCGCTGCCGTCGCTGCCCGGGGCGAACTGGATGTTCGTGAAGCCGGCGGCGTTCAGCATCTGCCGGGCCACCGCGACCGTGCGGCCACGGACGTCCGGGACCTGCGTCTGCTGCTTCTGCGCCTTGCCGACGTTGATCACCACGTTGCTGTTCTTCGCGACCGGCTGGCCCGCGCCCGGGTTGGTGCTCTGCACCTTGCCGTCCTGGGCCGGGTCGGTGACCGGGGTGTCGTTGCAGCTCGGCACCAGACCCTTGGCCTGGAGTTCGGCCTTCGCCTCGTCACAGGACTTGCCGGTGACGTCGGGCACGGCCACCTTCTCCTCGGCCTTGGCGACCGTGAGGGTGATCGTGGTGCCCTTCTCCTTGCTGGTGCCGCCCGTCGGGTCCTGGGTGATGACCACACCGGGCGTCTGGGTGGACACCTGGGTCTTCTTCTCGACCTGGAAGCCCTTCTCCTTGAGCTGGGTCTCCGCCTGGTCGTACTGGATGCCCCGGACGTCCGGTACCTGGACCTTCGGCGCGCCCGTCGACACCACCAGGGTGATCGTGTCGCCCTTGTCGACGTCCGTGCCGGCCGTCGGGTCCTGGTCGCAGACGTTGCCCTTCGGCTGCTCCTTGCACTCCTTGCGGGTCGGCGGCGCCAGCTTCAGGTCGGAGTTCACCGCCATCTTCTGGGCTTCTTTGTAGGTGTGGCCGACGAAGTTCGGTGCCTCGAAGGACTGGTCCGCCTTGCCGCCGGGGAACGCCCACTTGCCGATCAGGATCGCGCCGACCAGGACCAGCAGGCCCGCGACGACCAGCAGGATCGTCGAGGTGTTGGACTTCTTCTGCTGCTGGCGGCGGCGGTCCGGGCGGTCGTCGTAGCCGTAACCGCCGTCGTCGGCGTTCATCGGCGGGAGCATGGCGGTCGCCCCGGCCGGTGAGTCCGAGCGCAGGGCGGTGGTCTGCTGGTCGTCGGGGTAGCCGCCGTAGCCCACCGCGCCCATGGCGGCCGTGGCCGCGACGGGCTGGCCGTCCAGGCACGCCTCGATGTCGGCGCGCATCTCGTCCGCCGACTGGTAGCGGTAGTTCGGGTCCTTGACCAGCGCCTTCAGGACGATCGCGTCCATCTCCGGGGTGATCTCCGGATCGAAGACGCTCGGGGGCTGGGGCTCCTCGCGGACGTGCTGGTAGGCCACGGCCACCGGGGAGTCGCCCACGAAGGGCGGCCGCACCGTCAGCAGTTCGTAGAGGAGGCAACCGGTCGAGTACAGGTCCGAACGGGCGTCGACCTGCTCGCCCTTGGCCTGCTCCGGGGAGAGGTACTGGGCGGTGCCGATGACGGCCGCGGTCTGGGTCATGGTCATGCCGGCATCGCCCATGGCGCGGGCGATGCCGAAGTCCATGACCTTGACCTGGCCGTTGCGGGTCAGCATGACGTTGGCCGGCTTGATGTCCCGGTGGACGATGCCGCTGCGGTGCGCGTACTCCAGGCCCTGGAGGATGCCGATGGTCATCTCCATCGCGCGCTCGGGCAGCAGCTTGCGGCCGGAGTGCAGCAGCTCACGCAGCGTGGAACCGTCGACGTACTCCATCACGATGTACGGGATGGAGACACCGTCGATGTAGTCCTCGCCCGTGTCGTAGACCGCGACGATCGCGGGATGGTTGAGCGAGGCGGCCGACTGGGCCTCCCGGCGGAACCGGGCCTGGAAGGACGGGTCGCGCGCGAGGTCCGCACGCAGCGTCTTCACCGCCACGGTGCGGCCGAGGCGGGTGTCATGCGCGAGGTAGACCTCCGCCATGCCACCGCGGCCGAGCACCTGGCCCAGCTCGTACCGGCCGCCGAGGCGACGCGGCTCTTCCATAGCTACCTACCAGCCCTCTCCGTCGGTCTCGGCCGCGCACCCCTGTGCGCGGCCGAGGCTGCCGTCCGGGCCTACCGTACCCGGCTCGCTCTGTGTGACCTGGCCAAGCCCGTAACCCGATACAGGACCGGTACCGCAACGTGCGGCGATGTGAAGGTGATGTGAGCGGCCTCACGCCCGGTGATCGGCTGCGGTCACTTCTTGGAGTCGATGACCGCCTCCATGACGTTCTTCGCGATCGGCGCGGCCAGGCCGCCGCCGGAGATGTCGTCGCGGTTGGCGCTCTCGTCCTCGACCACCACGGCCACGGCGACCGGCGAGCTGCCGTCGGGCAGCTTGGCGAAGGAGATGAACCAGGCGTACGGGTTCTCGCTGTTCTCGACACCGTGCTGGGCGGTACCGGTCTTGCCGCCGACCGTGACGCCGCTGATCCGCGCGTTGGTACCGGTGCCCTTCTCGACCACCGTCTTCATCATGTCCTGCAGGACCTGCGCGTTCTTCGGCGACAGCGGCCGGCTCAGCTCCTCCGGCTGGGTCGTGGCGACCGGGTCCAGGGTGGAGGACTCCAGCGAGTCGACCATGTACGGCTTCATCAGCCTGCCGTCGTTGGCGACCGCGGAGGCGACCATCGCCATCTGCAGCGGGGTGGCGGCGGTGTTGTACTGGCCGATGGAGGATAGCGCGGTCTGCGACTGGTTCATGTCGTCGGAGAACACCGAGGCGCTGGAGCGGACCGGGACGAACTGCTCGGAGTCAAAGCCGAACTTCTTCGCCTCGGCGAGCATCTTGTCGTTGCCGAGGTCGGCGCCGATCTTGCCGAAGACGGTGTTGCAGGAGTACTGGAGCGCGACCCGCATGGTCGCGTTCTCGCACGGGATGTTGCCCTCGTTCTTCAGCTGGGTCGTGGTGCCCGGCATGGTCCACGGCAGCGGTGACTGGGTCTTCTCGTCGGCCGAGGTGTACTTGCCGTTCTCCAGCGCCGCGGCGGCCGTGACCACCTTGAAGGTGGAGCCCGGCGGGTAGGTCTCGCGCAGCGCCCGGTTCAGCATCGGGTCGTTCGGGTTGTACTTCTTCTGGAGCTTCTTCCAGGCCTTGGCGTCGTCGTCGGTGTTGCCCGCGAAGGACGAGGGGTCGTACGACGGGTAGGAGGCCAGCGCCAGTATCTTGCCGGTGGAGGGCTCCAGGGCGACGACCGCGCCCTTGCCGCCCTGCTTCCTCAGCCCGTCGAAGGCGGCCTTCTGCGCGTCGGCGTTGAGCGTGGTGACGACGTTGCCGCCCTGCTGCTCCTTGCCGGTGATCATGTCCAGCGTCTTGCGGAAGAACAGCCGGTCGTCGTTGCCGGTGAGGATGCCGTCCTCGATGGACTCCAGCTGGGTGGCGCCGAAGGCCTGCGAGGCGTAGCCGGTGACCGGCGCCCACATGGGGCCGTTCTTGTAGGTGCGCTTGTACTTCAGGTCGTTCAGACCGGTCTTGGCGTTCTCGGCGGACCCGGTGATGGGGTTGCCGCCCACGATGATGTCGCCGCGCGGGGTGGAGTAGCGGGCGATGGTGACGCGGCGGTTGTTCGGGTCGTCCTTGAGGCTGTCGGCCTTCAGGTACTGGAGCCAGTTGTCCCGCAGCAGCAGGGTCAGTACGAGGAGGCCGCAGAAGATCGCGATCCGGCGCAGGGGCTTGTTCATGACGGGCGGACCACCTGGGTCATCTCGGCGTCGGGGTTGCCGGCGGGGGTGGGGGCCGGGCGGCGGGCGGTGTCGCTGATGCGGATGAGGATGCCGATCAGGGCCCAGTTGGCCAGCACGGAGGAACCGCCGTACGCCATGAACGGCATGGTCATACCCGTCAGCGGGATGAGACCCATGACACCGCCGGCGACCACGAAGACCTGGAGGGCGAAGGCGCCGGAGAGGCCGACGGCGAGGAGCTTGCCGAAGGGGTCGCGGGCGGCGAGGGCGGTGCGCACGCCGCGCTCCACGATCAGACCGTAGATCAGCAGGATCGCCATGATGCCGGCCAGGCCCAGCTCCTCGCCGAAGGTGGCGAGGATGAAGTCGGAGTTGGCGGCGAACCGGATCAGGTCCGAGTGGCCCTGGCCCCAGCCGCTGCCGAGGGTGCCGCCGGAGCCGAAGGCCCACAGGGCCTGCTGGAGCTGCTCGGAGTGCCCGGCCTGGCCCTGGCGGCTGAGGGTGTACTCGCGCATCGGGTCGAGCCAGGACTGGACACGGCTCTTCACGTGGGGCTCGATGCTGGCCACGCCGACCGCGCCCGCCGCGGACATCAGCAGACCGAAGACGATCCAGCTGGTCCGCTCGGTGGCGACGTACAGCATGATCACGAACATGCCGAAGAACAGCAGCGAGGTGCCGAGGTCGGTCTCGAAGACGAGGATGAGGATCGAGATCGCCCAGACGACCAGGATCGGGCCGAGGTCACGGCCGCGCGGCAGGTAGAGGCCCATGAAGCGGCGGCTGGCGAGGGCCAGGGCGTCACGCTTCACCATCAGGTAGCCGGCGAAGAAGATCGCGAGGACGATCTTGGCGAACTCGCCGGGCTGGAGGGAGCCGAGGCCGGGGATGTTGATCCAGATCTTGGCGCCGTAGATGTTGGCGCCGAGGCCCGGCACCAGCGGCAGGATGAGCAGCACCAGCGCGCTGAACATCGAGATGTAGGTGTAGCGCTGGAGGACGCGGTGGTCCTTCAGGAAGATCAGGACCACGACGAACAGGGCGATGCCCAGGGCTGTGTACAGCAGCTGGCGGGGCGCGGCCGTGACGAAGTGCGGCAGCGACCGCAGCAGCTTGGACTGGTCAAGCCGCCAGATGCACACCAGGCCCAGCCCGTTGAGCAGGGTGGCCAGCGGCAGCAGCAGCGGGTCCGCGTACGGCGCGAACTTGCGTACGGCGAGGTGGGCGACGCCGGCCAGCAGGCCGAGACCGAGGCCGTAACTCAGCAGGCCGGCGGGGACCTGGTCGTCGATGGCCAGGCCCACGTTGGCATAGGCGAACACCGGGATGACCACGGCGAAGACCAGCAGGGCCAGTTCGGTGTTGCGGCGGCTCGGCGCGCCGATGGCGCCGATCGTGGACGTGTGATGCGTCGGCGAGTTCGTAGTACTGCTCATCGTGTGACAGGGCCTCTCACGGCTTGCCTACTGCTTACCGCACAGCGAGACGACCTTCTGCTCGTCCTCCGAGAGAGTGGGGCCGGGGCTGGGGGTCGCGGACGGGGTCGTGGACGGAGACTTCGAAGGGGACGTCGGCGACGTCTTCGAGGCCGACGGGTTCGGGGTCGGGGAGGCCTTGACGAAGGCGGTCTGGGTGGTGGTGCCGGACGTGCTGTTCGCACCGGTGGTGCCGGTCGTACCCGTGGTACCGGCGGTGCCGCCGGTCTTGTCCTGGCCGGTCTTGCCGGGCTTGTCCTGGTTCTTCCGGGCGTTGTTCAGCGCGTCCTCGGCGGCCTTGCGCTCGGCCTGCTTGCGGCAGGCGGAGGCCTGCACGGCCAGTTCGTCGACCTTGGTCCGGGCCGCCTCGAGGCCGCCCTCCGGGATCGTGGCCTTCACCTGCTTCTGCTGGTACGGCGGCAGGTACTTGAGTTCGATCTCGGGGTGGTCCGTCTCCACCTTCGACAGCGACACCCAGGCCAGGTCCTGGCTGATCCCGCGGTACAGCGCGATGTGCTCGTCGTTGGCGCCGACGTAGTACTGCGTCTGTGTCCAGCGGTAGCCGCCGTAGAGGCCGCCGCCGACGACGGCGAGCGCGAGGGCGCCGTAGAGCGAGGTCTTCAGCCATCTGCGCCGCTTGCGCGGCTTGGTGAGGTCGTCGTCGGCGTAGTCGTCGAAGCCGCCGGCCGGGGCGTACCCGGCGGTGTCGCCGGAGCCGGGCGGGCCGAACTCGCCGCCGCCGTGTCCCTGGCCCTGGCGGCCCAGGTGGGAGGCGCGGCCGGCCGGGGTCTGCATGATCCCGTTGTCGTGCAGGTGGTGCTGGTTCTCGGCGACGGCGCCGACCACCACCGGCTGGTCGGAGAGCTGCCCGGCGAGGGTGTCCCCGGTGTCCAGGTCGAGCACGTCGGCGACGATGACCGTGATGTTGTCGGGGCCGCCGCCGCGCAGGGCGAGCTGGATCAGCTCCTGCACGGTCTCCTGCGGGCCCTGGTAGCTGGCGAGCGTCTCCTCCATCGTCTGGTGGGAGACCACGCCGGACAGGCCGTCGGAGCAGATCAGGTAGCGGTCGCCGGCCCGGACCTCGCGGATCGACAGGTCGGGCTCGACGTGGTCGCCGCTGCCCAGGGCGCGCATCAGCAGGGAGCGCTGCGGGTGGGTGGTGGCTTCCTCTTCGGTGATCCGGCCCTCGTCCACGAGCCGCTGCACCCAGGTGTGGTCCTGGGTGATCTGCGTGAGCACACCGTCACGGAGCAGGTACGCGCGCGAGTCGCCGACGTGGACGAGACCGAGCCGCTGGCCGGTCCACAGCAGGGCGGTGAGGGTCGTGCCCATGCCCTCCAGCTGCGGGTCCTCGTCGACCATGGAGCGCAGCTGGTCGTTGGCGCGCTGCACGGCGGTGCCGAGCGAGGTGAGGATGTCGGAGCCGGGCACGTCGTCGTCGAGCGTGACCAGGGTGGAGATGACCTCGGAGGAGGCGACCTCGCCCGCGGCCTGGCCGCCCATGCCGTCGGCGATGGCGAGCAGGCGCGGACCGGCGTAACCGGAGTCCTCGTTGCCCTCCCGGATCATGCCCTTGTGCGATCCGGCGGCGAAGCGCAGTGACAGACTCATGCGCACCTCGCCCGTCGGCTCCGGGTACAGCCGGTCGTGTCGAGCCACACTGCCCACCCTCCGGTCGGGAGCGCGCCGGAGACCGGGTGGCGGCCTGCCGCTGCGTGCTCGCTCCGCTCGCGCTTATCCATGACGTAGCACTACTTCCGCAGCTCGATTGCGGTCTTGCCGATGCGGATCGGCGCGCCCAGCGGGATCGGTGTGGGGGTCGTCAGCCGGGACCGGTCCAGGTAGGTGCCGTTGGTGGAGCCGAGGTCCTCGACGATCCACTGGCCGCCCTGGTCGGGGTAGATCCTGGCATGGCGGCTGGAGGCGTAGTCGTCGTCCAGCACGATCGTGGAGTCGTGTGCCCGGCCCAGGGTGATGGTCTGTCCCTGGAGCGCGACGGTGGTGCCGGTCAGCGTGCCCTCGGTCACGACCAGCTTGGTGGGGGCGTTGCGGCCGCGCCGGCCGCCCCCGCCCTGCTGGCCGCGCTGCTGCGGCGGCGCGGCCTGCTGCCGGGCCTGCTGCCGGCCGCCCGCCTGCTGCTGCGGCCGGGCCGCCTCCCTACGCGATCCGCGCTGGGTGACGCGCGTACCGAACAGGTCGCTCCGGATGACCTGCACGGCCACGATCACGAACAGCCACAGTACGGCCAGGAAACCCAGCCGCATGACCGTGAGGGTCAGCTCTGACATTGCCCCCGCTTCACCCTTCGGCTTGCCTATAGATAACGGTGGTGCTGCCCACGACGATCCGCGAGCCGTCGCGGAGCGTAGCGCGGGTGGTGTGCTGCCCGTCCACCACGATGCCGTTGGTGGAGCCGAGATCCTGGATCGTCGAGGGCGTTCCGGTCCGGATCTCGCAGTGCCGGCGGGAGACGCCGGGGTCGTCGATCCGCACGTCGGCGTCGGTGCTGCGGCCCAGCACGAGCGTCGGGCGGGAGATCTGGTGGCGGGTGCCGTTGATCTCGATCCAGTAGCGGGTGCGCGCGCCGCTCATCGGGGCCGCGGCGGGCCGCTGGGTGGCGGGCTGCGGGTAGCCGTAGCCGCCGGGGCGGGAGCCGGGCGGCGGCGCCGAGGGCATCGGGGGCGCGCCCGCGGGGGCGGCCGGCGGGTAGCCGTAGCCGCCCGGGGCGGCCTGTCCGGGGCGTCCGGCCGGTGCGCCGGGAGCCTGCGGTGCCGCCTGCTGGCTGCTGGAGGAGGCGAGGGTGCGCGAGCGCACCCGGTACAGGCCGGTGTCCAGGTCGTCGGCCTTCTCCAGGTTGACCTTGATCGGGCCCATGAAGGTGTAGCGCTGCTGCTTGGCGTAGTCGCGCACCATGCCGGCCAGCTCGTCGCCGAGCTGTCCGGAGTAGGGGCTGAGGCGCTCGTAGTCCGGCGTGCTCAGCTCCACGATGAAGTCGTTGGGCACGACGGTGCGGTCGCGGTTCCAGATGGTGGCGTTGTTGTCGCACTCCCGCTGGAGCGCTCCGGCGATCTCCACGGGCTGGACCTCGGACTTGAAGACCTTGGCGAAGGTGCCGTTCACCAGACCTTCGAGACGCTGCTCGAACTTCTTCAGGACTCCCATGGGGCACCTCCTCCGTCCCTGCCGTCGTCTTGCCTGCTCTGTGCCGCTGCCTCGGCCGCCCTGTGGGCGGCCGTCCTGCCGGGTACTGCCGGGTACTGCTCACTGATCGTATCTACGCGCCCGCCAATCAGCCGGTTCCCCCAGCGGCTCCCCTTCGAACTCCCGGGTGCGTGTCCTGCTGCATGGATCGTAGAGGGGGGCGAAGACCAGTGTCCCGCACCCGGCTGCGGACCCGGCCCGCCTCCCGGTGAGATGTCCTGGACCGGTACGAGGTTGATACGAGACGCGCGCCTCCTTGATACGCGCGCCGCCCCCTGCCCACCCGCGCGCCACCCCGGCCCGGTCCGCACGCCATCGTCAGTCGGTACGCGCCCACTCCGGTCCGGCATGTGCGCGCCCCCGGGCCGGTGCGCGCGCCGGGCGGGCCGGTACGACGGTGGCCTGGAGGTTGGTGGGGCGGGCGCCCGGAGGCCGGTGGGGCGGGCGCGCCCAGGGGGCCGGTGCGGGCGTCGACCGGGGCCGGTACGAGGGCCGACGCATGCCGGTGCGCGGGACGACGGGGCCGGTGGGGGCCGGTGCGGGCCGGTGAACCGGCGCGGGCGGGGCGGTGGGGGCCGGGCGGGAAGGGATGTGAATCCACCCCGTACGACGTGCTAATGTTCTGGGTGTCGGAAGGGGCCAGCCCGAAAGGGCCGGAAACGGAAGACACACCCAATGCGCGGGTGGCGGAATAGGCAGACGCGCTGGATTCAGGTTCCAGTGCCCGCAAGGGCGTGGGGGTTCAACTCCCCCCTCGCGCACAGAAGGCCAAGGGCCCATCGTGAAAACGATGGGCCCTTCGTCGTATGTGGTGGCGTGCGTCCGCTGGGGCCGCCGGGCCTTGTGTGAGGAAGCTCTCAGGTCGCCAACGGCCGTACCCGGCGAGGACGGTCGGCGCGTCGGTCCCCGCTTCCGGGCCGGGGGCGGCGGAGTTGTCCACAGGGTCTGACGCGTTTCGGCCACCGGTTGTACGGTCTCCGCGAGTTGATGTTCGTACCGGCGCCTGTCCGACGGCGTGCGGGCAGTTCGGGGGAGGCGGTCGTGATGACCGGAACCGGTGTGGGGGCCACGGACGGAAGGGCCGGAGTGGACGGGACGGACGGGACGAACGGGGCGGGCGGGGGTGCGCGCCGGCTGCCGCGGGTGCGCGGGTTCGCCGACTGGCCGCCGCAGGGCTCGCCGAAGGAGGAGGGCAAGGCGCTGCGCACGAGCGTGCCGCGCTCCGCCCACCGCACGTTCGACCTGGACGCCGCCCGCCCCGACGCGGTGAGCGCGGTGGCCGGGTCCAACGCCGGCCGCATCCCCGAACTGACCCCGCTCCGCGTGGGCCGGATGGCGGCCACCCCCTTCGCCTTCCTGCGCGGTTCGGCCGGTCTCATGGCGTACGACCTCGCCCGCACCCCCGCCACCGGGATCGGCACCCAGATATGCGGTGACGCGCACGCCGCCAACTTCGGTCTGTACGGCGACGCCCGCGGCGGCCTCGTCATCGACCTCAACGACTTCGACGAGACCGTCCACGGCCCCTGGGAATGGGACCTCAAGCGGCTCGCCGCCTCGCTGGTCCTCGCCGGCCGCGAGGCAGGCGCCGACGAGGACACCTGCCGGACCGCGGCACGGGACGCGGTCGGCGCCTACCGCCGCACCATGCGGCTGCTCGCCAAGCTCCCCGCACTCGACGCCTGGAACGCCATCGCGGACGAGGAACTCGTCTCCCACACCGACGCCCACGACCTGCTCGGCACGCTCCAGCGGGTCTCGGAGAAGGCCCGGGCCAACACCAGCGGCCGGTTCGCCGCCAAGTCGACCGAGGCGGCGCCGGACGGCGGACGCCGGTTCGTGCCCGCCCCGCCGGTGCTGCGCCGCATACCCGACGCCGAGGCCGCGGAGGTCGTCCGGTCCCTGGAGTCCTACGTCGACACCCTCGGCGCGGACCGCCACCCCCTGCTCGCCCGGCACGCCGTGCACGACGTCGCCTTCCGCGTGGTCGGCACCGGCAGCGTCGGCACCCGGTCCTACGTCGTACTGCTCCTCGACCACCGCGGCGAGCCCCTGATCCTCCAGGTGAAGGAGGCCCGCCCCTCCGCGCTCCTCCCGCACCTGGCCACGGCCGGATTCCCGGCCCCGCCGGCGGAGCACGAGGGACGCCGGGTGGTGCTCGGGCAGAAGCGGATGCAGGTCGTCAGCGACACCCTGCTCGGCTGGACCACCGTCGACGGGCGCCCCTACCAGGTGCGCCAGTTCCGCAACCGCAAGGGCAGCGTCGACCCGGCCGCCCTCGCCGCCGACCAGGTCGACGACTACGCCCGCATGACCGGCGCCCTGCTGGCCCGCGCCCACTCCCACAGCGCCGACCCCCGCCTGATCGCCGGCTACTGCGGCAAGAACGAGGAACTGGACGAGGCCGTCGCCGCCTTCGCCGTCGCCTACGCCGACCGCACGGAGGCGGACCACGCGGACCTGCTCGCGGGCATCCGGGCGGGCCGGATCGAGGCGGAGCTGGGGGCGTGAGGGGTGTGAGGGGTGCCACGGGGTGTCGTGCGGAGCGCCACCGGGCGTCGTGAGGGGTGCCACCGGGCGTCGTGGGGTCACCGGGCGTCTTGAGGGGTGCCACAGGGTGTCGTGAGGGACGTCACGAGTGCCGTTAGGCGACCCTGGGAGTGTGGTGAGGGGTTTCCCGGCTGTCGTGAGGGGTTTCCCGGGGCGGGGAGCCGTATCCCGGTCCGCGCCGGGGGCAGCGGCTACGCTGGGCGGGTGACGACCCCGGAAGCCGATCAGTCCCAGGCCCCCCGCCCCGAGGAACGGCTGGAACAGGCCGTGCGGGCCGCCGAGCAGGCGTTGATCGAGTACGAGATCGCCGTGGAGACCTTCCGCGTCGAGGTGGAGAACTTCTCCCGCCTCCACGAGCAGCGGCTCGGCCCGCTCTACCTCCGCATCGAGGAGCTGGACGCCGAGATCGCCGAGGCGAAGGCCGCCCGCAGCGGCGATCCCGAAGACATCCGCCGTGCCGCGGAGGCCCGCGCCCGCGTGCTGCCGATGCCCGGCGTGGAGGAACTGCTGCACGGCTGGATGGACGGCGACGGCCTGTTCCCGGAGGCCGTCGCCATGCTCACCGACCAGCCGGTACGGCCCCCGCAGCGCGTACGGCCCAGCGAGCAGGCCCGCAAGCTCTACCGCGAACTGGCCCGCAAGGCCCACCCGGACCTCGCCCAGGAGGAGGACGAGCGCAAGCGGCGCGAGGAGTTCCTCAGCCGGGTCAACGCCGCCTACGCCCGCGGCGACGAGACCCTGCTCACAGAGCTGGCCGCGGAGTGGGCCGCCGGTCCGGTACCGCCCGAGCGGCGGCCGAGCCCCGCCGAGGAGCTGTACGCCCGCCTCGAATGGCTCGCCCAGCGCAAGGAGCTGCTCACCCTCGTCGCCCGCGAACTGGAGGACGGCGCGATCGCCGGCATGCTCCGCCTCGCCCCGGACGACCCCGACGGGCTGCTCGACGAGATCGCCGAACGGCTGCGCACCGACATCTCCCAGCGGGAGACGGAGCTGGCCGGCCTGCTGGGGCAGAACTGAACCGGCGGGGCGTCGGGTAGCGTCGGAGCCATGAATTTTGGAGCTGGTGTGCCCACGGTCCAGGTCACGGACCTCAAGGACGGTGACTTCCTGCTGGACGTCCGCGAGGACGACGAGTGGCAGGCGGGCCACGCCGAGGGGGCCCTGCACATTCCCATCAGCGAGTTCGTCGCCCGTTACGGTGAGCTGACCGAGGCCGCCCCGCAGGACGGCCGCGTCCACGTCATCTGCCGCTCGGGCGGCCGCTCCGCCCAGGTCACCATGTACCTGGTCCAGCAGGGCGTCGACGCGGTCAACGTCGACGGCGGCATGCAGCACTGGCAGACCGCCGGCCGCCCGGTTGTCACCGACGCGGGCCAGCCGGGCTTCGTCCTCTGACCCGGGCCTCCACGCCCGGTCAGCCGAGGGGGTGGGCGGCCAGCAGGTCGCCCAGCCGCTCCTCGAACGCCGCCGCCGGGCCGAGTGCCAGCTCCAGGTGCTTGGCCCAGGCGTGATAGCGGTGCAGCGGGTAGTCGGTGTCCGCGCCGAACCCGCCGTGCAGATGCTGCGCCGTCTGCACCACCCGCCGGACCCCTTCCGCCGCCCAGATCTTCGCCACGGCGATGTCCCCGGCGAGCGGCAGTGCCCCCGGGGCCCCGGAGGCGATCCGCCACGCGGCCTGCCACAGGGTGGCCTCCATGGCGCGCAGGTCGATGAACCGGTCCGCGGCCTGCACAGCCACCGCCTGGAACGTCGCGATGGGATGGCCGAACTGCTCCCGCTTGCCGGTGTACTCCCCGGTCATGCGCAGCACCCGCTCACCCAGCCCGAGCGCCAGCGCACAGGTGCCCGTCACCAGCAGCCCGTGCAGCCACTCCCAGGCTCCGTCGGCCTCGATCATCTCGTCCGGCCCGAGCCGCACGGACCGCAGTCGCAGCTCGGCCAGCCGCTCACCGCTGGTGGAGACCTGCTCGGCGAGCACCAGCCCCTCGGCCTCCCGCGGCACCAGCGCCAGCACGGTCCGCTCGGCCCCCGGGCCCTCGACGTGCGCCGGTACGACGACCAGGTCCGCGTCGTAGGCCCACGGCACCGCCGTCTGCACCCCGTCCAGCAGCCACACCGGCCCCGCACGGCGCGCGGTGACGGCCAGCGGGGCCGGGTCGTGGCCGGTACGCCCCTCGGCCGCGACGGTCAGCACCAGCTCGCCCCGGCCGGCCCGGGCCAGCAGCCGGTCCGCCTGCTCCGGGCCGCCGTAGGCCTGCACGGCCGCGGCGGCGGCGCTGTGCTCCAGAATCGGCACCCGGGCGAGCACCCGGCCGGCCTCGCGCAGCACCAGGCACAGCGCGATCACGTCCAGACCGGCTCCGCCGTGCGCCTCGGACAGCAGCAGGCTCAGCAGGTCCGCGTCGGCCAGCCGGGACCACAGCGCCCGGTCGAAGCCCTCGGCCACGGCGCCGGGGGTGAGCGCCGGGCTGGGCACCGCGTCCGGCGCGACCCCGGCGAACACCCCCCGCGCCGCCTCGGCCGCCGCCCGCTGCTCCTCGGTGAAGGTGAAGTCCACGGCCTGTCCTCCTGGCGGGTCCGGTCCTCCGGCAGCGCACCGAGACGCGGCTGCCGGTGTCTGACGGGCCGTCAAGATAGGACAGGTTCTAGAAGAAGGGAACGGTCGAGGACGGACGGTTGAGGACGGACGGTTGAGGGGGAGACGGTCGGGAAGGGCCGGTCGAGGGGGAGACGGTCGGGAAGGGCCGGTCGAGGGCGGGCCGGTCGAGGGTGGAGGGTTGAGAAGGGGCCAGTCGAGGACGGGGCGGTCGAGACGTGAACCGTCGAGGCGGGTGCGCCCGGGTGGTGTCAGCGGTCGAGGCGGGCGCGCTCGGGGGGTCTCAGCGGTCGAAGTCCAGCTCCACCCTCTCCGTCAGCGGATGCGACTGGCAGGCCAGCACATACCCGGCCTCCGTCTCCTCCGTCTCCAGCGCGAAGTTGCGGTCCATGCGCACCTCGCCCGCGACCAGGAAGGCCCGGCAGGTGCCGCACACCCCGCCCTTGCAGGCGTAGGGCGCGTCGGACCGGTTGCGCAGCACCGTCTCCAGCAGCGATTCCCCCTCCCGCACCGGCCAGGTGCCGCCGCGGCCGTCGAGTCGTGCGGTGACGGTGCTGTGCGCCGGTGCCGAAGCGGTGGCCGCCGGGGCGGAGCCCGCGTCCACGTGGAAGATCTCCTGGTGGATCCGCGCCCGGTCCACGCCCAGGTCGCGCAGCGCCCGCTCCGCGCCCTGCACCAGCCCGTAGGGCCCGCACAGGAACCAGCCCGCCACCCGGTCCACCGGCAGCAGCGCGGGCAGCAGCCCCGTGAGCCGGTCCCGGTCGAGCCGGCCCGACGGCAGTCCCGCCTGCTGCTCCTCCCGGGAGAGCACGGTCACCAGCTGGAGCCGCTCCGGATAGCGGTCCTTCAGGTCGGCGACCTCCTCCAGGAACATCGTGGAGGCGGCCGTGCGGTCGCTGCGTATCAGACAGAACCGGGCCGACGGCTCACGCGCCAGCAGCGTGGCCACGATCGACAGCACCGGGGTGATGCCGCTGCCGCCGACGACGGCCGCGTACAGGCCCGGGGCCGGCTCCAGCGTGAAGCGGCCCGCCGGGGTCATCACGTCCAGCTCGTCCCCGACGTTGATCTCCTTCAGCGCGTACGCCGAGAAGGCACCGCCCTCGACCAGCCGCACCCCCACGCGCAGACTCTCCGGGCCCTCGCCGACTGGGTCGGGGGCGGGGGAGCAGATCGAGTAGGTGCGCCGGACCTCCGTGCCGTCGATCCGGCGGCGCAGCGCGAGGTGCTGGCCGGGTGCGTGCCGGTACTCCTCGCGCAGCTCCGGCGGGACGGTGAGGGTGAGGGCGACGGAGTCGTCGGTGAGCCGGTCGACCGCGGCCACCGGGAGCGGGTGGAAGCGGGCCATCACAACTCCTTGAAGTGGTCGAACGGTTCACGGCAGGCCAGGCAGCGGCGCAGCGCCTTGCACGCGGTGGAGGAGAACCGGCTCAGCAGCTCGGTCTCGGCCGAGCCGCAGTGCGGGCACCGGACCGGTTCGGCCGGGGGCCGCGGTTCCCGGGTGCGGGTCGGGCCCAGGCTCAGCGGCACCGGACCGCTGTCGTGGCCCACGCGCGGCGGGGCGATGCCGAACTCCTGGAGTTTCTCCCGGCCTTCGGGGGTGATGTCGTCGGTCGACCAGGCGGGTGTGAGCACCGTGCGGACGGTGACCTCGCGCATGCCGTGGGCGCGCAGCACCCGCTCGATGTCCAGGCTCATCGCCTCGATGGCCGGGCAGCCGGTGTAGGTGGGAGTCAGGTCGACCTCCACCGCGTCGCCGCCGTGGACGTGCACCGCGCGCAGCACGCCCAGCTCGCGCAGGGTGAGCACCGGCAGCTCGGGGTCGGGCACGGAGCCGGCCAGCTCCAGCAGTTCCGCCTCCAGGGCGGTGGCGGTCACCATGTCGCCCCCGGGTGGCTGCGGTGCAGGTGCTGCATCTCGGCGAGCATCCGTCCGAACGGCTCGGTGTGCAGGCCCTGTCGTCCGGCGCCCGCCGACCAGGCGCCGGTGCGCGGGCCCTCCGGGACGGTCAGGGAGGCCCGGCCGAGCACGTCGGTGACGGACTCCAGCCAACGGTCCTCCAGCGCACGCCAGTCGGCCTCCAGGCCCTCCACCGGCTGGAACATCTCCCCGGTGAACCGCCACAGCGCGTCGCAGGCCCGCCGCATCCGCTCGTGGCTGTTCTCCGTGCCGTCACCGAGCCGCAGCGTCCACTGCTCGGCGTGGTCGCGGTGGTAGGCGACCTCCTTGACCGCCTTCGCGGCGAGCGGCGCGAACGGGCCGTCCGTCCCGGCGAGTTCGGTGTAGAGGAGCTGCTGGTAGGTGGAGAAGTACAGCTGGCGGGCGATGGTGTGGGCGAAGTCGCCGTTCGGCTGCTCGACCAGCTGGAGGTTCCTGAAGGCGCGTTCCTCGCGCAGGAAGGCCAGCTCGTCCTCGTCGCCGGCCAGGGACAGCAGCACCCGGGCCTGGCCGAGCAGGTCCAGGGCGATGTTGGCGAGGGCGACCTCCTCCTCCAGGACGGGGGCGTGCCCGGCCCACTCCCCCAGGCGGTGGGAGAGCACCAGGGCGTCGTCGCCGAGGGCGAGCGCGGCGGTCACCGGGACGGTGCCGAGGTGGGCGGCGCCGGAGGCGGGGTGGGGCGTGGTGCTGGCCGTGGGGCCGGTGGCGGTCACAGGTGCTTCACCCCTTCCGGGATCTCGTAGAAGGTCGGGTGCCGGTAGGGCTTGTCGGCGGCCGGTTCGAAGAACGGGTCCTTCTCGTCCGGCGAGGACGCGGTGATCGCGGTGGCCGGGACGACCCAGATGGAGACGCCCTCGCCGCGCCGGGTGTACAGGTCGCGGGCGTTGCGTAGGGCCAGTTCGGCGTCGGGCGCGTGCAGGCTGCCGGCGTGGGTGTGGGAGAGGCCGCGCCGGGAGCGCACGAAGACCTCCCACAGGGGCCAGTCGGTGGTGCTCATGCTCGCGTCGCTCCCGTCTCACCGGTGTCGCCGGCGTGCTTGGCCGCGTAGGCCGCGGCTGCTTCCCGTACCCATGCGCCCTCGTCGTGGGCTCGTACGCGCTGGGTGATCCGCGCTTCGTTGCACGGGCCGTTGCCCTTGAGGACGTCCCGGAACTCGGTCCAGTCGATGGGGCCGAAGTCGTAGTGCCCGCGCTCCTCGTTCCACCGCAGCTCCGGGTCGGGGAGGGTGAGGCCCAGGGATTCGGCCTGGGGGACGCAGATGTCCACGAAGCGCTGGCGCAGTTCGTCGTTGGAGTGGCGCTTGATCTTCCACTCCATGGACTGCGCCGAGTGCTGGGACTCGTCGTCGGGCGGACCGAACATCATCAGCGACGGCCACCACCAGCGGTCCACCGCGTCCTGGGCCATGGCGTGCTGTTCCGGGGTGCCCTTGCTGAGGGCCAGCAGCAGTTCGTACCCCTGGCGCTGGTGGAAGGACTCCTCCTTGCAGATCCGCACCATCGCCCGGGCGTACGGGCCGTAGGAGCAGCGGCACAGCGGGACCTGGTTGGTGATCGCGGCGCCGTCCACCAGCCAGCCGATCGCGCCGACGTCGGCCCAGGTCAGGGTGGGGTAGTTGAAGATCGAGGAGTACTTCTGGCGGCCGGTGTGCAGCTTGTCGAGCAGTTCGTCGCGGCTGGTGCCGAGGGTCTCGGCCGCGCTGTAGAGGTACAGGCCGTGGCCGGCCTCGTCCTGGACCTTGGCCATCAGGATCGCCTTGCGGCGCAGGGACGGCGCGCGGGTGATCCAGTTGGCCTCCGGCTGCATGCCGATGATCTCGGAGTGCGCGTGCTGGGCGATCTGCCGGACCAGGGTCGCGCGGTAGGCGTCGGGCATCCAGTCGCGCGGTTCGATGCGTTCGTCGGCGGCCACGGCCGCGTCGAAGGCGCGCTGGTAGGCCGCCGTCCCGGCGGTGTCCGGTGCGCCGTCCGCCACCGTGCGGGCGGTCGGCTGCGCGGCTGCTGTGGCCATGCGGTCCCCCTGACCTCGGGCTCTGCGGTGAATCCTGTCCGAGCGATGCGTCCCGACCGATCGTTCGGTCCGTGCGTAGTCCATGGTGTGCGGGGTCGCCGCGGGTGTCAACCGCTGTGGAAAACTCCTCGCGCCGCCTGTGGACAGCAGGGAGGAGGCGGGGCCGCGGCCCCGCCCCGGATGGCGAGGACCACCGTTTCCGTCCGTACCCGGGGCTGCGCCCGGGGCCCGGGGCTGAGTACCGTTCCGTGCGAGCGTCGAGACGAGGCGCTCGTGCCGCGTGCGGCGCCCGGGACGGGGCACCGCGCGACGGTCCGCCCGCTCGGTCAACCGCCGGGCCGGACGACCGAGACGAAGACACCGAGCTGACCGCATGAGCCGAGACGGGGGACGGGACGGAATGGACGCGTACGACGAGGATCCGCGGGGCCCGCAGGGCCCGGACGGGTCGGCCGGGACGCGTCTCCCGGAAGAACCCCCGGCGCCGCCGCCCCCCGACCCCGGCCCCGAGCCTGGAACCGCACCCGCACCCACGCCCCGCACCGGCGTCGCCGCGCTCTCCCCGCGCTATCAGGTCGGCGCGGCGCTGGCGCTCGCGGTGGTCGCCGTGGCCGCCTGTGTGCACCTGCTGATGGTGTTCCTCAGCCTCGCCCCCGCCAACACGGTGACGAAGCAGCACGGCAAGGCGATAGAGGAATGGGTGTATCCCGAGTTCGAGCAGAACTGGAAGCTCTTCGCCCCCAACCCGCTTCAGCAGAACATCGCCGTCCAGGTACGCGCCGAGGTGCGGATGCGGGACGGCGGGCTGCGCACCACCGGCTGGACGGACCTGTCCGCCCGGGACGGCGCCGCCATCGACGGCAACCTGGCCCCCAGCCACACCCAGCAGAACCTGCTGCGCCGGGCCTGGGACTTCTTCGGCGCCACGCACGGCACCGACAACCGTCCCGTCGGCCTGCGCGGCTCCCTGTCCGAGCAGTACCTGCGCCGGATCGTGGTCATGCGCCTGTACCGGGACGACCCGACGAGCCGGGAAGGCGTGATCCAGCGCGTGCAGATCCGTTCCAGCACCACCAACGTGCAGCCGCCGCCGTGGAGCCGTGAGCGGGTGTCCGACAAACCCGTCTACCGCCTGCTGCCCTGGTGGGCCCTGACGTCCGACGAGGCCGCGGGAGGCGTGCGGTGAACCGTCTCTCCCTCACCCTCTCGCGGGGCGTCGCCCGGGTCACCGAGGCGGCTCTCGGGCCGTACCAGAGCGCCGTGATCCGGATCGGCTTCGCCGGGACCTGGCTGCTGTTCCTGCTGCGCGAGTTCCCGCACCGCCAGGAGCTGTACGGCCCCACCGGGCCGTGGGGCTGGAACCTCGCCAAGGAGCTGACCGCCGACAACCACGCCTTCACGGCGCTGCTGTGGTCCGACGGGCAGCTGTGGTTCGAGTGCTGCTACGCGCTGGCCATCCTCGCCAGTGCCGCCCTGCTGCTCGGCTGGCGCACCCGGACCTCGTCCGTGCTGTTCATGGTGGGTGTGCTGTCGCTGCAGAACCGCAGCGTCTTCATCGGTGACGGCGGCGACAACGTCCTGCACCTGATGGCCTTCTACCTGGTGTTCACGCGTTGCGGGCAGGTGTGGTCGCTGGATGCCCGTCGCGCGGCCCACGGCGCGGCGGCACGCGCGCGCGGGGAGCGGACGCCCGCCGACCGGACGGGACCGGTGCTGTGGGCGGTGTCCGGCCTGGCGCTCGGCGCGGCGACGCTGACCGGCCGGTTCGACAACGGCTGGCTGATCCCGGCGCTGCTGTGGACGGCCTGGGCCGGGCTCGGCCTGTGGTGGGCCGTCGGCCGCCGGGCGGCCTGGGAGCAGCCGCGCATCCTGCTGGACGTCATCGCGAACATCCTGCACAACGGCGCCCTGGCCGTGATCATGGCGGAGGCCTGCCTGATCTACGCCACGGCCGGCTGGTACAAGGTCCAGGGCTCGCGCTGGCAGGACGGCACCGCCGTCTACTACCCGCTCCACCTGGACTACTTCTCGCCCTGGCCCGCCCTGGCCGACCTGATGTCGTCCAGCGGCACGATCCTGATGCTCGTGGCCTACGGGACGGTCATGGTGCAGGTCGCCTTCCCGTTCACGCTGTTCAACCGGCGGGTCAAGAACGTCCTGCTGGCGCTGATGATGATCGAGCACGCGGTGATCGCGGTCGTCCTCGGTCTGCCGTTCTTCTCGCTGGCGATGATCACCGCGGACGCGGTCTTCCTGCCGACGTCCTTCCTGCGCCGGCTGGGCGGCCTGGCCGTACGCGCGCGCGGACGGCTCGCCCGGCGCGTGGGCCGTACGGTGCCCGCGCCGCGCTCCCCCGAGGAGAGCCCCATGGACCGCGTAGGGTTCACGGCATGACCGATCCGCTGGGCCGTTGGCGTGAGCACGCGGACCGTGCCGTGCTGCTCGACGGCTTCCACGCCCTGAAGCACGCGCTGCGCTTCGGGGCCGAGGTGCCGGTCGCGGTCACCACCGACCGGGAGGCCGCGCTCGCTCTCGCCGGGGAACTGGCCGAGGACGTACGCGACACCCTGGACGCCCTCCTGACGGAGGTGCCCCAGGCGGCGTACGCCGCGCTCGTCCCGCGCCCCCATCCGACCGGCGTGGCCGCCCTCGCGGTACGGCCGTCCCGGGAGGCCGGCCTGCGCGCGCTCGGCCGTACACCGCGCACCGCGCCCGTCGTGGTCCTGGACAACCCCCGCAACCTCGGCAACGCGGGCGCGGTGATCCGGCTGGCCGCCGGTTTCGGGGTGACCGGCGTGGTCACCACGGGCACCCTCGACCCCTGGCACCCCACGGTGCTGCGCGGCGGGGCGGGCCTGCACTTCGCGACCGCCGTGGAGCGCCTCGGCGTCGACGAGCTGCCCTCCGGACCGCTGTTCGCCCTCGACCCGGAGGGTGAGGACATCCGCGGGACCAAGCTGCCCGACGACGCCGTGCTGGCCTTCGGATCGGAGCGCTCCGGCCTGTCACCGGAGCTGCGGGCCCGGGCCGACCACCTGCTGCGGCTGCCGATGCGCCCCCAGGTCTCCAGCTACAACCTCGCCACCAGCGTGGCGATGACGCTGTACCACTGGAGCGCCGGGAGCGCCCGGGCCGTGTTCTAGAACCGGGCCGGCCGCTCAGGCCTGACGGCGGACCTCCACCACCCGGAACCGGTTGGCCACGAACGCGGCGTCGGTGAGGGCCGCGTTGGCCGCCGGGTTGCCGCCGGAGCCGTGGAAGTCGGAGAAGGCGGCGGTCTGGTTCACGTACACCCCGCCGGTGAGGTTGAACGACAGCTGGGCCGACTCCTCCAGGCACACCTCCTGGATCGCCTCCTCGACCCCGGCGTCCGTGGTGTAGGCGCCGACCGTCATCGCGCCCTTCTCCCGGACCGTGCGACGCAGCAGCTCCGCCGCGTCCGTCACCGAGTCCACCGCGACGGCGAAGGAGACGGGGCCGAAGCACTCGCTCATGTAGGCGGCCTCGTCGTCCGGCTTGGCGCCGTCCAGCTTGACGATGACGGGGGTGCGGACCACAGCGCCCGGGAACTCCGGGTTGGTGACCTCGCGGGAGGCGAGCGCCACCTCGCCGAGGCCGGCGGCGGCCTCCAGACGGGCCTTGACGTCCGGGTTGACGATCGCGCCGAGCAGGGCGTTCGCGCGCGCGTCGTCACCGAGCAGGCCGTCGACCGCGCGGGCGAGGTCGGCGGTGACCTCGTCGAAGGTCCGGGGGCCCTGGTCGGTGCTGATGCCGTCGCGGGGGATGAGCAGGTTCTGCGGGGTGGTGCACATCTGGCCGCTGTACAGGGACAGCGAGAACGCCAGGTTGGACAGCATGCCCTGGTAGTCGTCCGTCGAGTGCACGATCACGGTGTTGACGCCGGCCTTCTCCGTGTAGACCTGGGCCTGACGGGCGTTGTCCTCCAGCCAGTCACCGAACGTCGTCGACCCCGTGTAGTCGATGATCTTGATCTCGGGGCGCAGGGCGAGGGTCTTGGCGATGCCCTCTCCGGGCCGCTCGGCGGCCAGCGCGACCAGGTTCGGGTCGAAGCCCGACTCGGCGAGCACGTCCCGGGCGATGCGGACGGTGAGCGCGAGCGGCAGCACCGCGCGCGGGTGCGGCTTGACCAGGACCGCGTTGCCGGTGGCCAGGGAGGCGAACAGGCCCGGGTAGCCGTTCCAGGTCGGGAAGGTGTTGCAGCCGATGACCAGGCCGATGCCGCGCGGGACCGGCGTGAAGGTCTTGGCCAGCGCCAGCGGGTCGCGCTTGCCCTGCGGCTTGGACCACTCCGCCGTGCCGGGGGTGCGGATCTGCTCCGCGTACGCGTACGCCACCGCCTCGAGGCCGCGGTCCTGGGCGTGCGGGCCGCCCGCCTGGAACGCCATCATGAACGCCTGGCCGGAGGTGTGCATGACCGCGTGCGCGAACTGGTGCGTGCGGTCGCTGATCCGCTTGAGGATCTCCAGGCACACCATGGCCCGCAGCTCCGGGCCGGCGTCCCGCCAGGCGCGCCGGCCGGCCCGCATCGCGGGCAGCAGCACGTCGAGGTCGGCGTGCGGGTAGCTCACGCCCAGCTCGATGCCGTACGGGGAGACCTCCTCGCCCACCCAGTCGTCGGTGCCGGGCTGGTCGGTGAGGTCCAGGCGGTTGCCGAGCAGGGCGTCGAAGGCGGCCTTGCCGGCCGCCGCGTCCAGGCTGCCGCCCTCGCCGTACGCCTTCGGGTGCTCGGGGTGCGGAGACCAGTACGCGCGGGTGCGGATCGCTTCCAGGGCCTGATCGAGAGTAGGCCGGTGCTTGGCGATCAGCTCGGGCGCGGTCAGTTCGGCGGCCATGCGGGACCAACTCCTCGTCTGGAGGACTCTCCTTCGAGTCCTGACCTGGCAGAAAGAGCAGCGGAATGGAACGGTCAGAGCTAGAGTAACCGAACGATCGGTCGGTACAAGGGGGTCCGCCGCATCTGTGGAAAACCCCGTGCGGGAGGATCGCGCACATGACAGCTCTCGCCCTCAGCAGCCCCGTGGCCGTCGTCGGGACCGGCACCATGGGCCAGGGAATCGCCCAGGTCGCGCTGGTCGCCGGCCATCCCGTACGGCTGTACGACACCGTCCCCGGCCGGGCCCGGGACGCGGCCGAAGCGATCGGCGCCCGCCTCGACCGGCTCGTGGCCAAGGACCGGCTCACCGCGGCCGACCGCGACGCCGCCCGCGCCCGTCTGGAGCCCGTGGACGGCCTCGCCCGGCTGGCGGACTGCGGGCTGGTCGTGGAGGCCGTCCTGGAGCGGCTGGACGTGAAACAGCAGCTCTTCGGCGAGCTGGAGGACATCGTCGCCGAGGACTGCCTGCTCGCCACCAACACGTCCTCGCTGTCGGTGACGGCCATCGGCGGCGCCCTGCGCCACCCCGGGCGCTTCGTCGGCCTGCACTTCTTCAACCCCGCGCCGCTGCTGCCGCTGGTCGAGGTGGTCTCCGGGTTCGCCACCGACGTCACGTCGGCCACGCGCGCGTACGAGACCGCCCGGGCCTGGGGCAAGACGCCGGTGGCCTGCGCGGACACCCCGGGCTTCATCGTCAACCGCATCGCCCGGCCGTTCTACGCGGAGGCGTTCGCCGTCTACGAGGCCCAGGCCGCCGACCCCGCGACCATCGACGCGGTCCTGCGTGAGTCGGGCGGTTTCCGGATGGGCGCCTTCGAGCTGACCGACCTGATCGGCCAGGACGTCAACGAGTCCGTCACCCACTCGGTGTGGCAGTCCTTCTTCCAGGACGTGCGCTTCACCCCCTCGCTGGCCCAGCGCCGGCTGGTGGAGTCCGGCCGGCTCGGCCGCAAGAGCGGGCACGGCTGGTACGACCACGCCGAGGGCGCCGAGCGGCCCGAGCCGCACACCGCCGACGAGGAGCGGCCGCCCGCCTACGTCGTCGCCGAGGGCGACCTGGGCCCGGCGGCCGAGCTGCTGGCGATGATCCGGGAGGCGGGCATCACGGTCCGCGAGGAGGACGAGGACGGCGGCACCCGCCTGGTGCTGCCCAGCGGCGGCCAGCTGGCCCTCGCCGACGGCCAGACCTCCGTGGAGTTCCGCGACGTCGTCTACTTCGACCTCGCCCTGGACTACCGCAAGGCCACCCGCATCGCCCTGTCCACCGCCCAGGACACACTGCCGCAGACACTCGCCGAGGCCACCGGGCTCTTCCAGGCGCTCGGCAAGAAGGTCAGCGTCATCGGCGACGTCCCCGGGATGATCGTCGCCCGCACGGTCGCCCGGATCATCGACCTCGCGCACGACGCCGTCGCCAAGGGCGTCGCCACCGAGGAGGACATCGACACCGCGATGCGCCTCGGCGTCAACTACCCGCTCGGGCCCTTCGAGTGGAGCCGCGGTCTCCCCCGCGCATGGGCCCACGAACTGCTGGACGAGCTGCACGAGCGCGACCCCTCCGGCCGCTACGCGCCTTCCCTGGCGCTCTACCGCCACTCGTACGCCCAGGACAAGCGGGAGGGCACCCCATGACCACGGCCAAGCGCGACACGTACACCCCCGAGACGCTGCTCTCGGTCGCCGTGCGGGTCTTCAACGAGCGCGGCTACGACGGCACCTCCATGGAGCACCTGTCCAAGGCGGCCGGCATCTCCAAGTCGTCCATCTACCACCACGTCAGCGGCAAGGAGGAGCTGCTGCGCCGGGCCGTCAGCCGCGCCCTGGACGGGCTGTTCGCCATCCTGGAGGAGGAGCACGCGCGCACGGGGCGGTCCGTCGACCGGCTGGAGCACGTGGTGCGCCGCATGGTCGAGGTGCTCATAGCCGAGCTGCCCTACGTGACGCTGCTGCTGCGCGTGCGCGGCAACACCGAGACCGAGCGGTGGGCGCTGGAGCGGCGCCGCGACTTCGACCACCGGGTCGCGGAACTGCTGAAGGCGGCGGCCGCCGACGGCGACGTACGCGGTGACGTGGAGGTGCGGCTGGCCACCCGGCTGGTCTTCGGGATGATCAACTCCATCGTGGAGTGGTACCGGCCGGAGGCGCGGGGCGCGAGCGACCTGGAGGTATCCGACGCCGTGGCCCGGCTGGTCTTCTCGGGGCTGCGCCAGGGCTGACCTCAGCTGTCCGGTTCCAGGTCCTCCTCCTCGAACACCAGCAGCGTGCGGGTGCTGAGCACCTCGGGGATGGCCTGGAGCCGGGTCAGCACCAGTTCCCGCAGCGTCCGGTTGTCGGGCGTGTGCACCAGCAGCAGTACGTCGAAGTCGCCGCCCACCAGGGCGATGTGGGAGGCGCCCGGCAGCTGCCTGAGCTCCTCGCGAACCGTGCGCCAGCTGTTCTGGACGATCTTCAGCGTGATGTACGCCGAGGTGCCGTGGCCGGCCCGCTCGTGGTCCACGCGCGCGCTGAAGCCCCGGATCACCCCGTCCTCGACGAGCCGGTTGATGCGCGCGTAGGCGTTGGCGCGCGAGACGTGGACGCGTTCGGCGACGGACCGTATCGAGGCGCGGCCGTCCGCCTGGAGAATGCGCAGGATGTCCTGGTCGATGGCGTCCAGCGGGCGGGGCGGCAGCGCGACACCGTCCTGCGGCCCGTCGGCCATTTGTTCAGGTCCCATGTCCCCCCGCTTCCTCGCCGTGGACGTCCTGCGTTCATTGCAGGCTGTGGAGAACCGTTTGTCCACAGCCTTGAGGTGCCTGTAGCCAAAATGTGCCGACGACCGAACAATCGGTTGGTGAGGCGGGTCACAGCCGACACGCCTCCCGTAGCCGCTCCCACGAGGAGGTGCCGTCATGACGGTTCTGGAGCAGCGGGGCGCGTACCGGCCATCGCCGCCGCCCGCCTGGCAGCCCCGTATGGACCCCGCGCCGCTGCTGCCCGACGCCGAGCCCTACCGCGTCCTCGGCACCGAGGCGGCCGGGAAGGCCGACCCCGACCTGCTGCGCCGGCTGTACGCCCAGCTGGTGCGCGGCCGCCGCTACAACACGCAGGCCACCGCGCTCACCAAACAGGGCCGGCTCGCCGTCTACCCGTCCAGCACCGGCCAGGAGGCCTGCGAGGTCGCCGCAGCCCTGGCCCTGGAGGAGCGCGACTGGCTCTTCCCCAGCTACCGCGACACGCTCGCCGTCGTCGCCCGGGGCGTGGACCCCGCCGAGGCGCTCACCCTGCTGCGCGGCGACTGGCACAACGGCTACGACCCCCACGCCCACCGGGTGGCCCCGCTGAGCACTCCGCTCGCCACCCAGCTGCCGCACGCCGTCGGTCTCGCGCACGCCGCCCGCATCAAGGGCGACGACGTGGTCGCGCTCGCCATGGTCGGCGACGGCGGCACCAGCGAGGGCGACTTCCACGAGGCGCTGAACTTCGCCGCCGTCTGGCAGGCACCGGTCGTCTTCCTGGTGCAGAACAACGGCTTCGCCATCTCCGTCCCGCTCGCCAAGCAGACCGCCGCCCCCTCCCTGGCCCACAAGGCCGTCGGGTACGGCATGCCGGGCCGGCTGGTCGACGGCAACGACGCCGCGGCCGTGCACGAGGTCCTCGGCGACGCCGTGCGCCGCGCCCGCGCGGGCGGCGGCCCCACCCTGGTCGAGGCGGTGACGTACCGCATCGACGCCCACACCAACGCCGACGACGCCACCCGGTACCGCGGTGACACCGAGGTCGAGGCCTGGCGCGCCCACGACCCGATCGACCTGCTGGAACGTGAACTGACCACCCGCGGTCTGCTCGACCAGGCCGGCATCGAGGCGGCCCGGCAGGACGCCGAGACGATGGCCGCCGCCCTGCGCGACCGCATGAACCAGGACCCCGGCCTCGACCCCATGGACCTCTTCGACCACGTCTACGCCGAGAGCACCCCGCAACTGCGCGAGCAGCAGGCACTGCTGCGGGCGGAGCTGGATGCCGAGCGGGAGCAGCACGGCGAGCCCGGCGCGCCGGAAGGCGGCGCCCGATGACCACCGTCGCCGTCAAGCCCGCCACCATGGCACAGGCCCTCACGCGCGCGATGCGCGACGCGATGGCCGCCGACCCCACCGTGCACGTCATGGGCGAGGACGTCGGCACCCTGGGCGGGGTCTTCCGTGTCACCGACGGTCTCGCCAAGGAGTTCGGCGAGGACCGGTGCACCGACACCCCGCTCGCCGAGGCCGGCATCCTCGGCACCGCCGTCGGCATGGCCATGTACGGCCTCAGGCCGGTGGTGGAGATGCAGTTCGACGCCTTCGCCTACCCGGCGTTCGAGCAGCTGATCAGCCATGTCTCCCGGATGCGCAACCGCACGCGCGGCAGGATGCCCCTGCCGATCACCGTCCGCGTCCCCTACGGCGGTGGCATCGGCGGCGTCGAGCACCACAGCGACTCCTCCGAGGCCTACTACATGGCCACCCCGGGCCTGCACGTCGTCACCCCGGCCACCGTCGCCGACGCCTACGGGCTGCTGCGCCAGGCCATCGCCTCCGACGACCCGGTCGTCTTCCTGGAGCCCAAGCGGCTGTACTGGTCGAAGGACAGCTGGAACCCCGAGCAGCCGACGGACGTCGAGCCCATCGGCCGCGCGGTCGTCCGGCGCCCCGGCACCAGCGCCACGCTCATCACCTACGGCCCCTCACTGCCGGTCTGCCTGGAGGCCGCCGAGGCCGCCCGGGCCGAGGGCTGGGACCTGGAGGTCGTCGACCTGCGCTCACTGGTGCCGTTCGACGACGAGACGGTCTGCGCGGCCGTGCGGCGTACCGGCCGCGCCGTCGTCGTCCACGAGTCCACCGGCTTCGGCGGGCCCGGCGGCGAGATCGCGGCCCGTGTCACCGAGCGCTGCTTCCACCACCTGGAGGCGCCGGTGCTGCGCGTGGCCGGCTTCGACATCCCGTACCCGCCGCCCATGCTGGAGCGGCACCACCTGCCCGGCGTCGACCGCATCCTGGACGCCGTGGCCCGGCTGCAGTGGGAGGCCGAGGGCTGATGGCTCAGGTGCTGGAGTTCAAGCTGCCCGACCTCGGTGAGGGGCTCACCGAGGCGGAGATCGTCCGCTGGCTGGTCAAGGTCGGTGACGTGGTCGCCATCGACCAGCCGGTGGTCGAGGTGGAGACGGCCAAGGCGATGGTCGAGGTGCCCTGCCCCTACGGCGGTGTGGTCACCGCCCGCTTCGGCGAGGAGGGAACCGAACTGCCGGTCGGCGCTCCGCTCCTGACGGTCGCCGTCGGTGAACCGGCGGCGGA
The DNA here is from genome assembly GCF_055639035.1 of Streptomyces sp. NPDC107654. Taxonomy (NCBI): domain Bacteria; kingdom Bacillati; phylum Actinomycetota; class Actinomycetes; order Kitasatosporales; family Streptomycetaceae; genus Streptomyces; species Streptomyces sp. NPDC107654. The sequence goes on from NZ_JBVKBI010000007.1 coordinate 263,348, forward strand.
GCCCGAGGGCTCCGGGAACGTCCTGGTGGGCTACGGCACCCAGGCCCCGGCGGCCCGCCGCAGAAGGGTCCGGGCGGGCACGGCCGGCGTCGACGGGCAGGCGCGACGGCCCGGGACCGCTTCGGCGGCCCCCCACGCGCGCGTGCACGCGCCGACGCCGACACCGGCGGTGACGCGGGCGCCCGTGCCGGTGGAGGGGCCGGTCCCCGTGATCTCCCCGCTCGTACGCAAGCTCGCCCGGGACAACGGCGTCGACCTGCGCGGGCTGACCGGCTCCGGGCCGGACGGGCTCATCCTGCGCGCGGACGTCGAGGACGCGCTGCGGACCGGGGCGGGAAGGCCCCGCACGGCAGGCGAACCGGTCGTACCGGCCCCCGCCGCGGCGGCGCCGACGGGCGGGGAACCGGCCGTACGGGCCCCCGCGGTGGCCCCCCGGGGCGAGGCCGGAGTCCGGGTCCCGCTCAAGGGCGTGCGCGGTGCCGTCGCCGACAAGCTCTCCCGCAGCCGCCGGGAGATCCCGGACGCGACCTGCTGGGTCGACGCCGACGCGACCGAACTCATGCGGGCGCGCACCGCCATGAACGCCGCAGGCGAACCGAAGATCTCCCTGCTCGCGCTGCTCGCCCGGATCTGCACGGCCGCCCTGGCCCGGTTCCCCGAGCTGAACTCCTTCGTCGACACCGGGGCCCGCGAGATCGTCCGGCTCGACCAGGTCCACCTCGGGTTCGCCGCCCAGACCGAGCGCGGCCTGGTCGTGCCCGTCGTCCGGGACGCCCACGCGCGCGACGCGGAGTCCCTGACCGCCGAGTTCGCCCGGCTCACGGAGTCCGCCCGCGCGGGAACGCTCACTCCCGGGGAACTCACCGGCGGGACCTTCACGTTGAACAACTACGGGGTCTTCGGCGTCGACGGCTCCACCCCGATCATCAACCACCCCGAGGCGGCCATGCTGGGCGTCGGCCGCATCATCCCCAAACCGTGGGTGCACGAGGGCGAGCTGGCCGTCCGCCAGGTCGTCCAGCTCTCGCTCACCTTCGACCACCGGGTGTGCGACGGCGGCACGGCGGGCGGCTTCCTGCGGTATGTGGCCGACTGCGTGGAACAGCCGGCGGTGCTGCTGCGCACCCTGTGACCCACGCCGGGTCCGGAGGAAGGGAGCCACAGGACATACTCGGAGGGTGACCGACACCGCGCCCGCCGCCGGAACACCCGCCCCGTACGACGCCGTCGTGCTGGCCGGCGGTGCCGCCCGGAGGCTCGGCGGGGCCGATAAGCCCGGCCTCAGGGTCGGCGGGCGCGCCCTGCTCGACCGGGTGCTCGGGGCCTGCGCCGACGCGGCGACGACCGTCGTCGTGGCCGCGCCCCGGCCCACCGCCCGTCCGGTGCGCTGGGCGCGCGAGGAGCCGCCGGGCGGCGGGCCGGTCGCCGCGCTGGAGGCCGGACTGCGGCTCACCACGGCCGCGCACACCGTCGTCCTCTCCGCCGATCTGCCCTTCCTCCGAGCGGCCACCCTCCGGCGCCTGCTGACCACCGTTCAGGACACCGGCGCCGACGGCGCGCTGCTCACCGACACCGACGGCCGCGACCAGCCCCTCGTGGCCGCCTATCGCACCGCCGCCCTGCGCCGCGAGCTGACCGCCCTGGCCGCCGCGCACGACGGCCTCGCCGGGCTGCCCCTGCGCCGGCTCACCGGCGCCCTCACGCTCACCCGCGTCCCGGACCCGCTCGCGTCCTTCGACTGCGACACCTGGGACGACATCGCCGACGCCAGGGCACGGATCAGGGAGCATGGGCACGTGTTGGATGAATGGATCTCCGCAGTCAAGGACGAGCTGGGCATCGACCTGGACGTCGACACCGGCGTCCTGCTCGACCTGGCCCGTGACGCCGCCCACGGCGTGGCCCGCCCGGCGGCCCCGCTGACCACGTTCCTCGTGGGCTACGCCGCGGCGCGGGCCGAGGGCGGCCCGGAGGCCGTCGCCGAGGCCGCCCGCAAGGCCACCGCGCTGGCCCTGCGCTGGGAGGAAGAGAACGCCGCGGGCAGGGATGCGAGCAGCGGGGGCCCGAGCGCCCCGGACGCCGGATGACCGCCCCCGGCACCCGGTCCGAGGCACCCGCCGAGGACACCGACGACCTCGACGTCGAGGAGGCCCTGGCCCTGGTGAGGGAACCCCACGGGGAGGCCCGGGACGACGGCGCGGGCGACGGTTCCGGCCGGGCGTCCGCGCCTGCCCCCCAGACGTCCGCCGAACGGCCCGCCGAGCGGCACCGCGCCACCCCCTGGGCCCAGGCCCGGGAGACCGCCGCCCGCGCCGCCCGCTCCCGCGCCCGCCGCGCCCCCGCCTCCGTACCGCTCGCCGACGCACTGGGCCGGGCCCTGGCCGCCCCGCTCGAGGCGCTCACCGACCTGCCCTCCTTCGACACCTCCGCGATGGACGGCTGGGCGGTCGCCGGCCCCGGCCCCTGGCAGGTACGGGAGGAGGGCGTGCTGGCAGGGCACGCGCAGCCGGAGCCGCTCACCGACGGCGAGGCGGTCCGTATCGCCACCGGCGCCCGCATCCCCGCCGACACCACCGCCGTCCTGCGCACCGAGCACGGCCGGATCGACGCCCAGGGCCGCCTGCACACCACCCGCGAGATGCTCCACGGCCAGGACATCCGCCCCCGTGGCCAGGAGTGCCGCAGCGGTGACCAGCTGCTGCCCGTCGGCACCCTGGTCACCCCCGCCGTCCTGGGCCTCGCCGCGGCGGCCGGCTACGACACGGTCACCGTCGTCCCCCGGCCCCGCGCCGAAGTCCTCGTACTCGGCGACGAGTTGCTGTCCGAGGGGCTGCCGCACGACGGGCTGATCAGGGACGCCCTCGGTCCCATGCTGCCGCCGTGGCTGCGCGCGCTCGGCGCCGACGTCCTCGCCGTACGCCGGATCGGCGACGACGCCAGGGCGCTGCACAAGGCGGTCACCCGCTCCGACGCCGACCTGATCGTCACCACGGGCGGTACCGCCTCCGGACCCGTCGACCACGTCCACCCGGTCCTGGAGCGCATCGGCGCCGAACTCCTCGTCGACGGCGTCAAGGTCCGCCCCGGCCACCCCATGCTGCTGGCCCGCACCTCGGACCACCAGCACCTCGTCGGTCTGCCGGGCAACCCCCTCGCGGCCGTCTCCGGGCTGCTCACCCTCGCCGAACCGCTGTTGCGGACCCTCGCCGCCCACCCCGCCCCCGAGCCGTACACGCTGCCGCTCCGCGAGGCGGTGCACGGGCATCCGCACGACACCCGGCTCATCCCCGTGGTGCTGCGCGGTGACCACGCCGTGCCGCTGCACTACAACGGCCCGGCCATGCTCCGGGGCGTCGCCGCCGCCGACGCGCTGGCCGTCGTACCGCCGGGCGGGGCCCGGCAGGGCGAGGAGACGGAGCTGCTGGACCTGCCGTGGGCGACCGGCGGGATCGGAGTGTGTTTCACGTGAAACTTCCGGGCCATGACGCCATAGCCCGCCAAGCGGGCGAACACCTGGTGCCCCATCGGGTGGCCTGCCGAGAAAAGTGGTGGAACGCCCGACCCGCCAGGTCCTCAAGCGACTGATCATGGCCCTGGTGGTGCTGGTCGCCACCGCGATGGTCGTCTACGCGGACCGCGACGGCTACCACGACAACGCCGACGGCTCCGTCGACCTGCTCGACGCGTTCTACTACGCGACCGTCACCCTCTCCACCACCGGCTACGGCGACATCACCCCGGTCGGCGACGGAGCCCGGCTCGCCAACATCTTCGTCATCACGCCCCTGCGCGTGCTGTTCCTGATCATCCTGGTCGGCACCACGCTGGAGGTCCTCACCGAACGGACGCGTGAGGAGTGGCGCCTGAACCGCTGGAGGTCCACGTTGCGCGATCACACCGTCGTCATCGGTTTCGGTACGAAGGGCCGGTCGGCCATCCAGACCGTCTGCGCGACCGGGTTGAAGAAGGAGCAGGTGGTCGTGGTCGACCCCAGCTCGAAGGCGATCGATGCGGCGAACGCGGAGGGCTACGCCGGGGTCATGGGCGACGCCACCCGCAGTGACGTGCTCAAACGGGCCGAGGTGCACCGGGCACGGCAGATCATCGTCGCCCCGCAGCGCGACGACACCTCCGTCCTCGTCACGCTGACGGCCCGCCAGCTCAACCGCGGCGCCAAGATCGTGGCCGCGGTGCGCGAGGAGGAGAACGTCCCGCTGCTCAAGCAGTCCGGGGCCGACGCCGTCATCACCAGTTCGGGCGCGGCCGGCCGACTGCTCGGCCTCTCCGTGCTCAGCCCCGCCGCCGGCATGGTGATGGAGGACCTGATCCAGCAGGGCAGCGGGCTGGACCTCGTCGAACGGCCGGTGGTCCGTGCGGAGGTGGGCAGGAAGCCGCGCGAGACGGACGACCTGGTGGTGAGCGTCATACGCGGTCACCGGGTGCTCGGCTACGACGATCCGTCCGTCGGCACCCTCCAGCTGACGGACCGGCTCATCACCATCGTCCGCGCCACCCCCGGAATCCAGCTCACCCCGGACACCCGCCCCCTGCCGGACGAGTGACCGGCCCCCCGGGGAGTAGCGTCACGGACATGCATGCGATCACGATTCCCGAACCTGGTGGTCCCGAGGCGCTGGTGTGGGACGAGGTCCCCGATCCGGTGCCCGGCGAGGGCGAGGTGCTGGTCGAGGTGGTGGCCAGCGCCGTGAACCGCGCCGACGTCCTGCAGCGCCAGGGTTTCTACGCCCCGCCGCCCGGCGCCTCCCCCTACCCCGGCCTGGAGTGCTCCGGCCGGATCGCCGCGCTCGGCACCGGGGTCTCCGGCTGGGCCGTGGGCGACCCGGTGTGCGCGCTGCTCGCGGGCGGCGGTTACGCCGAGAAGGTCGCCGTACCGGCCGGGCAGCTGCTGCCCGTGCCCGACGGCGTCGACCTCACCCGGGCGGCGGCACTGCCCGAGGTGGTCTCCACCGTCTGGTCCAACGTGTTCATGGTCGCCCACCTGCGCCCGGGCGAGACGCTGCTGGTCCACGGCGGCTCCAGCGGCATCGGGACCATGGCGATCCAGCTGGCCAAGGCCGTCGGCGCCAAGGTGGCGGTGACCGCCGGCACGAAGGAGAAGCTCGACCGCTGCGCCGAGCTGGGCGCCGACGTGCTGATCAACTACCGCGAGCAGGACTTCGTCGAAGAGATCAGGCAGGCCACCGGCGGAGCGGGTGCCGACGTCATCCTCGACAACATGGGCGCCAAGTACCTGGACCGCAACGTCCAGGCCCTCGCCGTCAACGGACGCCTCGCGATCATCGGCATGCAGGGCGGGACGAAGGGCGAGCTGAACATCGGCGCGCTGCTCGGCAAGCGGGCCGCGATCAGCGCGACCTCGCTGCGTGCCCGTCCGCTGGACGAGAAGGCGGCCATCGTCGCCGCCGTACGCGAGCATGTGTGGCCCCTGCTGGCCGCCGGGCACGTCCGTCCGGTCGTGGACCGCGAGCTGCCGATGCCGCAGGCGGCCGAGGCACACCGGCTGGTGGAGGAGAGCGGGCACGTCGGCAAGGTGCTGCTGGTCGTGCCGTAGCGGCGGGACCGGTGGAGCGGCCGGACCGTGGTGCGGGCGGTCAGCTCCGGCGCAGCCTCAGGCCCAGCAGGGCGAGGCCGAGGCCGAGACCGATGAGGACCAGGCCGCTGCCCAGCGGGAGTATGCGCAGGACCGGTTCCGCCTCGCCCTGCGGGGCGGCCTGCCGGGCGGCGGGTTCCGCCGAACGCCCGTCCGAGTCGAGACCGGCCTCCTCGGAGGGCGAGGAGGCGCCCGGTATCTCGGCGGTCTCCGGTTCCTCCGGCTCGTTCGGCCGGGCGACGGGGGTGGCGGGAGGCGGGTCGTCGTCGCCCTCCACCTCCACCGCCGGCCCGTCGGGCCGGCCCGGCCGCATCCGCCCCTCGCCGGCCCGGCTGCCCGCCCGGGACGGTTCGACCGAGGCGAGCGGACGGTAGGGGCGGACCGACGCCGAGGCGGAGTCGGACGGCATCGGCACGGCGGCCGGCGAGGCCTGGTGCGCGGGGGCGGCCGCAGTGGCAGGCGCCCGGCCCGGGCCGTCCCGGCCCGGCCGGCTCTGCTCCGGCTGTCCGCGGCTCGGAGCGGTGTCCCGCGGAGCCGCTTCCGCGCGGACCGTGCCCTCGTCGGGCCGCCGGCCCCGGAGGGCCGGGCCCGTGGCGGACGGGCGGGCGGCGCCCGGCTCCGTGACGCGTGGGCCCGGCTCCGTGACGCGTGCGGGCGGGCCGCCGTACGCGACGGCGGTGCCGTACGCCGGCAGGGCCGCCGTCGTGAGGACGACCAGCAGCGGGACGCAGCGGAGTCTGTGTCGCAGGCGTGGAGTCACGGCGGTGACCTCCCGGAGCCCAGGTGTCGTGACCGATGGAAAACCAACGGGAATAAGCCTCACATCCCATGGCAAAGCAGGCATTCCGGATTGGGCCGTCGGGTCTACACGGTGGATCAGCGCCACGAGGGGGCACCACGGTGATGAGGTGGTGGCGTGCGAGAGAATGGCGGCATGGAGATGCCGAGGAACGAACGGTCGCCGGAGAACCCCCAGATCCTCGTCGTGGGTCAGGACGGGATGACGCTCGGCGGTGGCGGGGACGTGGAATCCCGTGAGACCCCGGTGACGGAACAGGTGGAACAGCCGGCCAAGGTCATGCGCATCGGCAGCATGATCAAGCAGCTGCTGGAGGAGGTGCGTGCGGCTCCTCTCGACGAGGCCAGCCGGGTGCGGCTGAAGGAGATTCACGCCAGCTCGGTGAAGGAGCTGGAAGACGGCCTGGCCCCCGAGCTGGTCGAGGAACTGGAGCGGCTCTCCCTGCCGTTCACCGACGAGGCCACGCCGAGCGACGCGGAACTGCGGATCGCGCAGGCGCAGCTGGTGGGCTGGCTGGAGGGTCTCTTCCACGGGATCCAGACGACGCTGTTCGCCCAGCAGATGGCCGCGCGGGCCCAGTTGGAGCAGATGCGCCGCGCCCTTCCGCCGGGCGTGTCCGGCCACGAGGGCGACGACCATCAGGCGGGCGGCCGTTCGGGCGGCCCGTACCTGTAATCCGCCCACCCGATCCGGTCACGGCACACGAAGGGCCCGGCGGACGACCGCCGGGCCCGACCCGTTCTCCGGACCGCAGGTCCGGACCGCTCACTGCGGGGGGTTGCCCGTGGAGACGCTCAACTCGATCTCGACGTTGTCCGGGTCGACATCGGTGCCCTGTTCGGGGAACTGCTGCAGGACGGCACCGTCGGGCCAGGTGTTGTCGTTCCTGTCGTCGCGGTCCCACTTCCAGCCCGCGGCCTGCAGGCACTGTTTCACGGAGTTGATGTCCTTGTAGCGGAAGTCGGGCAGTTCGATCTTGTCCGGGTCCTTCCACGACTCCTGCGGGTCGGTGCACTTGGACTTGTCGATCGTCCGGGTGCGGTCCGGCTCGCGGTATCCCGCGCGGTGGGACGCGGACGCGGAGGCGCTCGATCCGCCGCTGCCCTTGATGTCCTCGCCGGCGTTCTTCAGCGTCAGCGCGACGACCACGCCGACGACCACGATGACCGCCATCCCGACCGATGCGACGACCACCGGCCGCTTCCTGCGGCCACCGGGCCGGCCGGCCGGCTGCCCGGCGGTCTGCGGCGCGATCGTGTACGGCGGCGGGGTCGGGACGGCGGCCTGCGGGCCGTACCCCGCCGCGGGCGTCTGGTAGCCGCCCTGCTGCGGGTAGCCGTAGGAGGGGGCGGGCGCCGGGTGGCCGTACGGGTTCGGAACCGGGGTGGTGGCCGGCTGGTACGGCGTCCGGACCTGCCCGTGCGATGCCGGGGGCGCCTGGCCGACCGGCGGGAACACCGCGGAGCTCACGCCCGCGCCGCTCTGCGTCGGACCGGCGCCCGGCACGATGTTCGGCGGGGCCGCCTGGAGGGAGGCCGCGATCCGCAGGCACTCGTCGCGCATGGCCTCGGCGGTCGGGAAGCGCTCGTTCGGGTTCTTCTTCAGCGCGCGGGCGATCAGCGCGTCCACGGCGGGCGGCAGCGCGCGGTTGACCGAGGAGGGCGCCACCGGCTCCTCCTGTACGTGCGCGTACGCGATCGCCAGCGGCGAGTCCGCGTCGAACGGCAGCCGTCCGGTGACGAGCTGGAACAGCATGATGCCGACCGAGTACAGGTCGGAGCGGGCGTCCACACCGCGGCCCAGGGCCTGCTCGGGCGAGAGGTACTGCGGGGTGCCGACGACCATGCCGGTCTGGGTCATCGAGGTGACACCGGACTGCATGGCGCGGGCGATGCCGAAGTCCATCACCTTGACCACGCCGCGCTTGGTCACCATCACGTTGCCCGGCTTGATGTCCCGGTGGACCAGCCCCTTCTCGTGGCTGATCTCCAGGGCGGCGAGCACGTCGGCGGTGACCTTCAGCGCCTTGTCGGCGGGCATCGCGCCGTACTGCCGGATGTCCTCCTCCAGTACGGAGCCCAGCGGCCGGCCCTCGACGTACTCCATGACGATGAACGGCGTCGCCATGCCGTTCAGGTCGTCCTCGCCGGTGTCGAAGACGGAGACGATGTTGGTGTGCGTGAGCTTGGCCACGGCTTGCGCCTCGCGGCGGAAGCGCTCGCGGAAGGCCTGTTCCCGGCCGAGTTCGGTGTGGAGGGTCTTGATCGCGACCTGGCGGTCCAGCACGGCGTCGTAGGCGAGGTGCACCGAGGCCATACCGCCCTCGCCCAGCAAGTCGCGCAGCTGGTAGCGGCCTCCGGCCAGCGCCTGCCCCGCATACCGGCCGTGTGCGCCGTCCTGGCTCATCTCTCCGCGTCCCCCACTGGCCGTCCGGCGTCGTCGTCCATCGAACAGGCCTTGATCGAATGTGTCATTCCCGGCCAAGTCTGCCCCAGGGCACCGACACGTCAAGCGCGGTGCCCGTTCCGTGACCGTACGCGCAAGAAGCGTCGCGCAAGCGTTACGAGGGGTGTACGAGCGGCACACAGAATTTGCACGACAGCGCGTGCTAGGGGTTTCATGACCGGTCCGTCCCGGGTCGGTCCCGGTTGCCGTTCCGAACCGGTGGCGCCCGCGGAGGCTGTAGCGTGGCCGACGGAGACCGTGACAACACCGCGCGCACCGCGGGCAGAAACGACGGCGAGGACTGATGGCACAGACGCAGCGCTCTCAGGGCCCGTCCGACCCCGAGGCGACTGGCGGCGGCATGTCGGACGCGCCGGAGCTGTGGGGCAACGGCGGGCTCGTCGGCGACGGCCGGTACCGGCTCACGCACCGTCTGGGCCGGGGCGGCATGGCCGAGGTGTTCGCGGCCGAGGACGTCCGTCTGGGCCGTACGGTCGCTGTCAAGCTGCTCCGCGCCGACCTGGCCGAGGACCCCGTCTCCAAGGCCCGCTTCACCCGTGAGGCGCAGTCCGTCGCCGGCCTCAACCACCACGCGATCGTCGCCGTGTACGACTCCGGCGAGGACGTGGTGGGCGGCCAGTCCGTGCCGTACATCGTCATGGAGCTGGTCGAGGGCCGCACCATCCGCGACCTGCTGATGAACGCCGAGGCACCGGGGCCCGAGCAGGCCCTGATCATCGTCTCCGGTGTGCTGGAGGCGCTCGCCTACTCGCACCAGCACGGCATCGTCCACCGTGACATCAAGCCGGCGAACGTCATCATCACCGACAGCGGCGCCGTCAAGGTGATGGACTTCGGCATCGCCCGCGCCCTGCACGGCGCCTCGACAACGATGACGCAGACCGGCATGGTCATGGGCACCCCGCAGTACCTCTCCCCGGAGCAGGCGCTCGGCAAGGCCGTCGACCACCGCTCCGACCTGTACGCGACGGGCTGCCTGCTGTACGAACTCCTCGCACTGCGGCCCCCCTTCACCGGCGAGACCCCGCTGTCGGTGGTCTACCAGCACGTCCAGGACATGCCGGTGCCGCCGTCGCAGGTCGCCGACGGGACCTGCCCGCCGGAGCTGGACGGCCTGGTCATGCGCTCCCTCGCCAAGGAGCCCGACGACCGGTTCCAGACGGCGGAGGAGATGCGCGGCCTGGTCCAGTACGGCCTGCAGATGCTGTACGACCAGGGCGGCCACACCGGCACCTGGAACACCGGCCCGGTGCAGGCGCACGACGGCCGGCACACCCCGGCGGCCGGCTTCGCCGGGACGACCGTCATGCCGCACCCCGTGGACGGGGGCGGCACCACGCAGATCCCGCAGCCGATCCTGCCCGCGGGCTACGGCAACGGCGACGACGGCGGCTTCGAGGGGCACGGCAACAGGGGCAGCGGACGCGGCAAGCTGTGGATCCTCGCCGTGCTCGCGGTGATCGCGATCGCGGCGGGCGCCGCGCTGGCACTGAAGAACACGGGCGGCAACGGCGGCAACGGCACCGACACCAAGCCGACGTCGACGCACTCCAAGGACACGAAGGAGAAGTCGCCCTCGGCGACCCCGACCGACGAGGACACCGGCGAGCCCTCGGACCCCTCCACGGAGAACGGCAGCTCGGGTACGGGCACCGGATCCGGCTATCCGCCGGCGACCACGCCGTCGCGCTCGGCCCCCTCCTCCCCGAGCAGCGAGCCGTCGACCCCGCAGACCACGCCGTCGCAGCCCACGGGCACGACGGCCGGCGGAACCGACGCCGGCACCGACACCGGGGGCACGGACGCGGGCACGGACACCGGGGGCGCGACCGCGGGCACGGACACCGGGGGCACGGACACGGGGGGCACGGACGCCGGCGGTACGGACGCGGGCACCACGACCGAGGGCACGGCCGGCGACACCACCGGTTGAAGGACGCCCACGGCGCCCGCACCGGCGTCACCCTGAGCAGGCACGGGCGGTCCGGCCCCCAGGTGACGCCGGCCGCTCACGCGGCTCACTCCACGAACGCGGCTCACTCCACGAACGCGTCGCACACCGCGTCGTACTCGCGCGTCCACCACACGGCGAGCGCCGACGCGGCCGGGAACTGGCAGTCCGCGCGCGTGTCACCGCGCTCGTAGTGCCAGCGCAGCATCCAGAAGTCGTTCAGCCGCTCCCACCACACCCGGTGCACGGCCGCCGCCAGCTCCGAGGGCGTGGCGCCGGCCGCACGCCGGTACGCGCGCGCGTAGGCACGCACTTTCGGCAGGTCCAGCGTTCCGCCGGGCCGGACGAAGAAGATCACGGCGGCGCGTACGGCCTCCTCCGCGCGCGGCTGCACACCGAGCCGGTCCCAGTCCACGATGGCCGCGGGGGCGTCGTCCCGGTAGAGCAGGTTGAACGGGTGGAAGTCGCCGTGCACCCAGCCCACCGAGCCGCCGCGCGGCGGGCGCCGGTCCGCGTGCTGTTCCAGGAGGGCGCGGCGTTCCAGCAGCCGGTGCCGGGCGAGTTCGTCGAAGGCGTCGGCGGGCCGGTGCCGGCGTACATGGGCGAGCAGGTCGTCGATGAGGGCGAAGGTGTCGGCCGGGTCGGCGCTCTCCACCGGGTGCGGGCTCGTCGCCGGGCGCGTGCGCCCCTTGGGCGGCATCACCCGCTCCAGGCAGGCGTGCACGGCGCCCAGGAGCGCGCCCAGGCGTGCGCTCTCCCCGCGGGTGAGCTGGCCGCCGTGGCGGTGCCTGCCGTCGATCCAGGGGTGCAGGGCGTAGGCGTGGCCGCCGATGACGGCGACCGTGCGGCCCTCGCGGTGCGCCAGGGGCAGCGGGACCGGGACGCCGAGGTCGGCGAGGCGCTGGGTGGCCCGGTGCCGGCGTTCGATGGCGGCCGGGTCGGCGGTGTCCGGATCGAAGTGGTGCTTGAGGAAGTAGCGGCCGCTGGTGGTGCACAGCCGGTAGCCGCGGTTCAGGAGGCCCTGGTCGACCGGCTCACAGGTGAGGGCGGTTCCGGCGGCGTACAGGCGGAGCAGGGCGCCCAGAGGGGGCGCGTGGGGGACCAGGGGTGGTACACATGAGCGCGGCACGCGCCAGATGGTAGGGCAAGCGCAGCCCCTGTGAGCTGGGGGTTGTCACACGCAGTCGCCGACGGTCGCTTTCGGTCACGCGACGGGCTTTTCCGCTTTTCCGTGGACGGTGTCCGCGGCCATGCGGGTTGTCGAGCGGGCTGCCGAAAGGAAATACCCGGAATTTCCGCCTTCGTGTGCGAGGTCAGTCTCACATGAAAGTCTTCCCGTGACCTGGGTGCGCGGGATAACGTGCGGTTGCTCCGGACAGGCGCGAGGCTGTGACCAGCGTGCTTTCACACCACCTCGATTTACTTGGAAATCCAAGCAAAATCGCAGGTCAAACGGGGTTTCACAGAAATGTGAGGCACTGGGTAACGTGATGGTTGCAGGGCGCTCGCCGGGGCACCTGTCACGCCTGTTCCCGGCCGAGTGGCACCCACCCCGTGCCCGGTGGTCGAACAGGTGAGCCGCACTGGCCTACCGGCAACCCCGGGGGCCGGAACGACGGAGGAGCACACGTGACCGTGGAGAGCAGTGCCGCGCGCAAGCCGCGACGCACCGCCGCAGGCAAGGCCGGCACCACCGGCAGCAAGGCCGGCACCACCGCCGGCAGGACCGGAGCCACCGGCACCCAGCGCACCACCCGCAGCACCGCCAGGAAGAGCACCGAAACGGAACTCGTGCAGCTCCTGACCCCGGAGGGCAAGCGGGTCAAGAACGCCGAGTACGACGCCTACGTCGCCGGTATCACGCCCGAGGAACTCCGCGGCCTGTACCGCGACATGGTGCTCACCCGCCGCTTCGACGCCGAGGCCACCTCGCTGCAGCGCCAGGGCGAGCTGGGCCTGTGGGCCTCCCTGCTCGGCCAGGAGGCCGCCCAGATCGGCTCCGGCCGGGCCACCCGCGAGGACGACTACGTCTTCCCGACCTACCGCGAGCACGGCGTCGCCTGGTGCCGCGGGGTCGACCCCGCCAACCTGCTCGGCATGTTCCGCGGCGTGAACAACGGCGGCTGGGACCCCAACAGCAACAACTTCCAGCTGTACACGATCGTCATCGGCTCCCAGACGCTGCACGCCACCGGCTACGCGATGGGCGTGGCCAAGGACGGCGCGGACTCGGCGGTCATCGCCTACTTCGGCGACGGCGCCTCCAGCCAGGGCGACGTGGCCGAATCGTTCACCTTCGCCGCGGTCTACAACGCCCCGGTGGTGTTCTTCTGCCAGAACAACCAGTGGGCGATCTCCGAGCCGACCGAGCGCCAGACCCGCGTCCCGCTCTACCAGCGCGCGCAGGGCTACGGCTTCCCCGGCGTCCGGGTCGACGGCAACGACGTGCTCGCCTGCCTGGCGGTCACCAAGCAGGCGCTGGAACGCGCCCGCAACGGCGAGGGCCCGACCCTCGTCGAGGCGTTCACCTACCGCATGGGCGCCCACACCACCTCCGACGACCCCACCCGCTACCGGGGCGACGAGGAGCGGCTGGCCTGGGAGGCGAAGGACCCGATCCTGCGCCTTCGCCGGTACCTGGAGGCCTCAAACCACGCGGACGAGGGATTCTTCGCGGAACTGGAGGCCGAGTCCGAAGCGTTGGGCAAACGAGTGCGCGAAGCGGTCCGCTCCATGCCCGACCCGGACCACTTCGCCATCTTCGAGAACGTGTACGCGGACGGACACGCGCTCGTCGACGAGGAGCGCGCCCAGTTCGCCGCCTACCAGGCGTCGTTCGCCGATGAAGGGGGTCACTGAGATGGCCGAGAAGATGGCGATGGCCAAGGCCATCAACGAGTCGCTGCGCCGTGCCCTGGACGCGGACCCCAAGGTCCTGATCATGGGTGAGGACGTCGGCAAGCTCGGCGGTGTCTTCCGCGTCACGGACGGCCTGCAGAAGGACTTCGGCGAGAACCGGGTCATCGACACCCCGCTCGCCGAGTCCGGCATCGTCGGCACCGCGATCGGCCTGGCCCTGCGGGGCTACCGCCCGGTGGTGGAGATCCAGTTCGACGGCTTCGTCTTCCCGGCCTACGACCAGATCGTCACCCAGCTCGCCAAGATGCACGCCCGCTCGCTGGGCAAGGTCAAGCTGCCGGTCGTCGTCCGCATCCCCTACGGCGGCGGCATCGGCGCGGTCGAGCACCACTCGGAGTCGCCGGAGGCGCTGTTCGCCCATGTGGCGGGCCTGAAGATCGTCTCGCCGTCGAACGCGTCGGACGCGTACTGGATGATGCAGCAGGCCATCCAGAGCGACGACCCGGTGATCTACTTCGAGCCCAAGCGGCGCTACTGGGACAAGGCCGAGGTCGACCCCGAGGCGATCCCCGCCCCGCTGCACAAGGCGCGCGTGGTCCGCGAGGGCACGGACCTCACCCTGGCCGCCTACGGCCCGATGGTGAAGCTGTGCCAGGAGGCCGCGGACGCGGCGGCCGAGGAGGGCAAGTCCCTGGAGGTCCTGGACCTGCGCTCGGTCAGCCCCCTCGACTTCGACGCCGTCCAGGCCTCGGTGGAGAAGACCCGCCGCCTGGTCGTGGTGCACGAGGCGCCGGTGTTCTTCGGTTCCGGCGCGGAGATCGCCGCCCGGATCACCGAGCGCTGCTTCTACCACCTGGAGGCCCCGGTCCTGCGTGTCGGCGGCTACCACGCCCCGTACCCGCCGGCGCGCCTGGAGGAGTCGTACCTGCCGGACCTGGACCGCGTGCTCGACGCCGTCGACCGCTCGCTGGCGTACTGAGGAGAGGGCCGTGACGACGATGACGGAAGCGTCCGTACGCGAGTTCAAGATGCCCGACGTGGGCGAGGGGCTCACCGAGGCCGAGATCCTCAAGTGGTACGTCCAGCCGGGCGACACGGTCACGGACGGCCAGGTGGTCTGCGAGGTGGAGACGGCGAAGGCGGCCGTCGAACTGCCCATCCCCTACGACGGCGTGGTCCGCGAGCTGCACTTCCCCGAAGGCACCACGGTGGACGTGGGCACGTCCATCATCGCGGTGGCCGTGGCCGGCGCTGCGGCGCCGGAGGCCCCCGCCGAGCAGCCCGCGGCGGCACCCGCCCCGGCGAAGGAGGAGCCCAAGCCGGAGGGCCGCCAGCCGGTCCTCGTCGGTTACGGCGTGGCGACGTCCTCCACCCGGCGCCGCCCCCGCAAGGGTGCCGAGACCGGTGTGCCGGCGTCGGCGCCGGCGCAGGCGATCCAGGCGGAGCTGAACGGCCATGCCGGTGCGGTCGCCGAGAAGCGCCCGCTGGCCAAGCCCCCCGTGCGCAAGCTGGCCAAGGACCTGGGCGTCGACCTGGCCGCGATCACCCCGTCCGGCCCGGACGGCATCATCACCCGCGAGGACGTCCACGCGGCGGCCACGCCCCGGGCGGCCGAGCAGGCGGCCCCGGCCTCGGCGGCCCCCGCGGCCCCGGCCACCGCTGCCGCACCGGCGCCCGTGGCGTCGTACGACACCGCGCGCGAGACCCGCATCCCGGTCAAGGGGGTCCGCAAGGCCACCGCGCAGGCGATGGTCGGTTCGGCGTTCACCGCGCCGCACGTCACCGAGTTCGTGACGGTGGACGTGACCCGCACGATGAAGCTGGTCGAGGAGCTGAAGCAGGACAAGGAGATGCAGGGGCTGCGGGTCAACCCGCTGCTGCTGATCGCCAAGGCCCTGCTGGTCGCCATCAAGCGCAACCCGGAGATCAACGCGGCCTGGGACGAGGCCAACCAGGAGATCGTGCTCAAGCACTACGTCAACCTGGGCATCGCGGCGGCCACCCCGCGCGGCCTGATCGTCCCCAACATCAAGGACGCACAGGCCAAGACGCTCCCGCAGCTGGCGGAGGCGCTGGGCGAGCTGGTGGCGACGGCCCGCGAGGGCAAGACGTCCCCGGCGGCGATGCAGGGCGGCACGGTGACCATCACCAATGTCGGCGTCTTCGGCGTCGACACGGGCACCCCGATCCTCAACCCCGGCGAGTCGGCGATCCTCGCGGTCGGCGCGATCAAGGCGCAGCCCTGGGTCCACAAGGGCAAGGTGAAGCCGCGCCAGGTCACCACCCTCGCCCTGAGCTTCGACCACCGCCTGGTCGACGGCGAGCTGGGTTCCAAGGTGCTGGCGGACGTCGCGGCGATCCTGGAGCAGCCCAAGAGGCTGATCACCTGGGCGTGAATACCCGTCTCGACGGGTAACGTCTGAGACCGAAGGGGGCGGCCGCAACTTCGTCTTGCGACCGCCCCCTCTCTTTTCGAGCCCCCGGTCAGCCCCGGTCGAGCACGTACACCGGCGCTCCGTCGTCCGCCCCGCCCCGCGAGCGGATACAGGCGTGCTTGCGCAGCAGGCGGAGGCACTCGTTGACGCGGTGTGCCGGCATTCCCGTACGGGCCGCGATGACCTCGAGCCGCTCGCGCAGCTCACCCTTTTCGACGAGGATCGGGGCGATGACCACGGCCACCGTCCACACGTCCTCGGTCACGGACAACCGCTGCCGCCAGTCGGCCAGCACGGACTCCGCGGTGGGCGGGGCGGCCGGCCGGCCGCCGGGCACCGGACGCGCGAGGACGAGCGCGTCGAACCGGTCCGCGATGCGCTCCAACGCCCGTACCAGGGCCTGCTGCACGGCGAGGGTGGCCTTCTGGGTCGCCAGCGTCTCCCGCTGGACGGTCAGCATCTCCTTCTGCAGCGCGATCGACTCGCGCTGCCCGTTCGCCAGCTCCTCGTCCAGATGGAGGTTGTGCGCCTCCAGCCGGACGATGGCCTCCGCGACCTGCTCGGGCATGGCGTACGCGACGGGCGCGCCCGGTTCGGCCGGCTGCACCTCGGCCTCTTCGAGAGTGTAGGAACCCTCCCGCTGTACGGTCTCGACGACTTCGGCGACCCACAGTTTGAAGGGCATGCAGGCGGGCTTCGTGCAGGCGTTGACGAGGAGGACGAGGCCCTGCACAGAGATGACGTTCAGGTCTCGGCGCCACTCCCTGCCTGCGGGAATGCTGAGACCGTAAGCTCCAGTTACGGTCTGGAGCATCTCTCGGTGCTCTTCGGGGACGTGATCGGCGAGAGCCTGACGAGAGTTGGTGTGCCCGAGTTCCTTGCACACGTCCACCGCCGGGAACCAATGACTTCCGTCCGGCATGGTCAGCCGGCGGACGCGGGCTCCGGTGGCCGCGTACACGAAGTCGCTGACGTCGATCGCGTTGTGCTGTCCGACGGGTCCGGACCGCTTCCTGGGTTCGTTCATGTGAACCACCTCCGCCGCGGAACGTAGGGCGGATGAAGAGGAATATGCCAGCGGAAAGGTGGATGTTCACGATCGCGTGGGAAATACGCCAATTCCGCTGCGCCACAGCCCCGTTGTGTGGTGGGAGCATCCGCCGGAGCCGTCCGCAACGCGAGGGAACCTTTGGTGCCGGTGCCGCCTCCTGACCCGGCGACGCGGCCCCGACGGGGGGCCGCGACGACCCAGGGGGTCAGGGATGGATGGACGTGTGCTTCCGGAGGACCGACAGGCGGTCCACCGGTACATCACCGTACGCGGCACCCGGCTGCACCTCGCCGAGTACGGCGGCACCGGCACCCCGCTGCTCATGCTGCACGGCTTTCCGCTGCACTGGTACGCCTGGCACAAGGTCGCCGCGCGACTGGGCGGTGAGTACCGGCTGCTCTGCCCGGACCTGCGGGGCTTCGGGTGGTCGCAGGCCACGCGGCGCGGGTACGACATGGACGGCCTGGCGGACGACGCCCTCGCGCTGCTCGACGCGCTCGGGATCGACGGCCCGGTCGGGCTCGTCGGACACGACTGGGGGGCGCACCTGGGCTTCCGGCTGTGTCTGCGGGCACCGGAGCGGTTCACCGGGTATCTCGCGCTGAACATGTCCCACCCGTGGCCGCGGCACCGGGCGGTGCTGCCGAACCTGTGGCGGCTGTGGTACACGGCGCTCCTGGAGTACCCGGTGCTCGGGCGGGCCGTGCTGCGCCACTGGCCCGGCTTCACCCGCTTCCTGCTGCGGCACCAGGTGGCCGACCGGTCCGTGTGGACGGAGGCCGAGCTGGCCGAGTACGCCGCCGCGGCCTCGGCCGGCGCGGCCGCGGCGCAGTCGCTGTTCTGGCAGTACGTGCTGCACGACGTCCCCGCGCTGGTCCTCGGCAGCTGGCGGCGGCACCGGCTCACCGTGCCGACGCTGCTGCTCGGCGGGGAACGGGACACCGTCGTCGCACCCTCGCTGCTGGCGGGCGCGGAGCCGTACGCCGACGAGCTGCGGGTGCGGCTGGTGCCCGGGGCCGGTCACCATCTGCCGCAGGAGCGGCCGGGGGAGGTGGCCGAGGCGGTCCGCGCCCACTTCCCGCGCTGAGGCCGTCTACCGCAGCGCCGCCCGCTCCGCCACCCGCCGTACGAAGGCCCGCCCGCGCCGCGCGCCGAGCAGGCGGCCGTAGAGCCACTGGGCGGGGCGCAGGGCGGCCGGCCGGGTGGCGCCCAGGACGGCGAAGCGGGTGCCGCCGGCCTCCGGTACGGCCGCCATGCCGCCCACGACGAGACGGGACTGCATGAGGCACCAGCCGGGTGCGAGCCGTACCTCGAAAGCCTCCGTCAGACCGGAACGGCCGACCGCCAGGGCCTCCTTGCGGTCGGCGTCGCCCGGTGCCACCCGGAAATCGCGCAGGAACGGGAGGAGGTGCGGGAGTTCGGTCCCCAGGTCGGCGGCGACCTGCCACACCCGGTCGTACGGCAGGGCGAGGTGTTCCTCGGCGTACAGGCCGGCGTGCAGGCCCGCGGCCAGGACCCGGAGCCGGCGTACCGGATCGGAACTCATCGTGACCACGCTTTCCGGAAGGAGGATCGCGCCCGGTGCAACCGGGACTTGACGGTGCCCCGCGGCACCCCGAGGAGGTCGGCGACGGCGGCCTCGTCCAGGCCCTCCAGCTCGCGCAGTACCAGGACGGCACGGTGGCGGACGGGCAGCCGGGCGAGGACGTCGCGTACGTCGGCCGGCAGCTCGCCGTCGGTGGCCGCCCGCAGTCCGCCGAGGTGGGCGAGGCCGGCGGGGTCGGCCGGTTCCTCGGCGGCCCCTCGGCGGGCGACGCGTACCGCCTCGCGCACGGTGGCGGTGCGCACCCAGCCGTAGAGGGCCCGCGGGTCGCGCAGTCCGCGCAGCCCCCTGAAGACGGCCAGCAGGGATTCCTGGACGGCGTCGGCGACGTCGTACGGGGCGATCGGGCGGCACAGCCGGGTGACGTACGGCGTCACCAGTGCCAGCAGTTCGTCCATGGCCAGGGCGTCGCCGCCCTGCGCGGCCCGGACCAGCGCGGCGGCCGTGTCCCACGGCCGGGCGTGGTCCCCCTGTGCGTCCATGTCGGGGCCACCCTAAGGGGATGGACCCCTCGCGGGTGTGCGAGGGGTCCATCCCGGGGTCTTGCGGTGCCGGTGCGTCAGCCGAGCTTGGCGAAGCCGTAGTTCAGCAGCTTCTTCGCGTCCGTCTCACGCTGGGTGATGGACGTGGAGGCGAGGACGGTGCCGATGACCGTCCTGCCGTTCCGGGTCGCGGCGAAGACCAGGCAGTACTTGGCCTCGGGACCGGAGCCGGTCTTCACACCGATGGTGCCGCTGTAGCTGCTGAGGAGCCCGTTGGTGTTCTTCCACGGGTTCATCGTGCGGGTGCTGCCCGTCTTGGTGATCGTCTTCGCGGTGTACGACTTCGTCTTGACGATCGTGCGGAACGTGGAGTTCTTCATCGCGCTGCCGGCGATCTTCGTCAGGTCGCGCGGCGTCGAGTAGTTGTTGCCGTTGCCGATGCCGTCGAAGGAGTCGAAGTGGGTGTTCTTCAGGTTCAGGCTCTTGGCGGCGGAGTTCATCTTGCCGATGAAGGACTTCACGCGTGCGGAGGTGGTGGAGCCGGAGCCGTACTTGTCGGCGAGCGCGTAGGCGGCGTCGCAGCCCGACGGCAGCATCAGGCCGTACAGCAGCTGGCGGACGGTCACCTTGTCGCCGACGATCAGGTGGGCCTGGGAGGCGTTGTTCTTGACGACGTAGTCGCTGTAGGCCTTCTTGATCGTGACCTTGGCGTCGAGGTTCAGGTTCGACTGGGCGAGCACGACCTTGGCGGTCATGATCTTGGTGGTGGAGCCGGTGGAGCGCTTGGTGTCCGCCGCCTTCGTGAACAGCGTGGAGCCGTTCGCGTTGTTCATCACGTACCCGCCCTTGGCCACGATCGAGGGCGCGGTGACGGCCTGGGCGGGCGCTGCGGTGAGGGCACCGGTGGTGAGCAGCGCGCCGGAGGTGACGGCGACCGCGGCGGCTCTGCGAAGGCGGGTGCCCTTAATGCCGGTAATCAAAGCGATGTACCTCTAATGTCTTGAATGCCCCTGAAGCGCGGCCGAGTTGAGGTGGCATGGAGGAGGGGGCCGCGCATGTGTGACACGTAAGTAGCACAGAAGGTTGTGCGGTCGCTGCGGAAGGGGGTCATCTCGTCCGCATCATGGACGCTGCCACCGTTGCGTACGTGTTGTATCTATGCTGTGGGCATGAACACGGCCGTCGAGCAGCCCGCCCCGCAGTCCCTCAAACAGCCCCCCGCCGCCGACCGCGTGTACACCCACGTCAAGCAGGGCGTACTCGACCGCCGCTACGAGGGCGGCACCCTGCTCACCGAGGGTGAGCTGGCCGAGGCCGTCGGCGTCTCGCGCACCCCCGTCCGGGAGGCGCTGCTACGGCTGGAGGTCGAGGGACTCATCCGGCTCTACCCGAAGAAGGGCGCCCTGGTCCTGCCGGTCTCCGCGCAGGAGATCGCCGACGTGGTGGAGACCCGGCTGCTGGTGGAGGAGCACGCGGCCCGCAAGGCCGTGCCCGCCCCGCCCGGCCTGCTGGAGCGGCTGACCGAGCTGCTGGAGCGGCAGAAGGCGCAGGCCGCCGCCGGTGACCTGGCCGCCGCCGCGGTCACCGACCGCTGCTTCCACGCCGAGATCGTGCGCAGCGGGGGCAACGAAATCCTCTCCCGGCTCTACGACCAGCTGCGCGACCGCCAGCTGCGGATGGGCGTCGCCGTCATGCACTCCCACCCCGACCGGATCGCCAAGACGCTCGCCGAGCACGAGGAGATCCTGAACGCGCTGCGCGCCGGGGACGCGGCGGCGGCCGTCGCTGTCGTGCACCGGCATGTGGGCTGGTTCTCCCACCTCGCCCGGGGTGAGGTCCGATGAGCGGTGCGGTGCGCAACGCCACCCTTCCGGGTGACCCGCCGGGCGGGCGCCGGGCCGTCGCCGTGTGGTCCACAGGCGTGGCCGTCTACTTCGTCGCCGTCATCTTCCGTACGTCCCTGGGCGTGGCCGGCCTCGACGCGGCCGACCGCTTCCACGTGGGCGCCTCCGCCCTGTCCACCTTCTCCATACTCCAGCTGCTGGTCTACGCGGGCATGCAGATACCCGTCGGCCTGCTGGTCGACCGCCTCGGCACCAAGAGGGTGCTGAGCATCGGAGCGGTCCTGTTCACCGCCGGGCAGCTGGGCTTCGCCTTCTCCCCCTCCTACGGCACCGCGCTCGCCTCCCGCGCCCTGCTGGGCTGCGGCGACGCGATGACCTTCATCAGCGTGCTGCGGCTCGGCACCCGCTGGTTCCCGGCCCGGCGCGGTCCGATGGTCGCGCAGCTCGCGGGGCTGGTCGGCATGGCGGGCAACCTGGTCTCCACCCTCGTCCTGTCCCGGCTGCTGCACGGCATCGGCTGGACCCCGGCGTTCGCGGGCAGCGCGCTGGCGGGCGCGGTCGTCCTGGTCCTGACCCTGCTGTTCCTGAAGGACCACCCCGAGGGCCAGGAACCGGAGCCGTCCCCGCACCGGGGCGCCGCCTACGTCCGCCGGCAGATCGCCGCCGCCTGGCGGGAGCCGGGCACCCGGCTGGGCCTGTGGGTGCACTTCACCACCCAGTTCCCGGCGATGGTGTTCCTGCTGCTGTGGGGCCTGCCGTTCCTCGTCGAGGCACAGGGCCTCAGCCGCGCCACGGCCGGCGAACTGCTCACCCTCGTCGTGCTGTCCAACATGGTGATCGGCCTGGTCTACGGCCAGATCGTCGCCCGGCACCACGCGGCGCGGCTGCCGCTGGCGCTGGGCACCGTGAGTGCCACCGCGCTGCTGTGGGCGGCCACCCTCGCCTTCCCCGGTGACCATGCGCCGATGTGGCTCCTGCTGGTGCTGTGCACGGTGCTCGGCGCGTGCGGGCCGGCGTCGATGATCGGCTTCGACTTCGCGCGGCCGGCCAACCCGCCGGAGCGGCAGGGGACCGCGTCCGGCATCACCAACATGGGCGGCTTCATCGCCTCCATGACGACGCTGTTCGCGATCGGTGTGCTGCTGGACGCGACCGGGGACGACTACACCGTGGCGTTCAGCGCCGTGTTCGTGCTGCAGGCGCTCGGCGTCGGCCAGATCCTGCGGTTGCGGGGGCGGGCGGCCCGTCGGGAGCGGGAGCGGCTGGTGGCCAGCCGGGTGGAGACGGTGCACGTCCCCGCATAGGCGCCCGGGGTGGGGCTCACCGGCGCGCGCGGGGGGCCGCCGCGTCCACCCGTGCCGCCCCCGGGGGCACCCCCTGCTCGAAGAGTGCGGAGGAGGCACGACTGCCCGCAGCCGTGCCTTACGGCGTCACCGCGAAGTGGCGCAGGATCTCCGCCGCCAGGTCCTGGTCGCCCTCCGTCTTCACCCGGTCCGTCACCGCCTCCGGGGTGACGCGGCCGCAGGCCAGGCGGACGTAGGTCTCCCAGTCCAGGGTGAGGGTGGCGGCCGGGCCGAGGGCGGGGGCGGTCTCCACGGTGCCGCGGCCCTGGATGTCGACGCGGACCGTGCGCAGGAACTCCACCGGGCCGTGCACGTCGAACACGATCGCCGAGCTGCGCGGGGCGTTCGCGTCGTGCGCCACGACCTTGGGCAGCGCGTCCAGCAGCACGTCCCGGGTGACGTACGCGCCCGGCGAGTCCAGGTTGCCGGGGCGGCCCAGGGCCGTACGCAGGTCCTGCTCGTGCACCCACACGTCGAACGCCCGGGCGCGGTAGGCCTGTTCCAGGGTGATGTCGGTGCCCAGCGGGCCGCGCACCACGGTGCCCGGGTCACGGGACTCGCCGCGCAGCTGGCGGTTGCGGCGGATGACCGTGTACTCCAGCTCGGCCGTCATCTCCGGCGCCGTGTGGTGGCGTCGGACGTCGACCTGCATCTCCATGTAGCGCTGGTGCTCGGTGGTGACGTGGAAGAGGTCGCGGGGCAGGGAGTGGATGGGGCGCGGGTCGCCGAGCATCTCGCAGTCCAGGCCGATGACGTGGGACACGATGTCCCGCACCGACCAGCCGGGGCAGGGGGTCCGCCGGTTCCACTCGCCCTCGACGAGCGACTGCACCATCTCGGATATCGCTTCGATGGAGTGCGTCCAGGCGTCGGCGTAGGGCTGGAGGGTGGGATGCAGACTCACGGAACGGGACCCCTCGGCGGTCGGTACACGGGCAGGTTGCGGCGGCGGTGCCAGCGGGCGGTTGCACTTCGCGGGTGTCTTGGGGAGCTAAGTTACGCTGCTGAAAGGCACCCCGGCAGTGCTTTCGTGTGACGATCGTAGGCCTGTGTGGACGACTCGAATGCCAGGACGGTGGTAGTGTGCGCGCCTCGCTGATCCAGATCGCCGTGGACGAGGGCGAACCGGTCGACTCCCGGCGGCGGCGTGTGGCCGCGCTGGTGCGGGAACAGAGCGGGACCGACCTCGTCGTCCTGCCCGAACTGTGGACCACCGGCGCCTTCGCCTACGAGGAGTTCGGCCGGGAGGCCGAGCCGCTCGAAGGGCCGACGTACGAGGCCATGGCCAAGGCGGCGAGCGACGCGGGCGTGTGGCTGCACGCCGGCTCCATCCCGGAACGCGACCCGGACGGCCCCCTCTACAACACGTCTCTCGTCTTCTCCCCCTCCGGTGAACTGGCCGCGGCCTACCGCAAGATCCACCGCTTCGGCTTCGACAAGGGCGAGGCCGTGCTGATGGGCGCGGGCCGCGACCTGGTGACGGTCCGGCTGCCCGGAACCACGCTCGGCGTGGCCACCTGCTACGACCTCCGTTTCCCCGAACTCTTCCGTGGACTGGTCGACGCCGGCGCCGAGACGCTGGTGATCCCGGCGGGCTGGCCCGAGCGGCGACGCGCGCACTGGACGCTGCTGGCCCAGGCGCGGGCGGTGGAGAACCAGGCGTTCGTGCTCGCCTGTGGAACGGCCGGGACCCACGCCGGAGTTCCGCAGGCGGGTCACTCGATCGTGGTGGACCCGTGGGGCGAGGTGCTCGCCGAGGCCGGCCCCGGCGAAGAGGTCCTCACGGTCGACCTCGACCCGGCGAAGGTGGCCGCGACCCGCGAGCAGTTCCCGGCGCTGAAGGACCGGGTACTCGGCCTGGACCGGCCCCGGTAGCGGTCAGTCCTCCTCCCCCTCCTTCTCGGCGAGGTGGATCACGCACACCGCCACGGCGATCAGCAGCGCCGGGTCGGCGTCCTCCCGCACGACGTCGACGCCGTAGGTGTCGACGACGCTCAGCCAGCGGCGGGAGATCACCGCGAGGAGTTCGCCGTCGTACTCGACGGCGAACTCGCGGTCCAGGATCTTCCCGCTGACGTCCAGTTCGGTGCCGTCCACCAGCGAGACCCGATAGTGGTTGCGCAGCAGGGACAGCCGTTTGCGGCGGATCCGGGCCAGGGCCTCGCCGTCCCGTTCGATCACCATGGTGTCGCGCAGGGCGAACATCTTCTGGTGGATGTCGATCAGGACCCGCCCCTGGGCGTCCTTCAGCTCGAAGGTGTCGCGCAGCCGCATGGCCTTGCCGTCGACGAGGAACACCTTCCGGCCGTGTTCGTCCTCGATCCACCAGTCGTCACCGATGCCGAGGATCCGGTCGCGTACGAGGAATCTCATACGGTGACGTTTCCCCGGTGCCGGATGATCCTCACAGAGCCGTCAGAGGAGTCCCGCTCCGAACCGGCGCCGGTACGCCGACGGGCTCAGCCCCGTCTCCCGCCGCAGCCGGGCCCGCAGGTTGGCCGCCGTACCCAGGCCGCTGCGCGCCGCCACGACGTCCAGCCGTTCCTCGCCCCGCTCGATCAGCCGGCACGCCAGCGCCACCCGTTCCCCGGTGAGCCAGGCCAGCGGAGTCGTCCCCAGCTGGCTGCGGAAGCGGCGGTGCAGGGTGGCGGGGGAGACGGCCGCGCGCGCGGCGAGGTCCGCGACGGTCAGCGGTTCGCCCAGCCGTTCCTGCGCCCAGGCCAGCAGCGGGCCGAGCGACTCGTCGGGCACCGCGGGCACCGGCCGCTCCACGAACTGCCGTTGGCCGCCGTCCCGGTGCGCGGCGAACACGAGCCGGCGGGAGACGTGGTTGGCGATCTCCACGCCGTGGTCGCGGCGGACGAGGTGCAGGCCGAGGTCGAGCGCGGAGGCGCTGCCGGAGGCGGTGAGGATGTCGCCGTCGTCCACGAAGAGCACGTCCGCCTCCAGGCGCACCCGCGGGAAGCGGGCCCGGAAGGCGTCCGCCCACATCCAGTGGCAGGCCGCCCGGCGCCCGTCCAGCAGCCCGGCCTCCGCGAGGGTGAACGCGCCCGAGCAGAAGCCGACGAGCCGGGCGCCCCGCGCGTGTGCCCGCCGGACGGCGTCCAGGACGCGATCCGCGCGCGGGACCTCGGTGTCGGGCCGGTTCGGGACGATCAGCGTGTCGGCGGATTCGGCGGCCTCCAGCCCGGCGACCCCGGTGAGCGTGAAGAAACCGTCCCGCATCCGGGTCTCCGGCCCGGCCGCGCACAGCCGGAAGTCGTACAGCTCCCGCCCCAGCTCGGGCCGCGCGAGCCCGAAGACCTCGATGGCGCAGCTCATCTCGAAGGGGTTGGAGTTGTCGTCGACCATCAGCACGACTCGGTGAGAGGATCGTTGCGGCATATGCGATTTCTAGCACTCGCCGGGCGTATCGGCACCCGGCGACGATGAACCCATGGAACCCATCTCCCTGGAGGCGGCCCTCGCCTCCTTCTCCGAGCAGTGGAGCCCCCGCATCGTCACGGCCGTCAACGACTACGACGTGCGCGTGGCGAAGGTCGAGGGCGAGCACCTCTGGCACGCGCACGCGCACACCGACGAGTTCTTCCTGGTCCTCACGGGCGAACTCCACATCGGGCTGCGCGAACCGGCCGGCGAACGCACGGTGGTCCTGCCCAGGGGCTCGGTGTTCACCGTGCCGCGCGGCGTCGAGCACAAGCCGTACGCGCCCGTGCCCACCGAGATCCTGCTCTTCGAGCCCACCGGGACGCTGACCGTCGGCGACCGGCACGAGGAGGTCCCCGGCCACGTGGACGCGACCACGGGCCACGCGCTCACCTGACGGGGCACCGGAATCCACCGGTCCCACGGGTGTCCTCTGCGTGAACATCCCGTGCGCGCGGGCAACTTGCCCAACCCAACCGGCGGTCCCCGAGTCGGACGTCGTGCAAGGCGCAGCAGACCGCACGCTCCTCTCTCGGAGGTTCCGCCATGTCCTCTCGTCCCACCCGCCGCCGGGTGACCCACGCCGTCCCGGCGGCGGCCCTGGTCGTCGGTGCGGCCCTGGCCGTACCGCTCGCCCTGGCCGGACCCGCCGGCGCCGCCACGGCGCCGGCCACGGCCCGGGTCAACTCGTACGACTGGCAGCTCACCTACGAGGCCGCCCCCGGCCAGACCAACAAGGCCGCCGTCACCGCGTCGCTCACGGCGGACCGCACGGGCATCACCTACGTCGTCGACGACGCCGTCCCGATCCGCGCCGGCCACGGCTGCCGCCACCCCGACGGCGCGGACCGCACGAAGGTCTCCTGCACGGTCACCAGCGTCGACAGCCAGGACCCCTACGCCGCCCTGGTCATGGACCTGGGCGACCGCGACGACTCGGTCGCGTACCGGAACGCAACCGACCAGATCTACTCCTACGCCGAGATCTCGCTGGGTGCCGGCAACGACAGGGCGACCGACTCCGGCCCCCTCGACGGGGCCTACGTCTCGGGTGGCGCGGGCAACGACACCCTGATCGTCGGCAAGGAGGGCCTGGCCTGGGGCGGTGACGGCAACGACACGATCACCGCGACCGGCGGCGACAACATCGCGCAAGGCGGCAGGGGTGACGACACGTTGCACGGCGGCGCAGGGGGCCAGTACCTGTCCGGCGACGACGGCCGGGACACGATCACCGGCGGCGCGGGCGCCGACACCCTGTACGGCGGCAAGGGCAGCGACATCCTGTACGGCAACGGCGGCGACGACCGGCTGTACGGCAACAGCGGGAACGACAGGCTGTACGGCGGCGCCGGCCGGGACACCCTCTCCGGCGGCCCCGGCACGGACGCGGTCCACCAGGACTGACGACCGGTCGCCGGGAGGACCGGGGGCCCACGGGCCGGGCGGCGGTCGCGACGACGGCCGGTACGGTCCCTGGACGCGCCTGCCGGTCTCGTCGACCCCGCCCGAGCCGCCGCTCGAGGGCGAGGGAGCGGGCACGGGCAAGTCCCGGGCACTGGAGCCGGACCCGGCCGTCACCAAGGACGGCCCGCACGTCTCCGCGATGGCGGCCTCCTGCGACGACACCCGTCCGACAGCGGCTCCGCCGCGGGCGCCGGCGCATACCCCGCCTGCCGTGTCCACCAGCGGGACAGGGGCGGCGCGGACCGCCTGCCGCTCGTCCTGGCGGGCACGGACGCCGGCGCGGACGAGCAGGAGGCGGCTGCTCAGACGCCGTAACCGTCGCTGTAGCCGTCGGCGCGGTGGTGGTGCGGTTCGCTCTCCACCACCGGCGTCGTCGGCGGGACCACCACACGGCGGCGTCGCGCGATGCCGCTGAAGGTGGCCACCCCGATCAGACCCACGGCCATGAGGATCAGGCCGACGACGGTGAGGTTGACACCCTGCATGTGCCAGTCGGTCGCGAACGTCAGGATGGCCCCTATGGCGATGAGGATGATGCATCCGCCGAGACCCATGAGACCTCGCCTCCCCTTCCGGTTCCGGAATCTCCGGTGCCGTCCGGGTACCCGGCGAGGCCCCGACTAGCCCTGCAGGAAGGCCGTCAGGGCGTTCGCCAGCAGGAACGGGTCGTCGGCGCCGCACAGTTCGCGGACGCTGTGCATGGAGAGGATCGCCACGCCGATGTCGACCGTGCGGATGCCGTGCCGGGCCGCGGTGATCGGGCCGATGGTGGTGCCGCACGGCATGGAGTTGTTGGAGACGAAGCTCTGGAAGGGGACGTTCGCCTTCTCGCAGGCCGCGGCGAACACCGCGCGGCCCGAACCGTCCGTGGCGTAGCGGTTGTTGACGTTGACCTTGAGGATCGGGCCGCCGTTGACCCGCGGGTGGTGCGTGGGGTCGTGCCGTTCGGCGTAGTTGGGGTGGACCGCGTGGCCCGTGTCGGAGGACAGGCAGACCGTGCCGGCGAACGCCCGGGCCCGGTCCTCGAACGAGCCGCCGCGCGCGAACACCGAGCGCTCCAGCACCGATCCCAGCAGCGGGCCGTCCGCACCGGTGTCCGACTGGGAGCCGTTCTCCTCGTGGTCGAAGGCGGCCAGCACCGGGATGCGGGTGAGCGGGGCGCCGGAGGTCGCGACGGCGGCGAGGGCGGCGGCACCGGCGTGCACGGACAGCAGGTTGTCCATGCGCGGACCGGCGACCAGTTCCCGGTCCCGGCCGAGGTAGGCCGGCGGCTCCACCGGATGCGTCATCAGGTCCCAGCCGGCCACCGAGCCCGCCGTCAGCCCGGCCTCCTGCTCCAGGAAGGCGATGAGGTCACCGTCCGAGACGTCGTTGCCGAGGCCCCACACCGGCTGCAGGTGCCGCTGCTTGTCGAGCTTGAGCCCCTCGGAGCCGACCGAACGGTCCAGATGGATGGCGAGCTGCGGCACCCGCAGCAGCGGCCGGTCGATGTCGACCAGGACCGAGGAGCCGTCGCGCAGGGTCAGCCGGCCGGCCAGGCCCAGGTCGCGGTCCAGCCAGGAGTTCATCAGGGGTCCGCCGTAGATCTCCACGGCGACCTGGCGCCAGCCGTGCGCCCCGGTGTCCGGGCGCGGCTTGACCCTCAGGTTCGGTGAGTCGGTGTGCGCGCCGACGATGTGGAAGGGGGCGTGCGGCTCGGCGCCCTCGGGCACGTACCAGGCCACGATCGCGCCGCCGCGCAGCACGTACCTGCCACCGCTGGTGCCGTCCCAGGCGTCCGTCTCCGCGACCTGCCGGAAGCCCGCCTTCTCCAGCCGCTCGGCGGTGTTCGCCACGGCGTGGTACGGCGACGGGCTCGCCGCCAGGAAGGACATCAGGTCGTCGGTGTGGCCGCGGTCGAAAGGGGCGGCGGGTGACGGGCGGGAGGGTGCGCTCATGGGACTCACCTTAACGACGTGCACGGGCCCGCTCCCGGTAAAGGGAGCGGGCCCGTGCGAGGAATCGACGGGGACGTCCGACACGTCCGGACGACTCGGCTAGAACGCGGCCTCGTCCAGCTCCATCAGGTCCAGCTCGACGGTGCCGGCGACCTTGCGGGCGAGCGTGACGCCCGGCAGGACGTTCGCCGCGAAGAACTTCGCCGCGGCGATCTTGCCGGTGTAGAACGCCTTGTCCTTCGCCGAGGCGGTGGCCAGCTTCTCGGCGGCGATCGCGGCGCCCTTGAGGAGCAGGTAGCCGACGACGACGTCACCGGAGGCCATGAGCAGGCGGGTGGTGTTCAGGCCCACCTTGTAGATGTTCCTGGTGTCCTGCTCGGTGGCGGCGAGGTCGGTCAGCATCAGGCCGACGATCGCCTCCAGCTCCACGGCGGCCTTGGCCAGGTGCTCGCGGGCGCCGGCCAGCTCCTCGCCGCCGGTGCCGAGCGCCAGGAACTTCTTGATGTCCTCGGCGAGGGAGTTCAGCGCGGCGCCCTGGTTGCGGACGATCTTCCGGAAGAAGAAGTCCTGGCCCTGGATCGCCGTGGTGCCCTCGTACAGGGTGTCGATCTTGGAGTCCCGGATGTACTGCTCGATCGGGTACTCCTGCAGGAAGCCGGAGCCGCCGAAGGTCTGCAGCGACTGGGCGAGCTGCTCGTAGCCCTTCTCGGAGCCGTAGCCCTTGACGATCGGCAGGAGCAGGTCGTTCAGCGCGATCTCCGCGGAGGCGTCCTCGCCGTTGGCCTCCTTGACCTGGATCGCGTCCTGGATCGAGGCGGTGTAGAGGACGAGGGCGCGCATGCCCTCGGCGTACGCCTTCTGCGTGATCAGCGAGCGGCGCACGTCGGGGTGGTGCGTGATGGTGACCTTGGGCGCGGTCTTGTCCATGAAGTTCGCCAGGTCCGGGCCCTGGACGCGCTCCTTGGCGTACTCCAGCGCGTTCAGGTAGCCGGTGGAGAGCGTGGAGATCGCCTTCGTGCCGACCATCATGCGGGCGAACTCGATGATGCGGAACATCTGGCGGATGCCGTCGTGCTTGTCGCCGATCAGCCAGCCCTTGGCGGGGTGCTTGTCGCCGAAGGTCATCTCGCACGTGTTGGAGGCCTTCAGGCCCATCTTGTGCTCGACGTTGGTGGCGTAGACGCCGTTGCGCTCGCCCAGCTCGCCGGTCTCGAAGTCGAAGAGGTACTTCGGGACGAGGAAGAGGGACAGGCCCTTGGTGCCGGGGCCGGCGCCCTCGGGACGCGCGAGCACGTAGTGGAGGATGTTCTCCGACATGTCGTGCTCACCGGAGGTGATGAAGCGCTTCACGCCCTCGATGTGCCAGGAGCCGTCCTCCTGCTGGACCGCCTTGGTGCGGCCGGCGCCCACGTCCGAGCCGGCGTCCGGCTCGGTGAGCACCATGGTGGAGCCCCACTGCTTCTCGGTGGCGATCTTGGCGATGTGCTTCTGGACGTCGTTGCCCTCCTCGAAGAGGATGCCGGCGAACGCGGGGCCGGAGGAGTACATCCACACGGCCGGGTTGGCGCCCAGGATCAGCTCGGCGTAGGCCCAGATCAGGGAGCGCGGCGAGGTGGTGCCGCCGATCTCCTCGGGCAGGCCGAGGCGCCAGTACTCGGAGTCCATGAAGGCCTGGTAGCTCTTCTTGAAGGACGCCGGGACGGGCGCGGTGTTGGTCTCCGGGTCGAAGACCGGCGGGTTGCGGTCGGCGTCGGCGAAGGACTCGGCCAGCTCGTTCTCGGAGAGGCGGGTCAGCTCCTCCAGGACGCTCTTGGCGGTCTCGACGTCCATCTCCTCGAACGGGCCGGTGCCGTACACCTTGTCGCGCCCCAGTACTTCGAAGAGGTTGAACTCGATGTCGCGGAGATTCGACTTGTAGTGCCCCATGGCGACGGCTCCGTAGAGGGATCGGCGAGGCACTGACTCCTCGCACCTAGTTCACGTACCAACAAGTAGCTCCGATGATGCTACCCGCCGGTAATAAGACGCAACCCCGAACCGGTCATCTGTGACGCGTCTCAAGTGCGCCTCGGGCGACCCCGTGCGCCTCGGCCGTCCGGGTGAATCCATGCCTCCGTTCAGGGCACCCGGCGTAACCGATTGGCTACGTTCGGTGCCCGCTCGATCCCCTCTCGTGCACCGGAGGCACTCATGCGACGGCTCCTGACCACGCTGGGCGGACTGGCGGCGACGGCGATGCTCACCGTCGGGCCGGCCCACCCTTCCCGGGCGGCGGACCACGCCTACTTCGAGTTCACCGACATCACCCGCGAACGGGCGATCGTCCGGATCGACGACCCGGCCAAGATCCGGCACGCCCGCGAGCTCCTCGGCGGCGTGACCACCGACCGCCCCCACCTCCTCGGACGGATCGTCCCGCGCACGGCCGCCTACAACCCCGGGTGGTCCTTCCACTACCACCCGGACACCGTCGATTTCTTCGACGCCGCCATAGAGGTCTGCGACGCCACGCTGCCCTACGTCGAGGCCCACCTGGACGAGGCGGGCGGCGCCTTCCTCCCCGGCTACATCTGGTGCCCGTGGACTTCCCGGCTGGTCCGTGAGGTTCCGGCGCCGTAGGCCGTTCGGGCGGCAGGAGGGCTCGGTACGCTTGCGCTCATGTACGGATACGGCCAGTCCATGGACGGGGGCGCCGCCCAGCAGCAGTACGCCCCGCCGCAGCAGCCGATGGCCGGCGGATACGGGCAGCAGCCGCCGCTGTACCCCGAGCCGTCCCCGCCCTCGCTCGCGGACGCGGTGCGCGCCTTCACCACCGGCCAGATGTCCGCCGAGGACTTCCAGCAGATCTTCGCCACGTCGAAGGTGTACTGCCCGCGCGGCGACACCCCCGGCTTCCTCGCCCTGCACAACACCCAGCAGCCGGTGATCCCGATGTTCACCTCGCTGAAGGAGCTGCGCCGGTACGCGGGCAAGGAGTCCAAGTACTTCGTGATCACCGGTGCCGAGGTGATCGACCTGCTGCCGACCGGCTACGGCTTCGTCCTGGACATGGAGGGCGAGCACCGGATGGTGTTCGACGCGAAGGCCGTCGAGCAGATGGTCGACTTCGCGATGCGCCGTATGTACGGCGGCTGAGCCGCGCGGCACGCCTCACCACACACTCCCGCAGCACACTCACAGCACATCTCGCACGACCGGGCCCGGAGGGAATGCCCTCCGGGCTTTCCCTGTTCTGGTGGCAAGAAGTTCAACGCTCAACTAAAGTGGGCGTACCAAGGAGGGACCCACCATGCCTGCAGTGACCGTCGAGAACCCGTTGACGCTGCCCCGTGTGACCGCACCCGCCGACGCCGTGGCACGTCCCGTGCTCGCCGTCACGACCGCTCCGAGCGGTTTCGAGGGCGAGGGCTTCCCGGTGCGCCGGGCGTTCGCGGGGATCAACTACCGCCATCTCGACCCGTTCATCATGATGGACCAGATGGGCGAGGTGGAGTACGCGCCCGGCGAGCCCAAGGGCACCCCCTGGCACCCCCACCGCGGCTTCGAGACCGTCACCTACATCATCGACGGCGTCTTCGACCACCAGGACTCCAACGGCGGTGGCGGGACCATCACCAACGGCGACACCCAGTGGATGACGGCGGGCTCCGGCCTGCTGCACATCGAGGCCCCGCCGGAGTCCCTCGTCATGTCCGGCGGCCTCTTCCACGGGCTCCAGCTGTGGGTGAACCTTCCGGCCGAGGACAAGATGATGGCCCCGCGCTACCAGGACATCCGCGGTGGCGACGTCCAGCTGCTCACCTCCCCCGACGGCGGCGCGCTGCTGCGCGTCATCGCCGGTGAGCTGGACGGCCACCAGGGCCCGGGCATCACGCACACGCCGATCACGATGATCCACGCGACCCTCGCCCCCGGCGCGGAGATCACCCTGCCCTGGCGGGAGGACTTCAACGGCCTGGCGTACGTCCTCGCGGGGCGCGGCAGCGTCGGGACGCAGCGCCGCCCGGTCCACCAGGGCCAGACGGCCGTCTTCGGTGCCGGCTCCTCGCTGACCGTCCGCGCGGACGAGAGGCAGGACGCGCACACCCCGGACCTGGAGGTCGTCCTCCTCGGCGGGCAGCCGATCCGGGAGCCCATGGTCCACTACGGCCCGTTCGTCATGAACACCAAGGACGAGCTGATGCAGGCCTTCGAGGACTTCCGGAAGGGCCGCCTCGGAACGGTCCCGGCGGTGCACGGGATGACCGAGGGCGGGCTCTAGGTCCCGCGCCCCCACCGCCTCGCCGGTCCCCGTGCGACGGGACGGCGAGGCGGGCGCGGCGACCTCCGGCCGAGCCCGCCTCCCGGGGCCGTCCCGGCCTGTTCGGGGATGCGGTCATGGGAAGCGCCGGATACGCTCGATGAGCGGGAGCGCACACGGAAGTGCCCTGGGTCCGAACTCGGTTGGGTTCCGTGGCGACAAGGTGAATCCCCGCGACCAGACCCCTGCAGGACGACGCCTCAGCGGGAGGAACGCCATGAGGCTCACTGGCACGCGCACAGCGAAAGCCGTCACGGCGGCCGCCGTCGCACTACCCCTTGCATGCGGTGGCCTGGCGACGCAGAGCCACGCGCAGAGTCCGTCTCCCAGCTCCTCCGGGCCGTTCGGTCCCGGCTGTTCCGCGCTCTCCCGGAAGGCGGACACGGCCAGGGACAAGGTCGTCGAGGCCGCGGCCGCCTACCCGCAGCTCAGTCAGCTGGTCGCGGCAACGGTCAGGGCGGGGGTGAGCGGCGACCTCGACGGCATGCCCGGCATCACGGTGTTCGCGCCCGACAACCAGGCCTTCCAGAAGGTCGACAAGAACCAGCTCGCCTCCCTGCTGGCCAACCAGGGCCAGTTGAAGAAGGTGCTGACCTACCACGTCGTCAACAAGCAGATCACGCCGGACCAACTGTCCCACGGGTCCTTCACGACGGTGGAGGGCGGCAAACT
Organism: Streptomyces sp. NPDC107654; assembly: GCF_055639035.1. NCBI lineage: Bacteria > Bacillati > Actinomycetota > Actinomycetes > Kitasatosporales > Streptomycetaceae > Streptomyces > Streptomyces sp. NPDC107654. The sequence continues at coordinate 297,594 of NZ_JBVKBI010000007.1, forward strand.
GACCACATCCGGATCGGGCACCGACTTCACGGTCAACGGCAAGGCGCACATCGTCTGCGGCAACATCAAGGTGGCCAACGCCACCGTGTACGTCGTCGACTCCGTGCTCAGGCCGCCGTCCTGACCCAGGGCGGAGTCTCCTCGGCCATCCGTCCGGCCCCGCACCGCAGGACACGCGGGGCCGGTCGTGTTGCGCTGGAGGCGTGCATCTCCTGCCCGTCCCCGTACGCCGGTTCGCCGCCTGGTGCGCCGTGGTGCTGCTCGGCGCCGCGGTGGTCTGGCTCGGGGTGCTGCTGTGCGGCGAGCTGCGTACGGCCGTCACGCCCGTGCTGCTCGCGCTCCTCGGGACCGCGCTGCTCGGACCGTTGTACCGGCGGATGGTGCGGGCGGGGGTGCAGACGTCGGTGGCGGCGGGGCTCACCTGCGTCGCCGTCCTGACCGTGGTGGGCGGCGCCGTGTACATCATCGTCGCCGCGCTCATCGACACCGGCGACCAGATCGTCTCCTCGCTGCGGAACGCCGCCAAGGGGGTGGCGCGGCACTTCGGGGCCGCCGGGACCAGCCTCGACGACCTGGCCGGCAACGCGCGCGAACTGCTGCGCAAGTTCGGCGGGACGGCCGTCTCCAACGTCATCAGCGGGGTCAGCGTCGTCGCCGAGTCCCTCGCCATGGCCGTGCTCGCGCTGCTGCTCGTCTTCTTCTTCCTGCGCGACTCCCACCGGGCGGTGGGCGCCCTGCGCTCGGTCGCGCCCGGCGGCACCGCCGACACCCTGGAGGCCATGGCCCGGCGGGCCTTCGCCGCGGTGGAGGGGTTCATGCGCGGGACGACCCTCATCGCCCTGATCGACGCCCTGTGCATCACCGTCGGCCTGCTGGTCCTCCGGGTGCCCGGCGCGGTCGGGCTCGGTGCGCTCGTCTTCGTCGGCGCCTACATCCCCTATCTCGGCGCGTTCGTCTCCGGCGCGGTGGCCGTCCTGGTCGCCCTCGCCGACCGGGGTCTCGTGATCGCCCTGTGGGCGCTCGGGGTGGTGCTCGCGGTGCAGGTGCTGGAGGGGCACGTGCTGCAGCCGGTGATCCAGAGCCGGACCGTGCAGATGCATCCGGCCGTGGTGCTGCTGGCGATCACCGCGGGCGCCTCCGTCGCGGGCATCCTCGGCATGCTCCTCGCGGTCCCGCTGACCGCGGCGGCCTTCGGGGTCGTACAGGAGCTCAGGGAGCGCTACGCCGGTTCGTCCGACGCCTCGGCCGCCGAGCCCCCGGGCTCGTAGAGCTCGAACCAGATGCTCTTGCCCTCGCCCCGCGGGTCCACCCCCCACGCGTCCGCGAGGAGTTCGATCAGCATCAGGCCGCGGCCGGAGGAGGCCAGCTCACCGGGGCGCCGCCGGTGCGGCAGGTCGTCGCCGCTGTCGAAGACCTCCACCCGCAGCCGCCGCCCGGACCCCTCGCCGATGACCTCGGCGAGCAGCAGCGCCTCGGCGTCCGTGTGCACCAGCACGTTCGTGATCATCTCGGAGACCAGCAGCACCGCCGAGTCCAGCTGGTCGGCCGAGGCCCAGTCGTGCAGCAGCTCGCGCAGGTGCTGGCGGGCCTCGGCGATCCGGTCCGGCTCGTCCTGCGCCACCGACAGCAGCGTCCGCCGCACCCGCGGCCGTACCGCGACGGTGTCGCCGCAGCCGCAGCCCTCCCCCGGCCGGCACACCAGCAGCAACGCGATGTCGTCCTCGCGGCGGTCGGCCAGCGGGCCGGTGGTGTGGTGCGAGGACGGCCCGTGCACGGCCTGCACCAGCGTGTCCGCCAGGGACTCCAGGTCGCCCCGGTGGTCCTCCAGGGTCTGGCGGAGCCTGCGCCAGCCGCTCTCCAGGTCGTGTCCGCCGGTCTCGATCAGGCCGTCGGTGCACAGCATCAGCGTCTCGCCGGGTTCCAGGGTGAAACGGGTCGTCGGGTAGTCGGCGTCCGGGTCGATGCCCAGCGGCAGCCCGCCCACCGTCGGCCGCATCATCACCGTGCCGTCCGCCATCCGGATCACCGGGTGCGGATGCCCGGCGCGGGCGATCTCCAGCCGGCCGGTCGGCGGGTCGGCCTCCACGTACAGGCAGGTCGCGAAGCGCAGGTCGGGGTGCGGGTCGGGGTGCCGGTCCGGGTGGGGGTCCGGGGGGAGGTCCGGGGGCGGGCCGACGCCGGAGGTCTGCGTGATGCCGTGCAGGAAACGGGAGGCGCGGGAGAGGACGGCGTCCGGGCGGTGCCCCTCGGCGGCGTAGGCGCGCAGCGCGATCCGGAGCTGGCCCATGAGGCCGGCCGCGCGCACGTCATGACCCTGGACGTCCCCGATGACCAGCGCGAACCGCCCGGAGGGCAGCGGGATCAGGTCGTACCAGTCGCCGCCGACCTGGAGTCCGCCGCCGGTCGGGATGTACCGGGCGGCCACCCGCATCCCCGGGATCTCCGGGCCCAGCGAGGGGAGCATGGAGCGTTGCAGGCCCTCGGTCAGCTCCCGCTCGGACTCGGCGGCACCCGCCCGGGACAGGGCCTGGGCGAGCATCCGGGCGACCGTGGTCAGCACCGCCCGCTCGTCCGGGGTGAAGGCCACCGGGTAGGTGAAGGCAGCCATCCAGGCACCCCTCGTGCGTCCGGCGGCCGTCAGCGGCAGGAAGGCCCAGGAGTGGCGGCCGAAGACCCGGGCCAGCGGCCAGGTCGCCGGGTAGCGCTCCTTGTAGTCCTCCGGGGAGGACAGGTACACGGCCCGTCCGGTGCGGACGACCTCGGCGGCCGGGTAGTCGGTGTCCAGCGGCATGTCGGAGAAGGGGTTCATGTCGCCGGGCTGGTGCCCGTGCTGGCCGGTGATGGTCAGCCGGTCGCCCTGGACGCCGAAGACCACGAGCCCGTCCGGGGAGAACCCCGGCATCGACAGGCCCCCCGCCACCCGCAGCACCTCGGCCGTGGACCGGGCCTCCGCCAGCGCCCGGCCGGCGTCCAGCAGGAACGCCTCCCGGGAGCGCCGCCAGTCCCCGGTGACCGCGCTGCGGGCGGCCGCCGTGCCCGGGGTCGGCTCGGTCACCTCCTGGAGGGTGCCGATCAGTTCGTACGCGTGCCGCTCGGGGTCGTACGACGGCTGGGACCGGCTGCGGACCACCCGCAGGATCTCGCCCTCGCTGTTCATGATCCGGATGCGGACCTCGGCGAGGGTGCCCTCGGCGACGGCCAGCCGCACCACGCCGGTGATCTCGTTCCAGTCCACCGGGTGGAACCGGGCCCGGGTCTGGGCCTCGGTGAGGGTGGCCGGCTCCGCGGGCAGGCCGAGCAGCCGTGCCGCCTCCGCGTCCACGGTCACCAGTCCGGTGGCCGTGTCCCAGTGCCAGAGCCCGGTCGCGAGGGCGGCGAGGACGTCCTCGGTGGACGGCAGGGGCTCGCCGGTGCGCATTGCCCCACTTTAGGAAGATGTGACCGGTGCCTGCCACCGTAGGCGGGCGAGCGGTCATGGTGGGGAGCCGAGCTGGGGGTGCCCGGTACCCTTGATGGGTCCGGGCCCCGTGCCCGTTCCCGCCGGTCCGCAGAGCCGGCAGGAGAAACCCCACCACGAAGGACGATGAACGACGATGCATCGGTACAGGTCCCACACCTGCGGCCAGCTCCGCGCCTCTGACGTCGGCACCGACGTCCGGCTGAGTGGCTGGCTGCACAATCGGCGCGACCTGGGCGGCATCCTCTTCATCGATCTGCGCGACCACTACGGCATCACGCAGCTGGTCGCCCGCCCCGGCACCCCCGCCTACGAGGCCCTGGACAAGCTCTCCAAGGAGTCCACGGTCCGCGTCGACGGCCAGGTGGTTTCACGTGGAACCGAGAACGTGAACCCCGACCTGCCCACCGGCGAGGTCGAGGTCGAGGTCGCCGAGGTCGAGCTGCTCGGCGCGGCCCAGCCCCTGCCCTTCACCATCAACACCGAGGACGGGGTCAACGAGGAGCGGCGCCTGGAGTACCGCTTCCTGGACCTGCGCCGCGAGCGCATGCACCGCAACATCATGCTGCGCACGGCGGTCATCTCGGCCATGCGCCAGAAGATGGCGGCGATGGGCTTCAACGAGATGGCGACGCCGATCCTGTCCGCCACCTCCCCCGAGGGCGCCCGTGACTACGTGGTGCCCTCCCGCGTGCACCCCGGCAAGTTCTACGCCCTGCCGCAGGCCCCGCAGCAGTTCAAGCAGCTGCTGATGATCTCCGGCTTCGACCGCTACTTCCAGATCGCGCCCTGCTTCCGCGACGAGGACGCCCGCGCCGACCGCTCGCCGGGCGAGTTCTACCAGCTCGACGTCGAGATGAGCTTCGTCGAGCAGGAGGACGTCTTCCAGCCGATCGAGAAGCTCATGACCGAGCTGTTCGAGGAGTTCGGCGGCGGCCGCCACGTCACCTCCCCCTTCCCGCGCATCCCGTTCCGCGAGGCGATGGCGAAGTACGGCTCCGACAAGCCGGACCTGCGCGCCAAGCTGGAGCTGGTGGACATCACCGACGTCTTCGAGGGCTCGGAGTTCAAGGCCTTCGCGGGCAAGCACGTGCGCGCGCTGCCGGTGCCGGACGTCTCCGGGCAGCCCCGCAAGTTCTTCGACCAGCTCGGTGAGTACGCCGTCGAGCAGGGTGCCAAGGGTCTGGCCTGGGTGCGCGTGGCCGAGGACGGCTCGCTGTCCGGCCCGATCGCGAAGTTCCTCACCGAGGCGAACGTCGCGGAGCTGACCAAGCGCCTCTCGCTGGCCCCCGGCCACGCCGTCTTCTTCGGCGCGGGCGAGTACGACGAGGTCTCGAAGATCATGGGCGCGGTCCGCGTCGAGGCGGCCAAGCGCGCCGGCCACTTCGAGGAGGGCGTCTTCCGCTTCTGCTGGATCGTCGACTTCCCGATGTACGAGAAGGACGAGGAGACCGGCGGAATCGACTTCTCGCACAACCCCTTCTCGATGCCGCAGGGCGGCCTGGAGGCCCTGGAGACCCAGGACCCGCTGGACATCCTGGGCTGGCAGTACGACATCGTCTGCAACGGTGTCGAGCTGTCCTCCGGCGCGATCCGGAACCACGAGCCGGAGATCATGCTCAAGGCCTTCGAGATCGCGGGCTACGACCGGGAGACCGTCGAGGAGAAGTTCGCGGGCATGCTCCGCGCGTTCCGCTTCGGCGCCCCGCCGCACGGCGGCATCGCCCCGGGCGTGGACCGCATCGTCATGCTCCTCGCGGACGAGCCCAACATCCGCGAGACGATCGCCTTCCCGCTCAACGGCAACGCCCAGGACCTGATGATGGGCGCCCCGACCGAGCTGGACGAGTCCCGCCTGCGCGAGCTGCACCTGAACATCAGGAAGCCGCAGCCCAAGTAGCGGACACCGAGCACCGGCTGTGCGCGCCGATCCGTCCTGACTCGCTCTTGACGATCGGCGCGCACAGCCGTCTCCGGGCCCGGTGACAGCTTGCGTCCCTAGGGTCCCGGCCCATGACCGAAACCCCTGAGACCCCGGAAACCGCGGGCAGAGACCGTGAGCTGTCCCGTCGTACGGTGCTCATGGCGGGCGGTGCCACCGCCGTCGCCGTGGGCCTGGGCGGCACCCTGGCCCACGGCGCGTCCGCCGAGGACGACAGCACCGCGGCCACCTGCTACACACTCACCTCCGAGGCCGTCGAAGGCCCCTACTACATCGACGCCGACAAGATCCGGCAGGACATCACCGAGGACCAGGACGGCATCCCGCTGGCGCTCACCCTCAAGGTGATCGACGCGGAGAGCTGCGAGCCGCTGCGGAACGCGGCCGTCGACCTCTGGCACTGCAACGCGGTGGGCGTCTACTCCGGGTACGAGGCGTCGGGCAGCGGCGGAGGCGGGGGCCCGGCCCCGACAGGCGCCCCGACCGGAACCCCCACCGGTACGCCGACGGGGGCGCCGCCCTCCGGCGGTCCCGGCGGCGGTGGGGGCCACCAGGAGCCCACCGACGACCGCCGCTACCTGCGCGGCACCCGGCGCACCGACGCGCGCGGGTACGTCACCTTCCGGACCCTCTTCCCCGGCTGGTACCAGGGCCGCTGCGTGCACATCCACGTCAAGGTCCACGTCGACGGCACCTGGACGGACGCCGGGTACGAGGGCGGCCACACCTGCCACACCGGGCAGTTGTTCTTCGCCGAGAAGGCGGTGCTGCTGACGGAGGACGTCGAGCCGTACTCCGCCAACACCACCACCCGCACCACGCTCGACGAGGACGCCCTCTACCCGGGCAACGGCCACGCGGGCGGCCTGCTGCACCTGACGTACGACCGCAGGCACATCGCGCGCGGGGTCCGGGCCCGCCTCACCCTGGGCGTGGCCCCGGACGAGACGCACGACGGCGGCTGACCGATGCTCAGCCGCCCTGCTCGTCGGTCTCGGCGTCCGGGGTCGCGCCCTCCTCCAGGAGGCGTTCGGCGATGTCGTCGGACCAGTGCTGGGCCCAGGCGCGCAGGGCGGCGACGGCGGCCTCGTCCAGGCCGTACCGGAGGAAGTCCCGGTCGGCGTAGAAGTCCGTGCCGGTCAGACGGGACTGGAGGGTGGGCAGGTCGAACGGGTCGTGGGCGTGCCGACGGCCCAGTTCCTCCAGGCCGGGAAGGGAGAACCGGGCCGCGCAGGCCCGCGCGTCGACGAGGTCGACGGCCGCGCCCCGGTCGTACAGGGCCCGGATCTTCGTACCGACGGCGTCCGCCAGGGAGAGCGCCGGGCCGTACGCGGTGAGTTCCGGCGGCTGCCAGAACGCCTCCTTGTGCAGTGCCAGCGCGCACTCCTCGCCGCTCGGCGGGTCCGTGACCGTCAGCTGCGCGGTGAGCGCGGTCACCGGGCCGGTCCGCACCCGGCGCCCCCGCGCCTCCAGGGCCGCGGCGACGCCACCGGCGATGTGCTCGACGGCCTCGGCGCTCTCGGTGGCGAGGTCCAGGTTGGCATGGGGGCGGCGGAGCAGTCCGTGCGCCTGGAGGGCGTAGCCGCCGGCCAGGACCAGACCGTACGGGCCGCCCGCCGGGACGACGTCCGCGAGGAGCCGGTGATGGGGTTCGGGGATGTCCACGGGACGATCTTCCCGGCTTCCGCGCCACTGATGCGCGACGAGCGGCAACTTTCCCCGGCGCGGCGGCCACTGAGGAGTCGTAAGGCATGTTCGACAGACCCTTAAGGACTCCTCCGTGGCAGCTCCCTCCCACCGCCGGTCCCTCCGCAGGCGACGCACCCTCGCCGTGTCCGCCGCCGTCGTGGCCGCGGGTGTCGGCGCCGGGGTGCTCGTGATGAACGCGAACGCAGACGCCGTCGACCTGTACCACCAGACCCTCGCCGCCAAGGACGGCTGGGCCTCCTCCGGCACGGGGACCACCGGCGGGGCGAAGGCCGACTCCGCGCACACCTTCACCGTCTCCACCCGGGCCCAGCTGGTGAAGGCGCTGGGCTCGGCGTCCGACACCACGCCCCGGATCATCAAGGTCAAGGGCACGGTGGACGCCAACACCGACGACAGCGGCAAGAAGCTGACCTGCGCCGACTACGCCTCCGGCACCGGCTACTCGCTGTCCGCCTACCTCAAGGCCTACGACCCCGCCGTATACGGGCGCTCCAGGCTGCCCTCCGGTACCCAGGAGAAGGCCCGCGCCGCCGCCCAGGCCAGGCAGGCGAAGAACGTCGTCCTCAAGGTGCCGGCCAACACCTCGATCGTGGGCGTGCCGGGCAGCGACGCCGGGATCACCGGCGGCATGCTCCGGATCCAGAATGTGGACAACGTCATCGTCCGCAACCTGAACTTCACCGCCACCGAGGACTGCTTCCCGCAGTGGGACCCGACCGACGGCGACGACGGCAACTGGAACTCGGACTACGACTCGGTCACCCTGCGCGGCGCGACCCACGTCTGGGCGGACCACAACACGTTCACCGACGCGCCCCACTTCGACAAGGCGAACCCGAAGTACTTCGGCCGCGAGTACCAGATCCACGACGGCGCCCTGGACATCACCAAGGGCTCCGACCTGGTGACCGTCGAGCGGAACCGGTTCACCGACCACGACAAGACGATGCTGATCGGCTCCAGCGACACCGACAGCACCGGCAAGCTGCGGGTGTCGATCCACCACAACGTGTGGAAGGGCATCGTCCAGCGCGCCCCGCTGACCCGCATCGGCCAGGTCCACCTCTACAACAACCTGTACGACACGACGACCGTCGACGGCTACGCGCCGCTGTACAGCATCAACTCCCGCGCCAAGGCCCAGGTCGTCGCGCAGGCCAACTACTGGACGGTGCCCTCCGGGGGCAAGGTCGCCAAGCTGCTCAGCGGCGACGGCACCGGTTCGGTCGCGGGCAGCGGCAACCTGGTCAACGGCACGGTCACCGACCTGGTCGCCGCGTACAACGCCGCGAGCTCGAAGAAGATCAAGACCACGGTCGACTGGACGCCGGCGCTCACCGCGGGCCTGGAGACCTCGGCGAAGAACCTGCCGGCGGAGCTGGCGGGCACGACCGGAGCGGGCGTGCTGAAGTAACCCGCCGCCTACCGAAGAGGGGCGCCGAGCATCCGGCTCGGCGCCCCTTCGGCGCGGGTCGGGCCCCGGTCAGCCTTCCTCGCCGCCGAAGCGCTCCTTGTACGTCTCCAGGTCCTCGTCCGTCAGCTTGGCGAACAGCACCGGCGGGACCGTGAACGGGGTGCCGGCCGGCACGGACGCCAGGGCCTTCGCCTCCTCGCGGCTCACCCAGGTGGCGGTGTCGTCGGCGAGGGAGAACGCCTCGCGCATCGTCTTCGCCGTCGCCGGGATGAACGGCTCGGAGACCACCGCGTACAGGTGGATCAGGTTCATCGCCGTACGCAGGGTGAGGGCCGCGCCGTCCTTGTCGGTCTTGATCTCCAGCCAGGGGGCCTTCTCCTCCAGGTAGGAGTTGCCGGCCGACCACAGGGCGCGCAGGGCCGCGGCGGCCTTGCGGAACTGGAGCGCCTCCATCTGCGACTCGTACTCCGCGAGGAGTTCGGCGATCTGCTCGCCGAGCCGTGCCTCGGCCTCGCCCGGCTCGCCGCCCGCGGGGACCTCCTCGCCGAAGCGCTTCCTGGAGAAGGACAGCACGCGGTTGACGAAGTTGCCGAGGGTGTCGGCCAGGTCCTTGTTCACCGTGGCGGTGAAGTGCTCCCACGTGAAGGACGAGTCGTCCGACTCGGGGGCGTTGGCGATCAGGAAGTAGCGCCAGTAGTCGGCGGGCAGGATGTCCAGGGCCTGGTCGGTGAAGACGCCCCGCTTCTGCGAGGTGGAGAACTTGCCGCCGTAGTACGTCAGCCAGTTGAACGCCTTGACGTAGTCGACCTTCTTCCACGGTTCGCGCACGCCCAGCTCGGTGGCCGGGAACATCACCGTGTGGAAGGGGACGTTGTCCTTGGCCATGAACTCCGTGTAGCGGACGGTGTCGTCCGCCTCGTACCACCAGGACTTCCAGTCGCGGTTCGCCGGGTCCTGGTCCGCCCACTCCTTCGTGGCGCCGATGTACTCGATCGGGGCGTCGAACCAGACGTAGAAGACCTTGCCCTCGGCCGCCAGCTCCGGCCACGTGTCCGCCGGGACCGGGACGCCCCAGTCCAGGTCACGGGTGATCGCCCGGTCGTGCAGGCCCTCGGTCAGCCACTTGCGGGCGATGGAGGAGGCCAGCTGCGGCCAGTCCGCCTCGTGCCGGGCGACCCAGGCCTCGACCTCGTGCTGCAGCTTGGACTGGAGCAGGAAGAGGTGCTTGGTCTCGCGGACCTCCAGGTCCGTGGAGCCGGAGATCGCCGAGCGCGGGTTGATCAGGTCGGTCGGGTCCAGGACGCGGGTGCAGTTCTCGCACTGGTCGCCGCGGGCCTTGTCGTAGCCGCAGTGCGGGCAGGTGCCCTCGACGTAGCGGTCCGGCAGGAAGCGGCCGTCGGTGGGCGAGTAGACCTGGCGGATCGCGCGCTCTTCGATGAAGCCGTTCTCGTTCAGCTTGCGCGCGAAGTGCTGGGTGATCTCTCGGTTCTCCGGGCTGGAGCTGCGGCCGAAGTAGTCGAAGGCCAGCGCGAAGCCGTCGTAGACCGCCTTCTGGGCGTCGTGCGCCTGCGCGCAGAACTCGGCGACCGGGAGGCCCTGCTCCTTGGCGGCCAGCTCGGCGGGGGTGCCGTGCTCGTCGGTCGCGCAGATGTACAGGACGTCGTGGCCGCGCTGGCGGAGGTACCGGGAGTACACGTCCGCCGGGAGCATGGACCCCACCATGTTGCCCAGGTGCTTGATCCCGTTGATGTACGGAAGGGCGCTGGTGATGAGGTGTCGAGCCATCGGGGGCTGCTCCCAGGTCGCTATGTGTACGAACCTTGAAATCGTAGCCGACGTGTGTATGCCGCCCGCTTCCCGTTTTACGGGGTGAGAAGCGGGCGGCGCGGGGTCACGGGCGCCAGGCGGCCAGAACGCCGTCGTACAGCTCGGTGTCCGTCAGCTCGCGGGGGGTGGGGCCCGCGTGGAAGAAGGACGTGTTGCCGGTCTTCAGTTTGCGGAGGTAGTCGAAGGCCTTGTTGTCGTGCTCACCGAAGGCGACGAAGGAGAAGAACACGGTGGGGTGGTTCTCCGCGGCCTCGGTGAGGGCCTGGGTGGCGGGGGTCTTCGCGTCCGGGGCGCCGTCGGTCTGGAAGACGACGAGGGCGGGGCCGTCCGGACCGGCTGTCTTCCCGTGGTGGGCGAGTACGGCCTCCACGGCGGCGTGGTAGCTGGTACGGCCCATCCGGCCGAGACCGGCGTGCACGTCGTCGATCCTGGTCTCGTGGTCCGGGGCGAGGGTGAGGTCGGTGGTGCCGTCGACCTCCGTGGAGAAGAAGACGACGTGGACCGTGGCCTCGGGGTCCAGGTGGGCGGCGAGGGCGAGGGTCTGGTCGGCGAGGGCCTGGGCGGAGCCGTCCTTGTAGTACGGGCGCATGCTCGCGGAGCGGTCGAGCACGAGGTAGACCTTGGCGCGGGTGCCGGTGAGGTCCGTCTTCCTGAGGGCGGCTGTGGCGGCCTTGTAGGCGGTGGTGAGGGCGGGGGTGCGGGCCTTGACCTTGGCGAGGGTGGTCGCGGGCCTGGCCTTGACGGCCTCGGCTTCGCCTTCGGCGTCCACGCTGCCACTCGCAGCACCCGTGCGGGTTCCGTTGTCGGGTGCGGGTGGCCCCAGTGGGCCGTCCTCGCCGTCGGCGGCCTGCGGGGCGGTGGCGGGCTGCTCGGTGACCACGGCCGGCTCGTCCGTGGCGTCGGTGGGCTTCGGGGCCGGTTCCGTCGGCGGGGTGGGATCGGTTGCCGTCTCCTCCCCCTCCTTCTCCGGCCCGGCTGCCTCCGTGCCGATCGGGTCCGGCGCCACAGTCGCGGCCGGCTCCGCGGTTCCCTGCTCGGAGGTCCTCGCGGTGTCGGCCGGCTCCGCGGACCTCTGCTCGGGGGTCCTTGCGGTGTCGGTCGGCTCCGCAGCGGTTCCCTGCTCGGAGGCCCCCGTGGTCTCGGTCGGCTCCGTGTCCGTCGGCTCGTCCGCCGCCGCGCTCCGGTCGGTCGCGTCCGTGACCGCCACCTCCGCGGCCACCGGTTCCGGAGTGGTCCGCGCCGGTGCGGTCTGGGGAGTCGTCGGCTCGGATACGGGCTCGGGCTTCTCGTCGGTCCCGGACGGAGCCGTCCCGTCCTGGGTCTCCGCCGGTGCGCTCGGCTCGGCTGCCCGGGCGGCCGGCGGCTCGTCGGCCCGGGTCTCGACGTCCGCTTCCCCGGGCTCGGACGGAGCCTCCGCCTTCGTGGCCTCCGCCGGCTCGGGCGTCTCCTCCGGCTTCGGGGCGGCCGTCACCGAAGCGGATTCCTCGGACTTCCTGCCGAGCTCGCCCTCGGGCGGAGCGGTGTCGTCCGGGTCGGGGTCGGCGATCTGGACGTCCGTGAACGCCGCTGTCACCAGTTCGTGTTCGGAGGAGGTGGGGGACCGGCGGGGTTCCGGTACCGACGGGGTGGCGGTCGGCGGTTCGGGGGTCAGGGGCGCACCCTCCGGCTCGGTGGCTCGGGGTTTGCGTGAGCGGCCGAATGCGTTCCGCAGGAGAGTGAGAATGCCCATGTGCGCAACCCTTCGCGTGAGGTTGTAACCCGTCAATCGCTGGCCAGGACGGACACGTAAGGTTAGCGGCCCCGCGTCGCCGGACCGCGTCAGTGCGGGGACGTGATGGCCCGCGCGGCGGCGACCTCCTGGCGGAGGGGTTCCAGGACGCTGCCCGAGGGGCCCGTGAGGTCGGTGCGGACGGCTGCCAGTGACTTCGACCGTCGTACGCCCTCGGACAGCTCGCGCAGTTGCAGGGCCACTTGGGAGACCTCGCCGCTGGACGGCGGCGCCGCCCCGTGGCGGACGCGGACCCGGGCCGCCGTCGTGGCGTCCACGATGCGTTCCACGGCGACGACCAGCGGCCACCAGGCCGCGGCGCGCCGGCCGGTCGGGGGTGGTTCGGTCAGGGCCCGCTGGAACTCCGTGCGGATGACGGACAGGTCGCGGTAGAGGCGGCGGCGCATGCGGGCCCGGGCCGCCGGTTCGGTGGGCGGGCCGAAGGCCGCCTCCACGTAGGCCGCCGTGTCGGCCACCGCGTCGGCCAGGCGGTCGCCGACCCGGGTGTGCCAGCTCTCCGGCCACAGGAGGTAGCCGGCGATCAGGGCGACCCCGCAGCCCAGCAGGGAGTCGGTCAGCCGCGGGAGCAGCAGTGCCGTGCCCTGGTGGTTGAGGATGTCGGAGAGGAGGAGGATCACCGGGGTGATCGCCATCGTCTGGTAGCCGTAGCCGCGGGGGGTCAGTGCCGGGATGAGGGGCGCCAGGAGGAACAGGGCCGGGACGTCCCACCAGCCCAGCGGGACCTCGGCCAGGACCACCGCCGCGACCACCAGGCCGGCCACCGTGCCGAGGGCGCGCAGCAGGGCGCGGGAGAAGACCGAGCCGAAGTCGGGTTTGAGGACGAAGGTGATGGTCAGGGCGACCTAGTAGGAGCGCGGGACGGGGACCAGCGAGACCAGGGCCTGGGCGATGCCGATGCAGACCGCCAGACGGACGCCGTAGCGCCAGGAGTTGGCGGACAGGACGACGGTGCGGGCGGCGCGGGCCGTGCGGATGCCGAGTGCGGCCGGCCGGCCCAGCCGGTCGTCGATGCCCCGGGGGTCCACGTCGGGCGTGGTGACGACCTCGGCCGTGTGCCGCAGGGCGTGGTCCACCGCCCGCCCGGTCTCCGTGGTGGGGAGGGGGAGGCGCAGGGGCGGGAGCGGGGTGCCGGCACCCTCCACCGACCGCGCCAGGAGGCGTACGGCCTCCGGGATCCGCCCGGGGAGCGGGCGGGCCGCCAGATGCGCCGCGGGGGCCGCCTCGATCACCGGGGTGATCGCGTTCAACCGGGCCAGCAGGCGGGTGAGTTCGCGGCTGCGGCCGTGGTGGCGGGCGCGCCGGGCCAGGATCAGGTCGTACGACTCGTTGAGGGACTGGGTGACGGCGCGCCGGGCCTCCTCGTACTGCTCGGTGCGGTCGGTGCCGGCGACGGCGAGGAGGGCGGCGACCGTGCGGTAGGTCGCGGCGACCGCGGTCCGTTCGGGGACGCCCGCGCGCAGCGGCCAGGCGAGCAGGGCCAGCAGCAGGACCAGGAGGCCGCCGCCGGTCATCAGGGCGGGGGCCAGCCACCAGGGGGAGGGGAGCGGGAGACCCGCGCCGACCACGCAGTTCAGAAGGAGCAGCAGGCCGGAGACCGAGGCGACCGCGCCGATCGTCGAGATCATCCCGGAGAGCAGGGCGACGCCGGTGAGCACGGCCACCGCGTACCAGCCGTGGCCGTACGCCAGCGTGCCCAGGGTCACGCCGACCGCGCCGAAGAGCTGCGGTACGGCGATGTTGAGGATGCGCATGCGGTACGCGTCGGCGGTGTCGCCGATGACGCCGGACAGGGCACCCATGGAGGCGAGGGCGCCGTAGGCCGGGCGTCCGGCGGCGAGGCCGAGCGCCAGGGGGAGGGCCATCGCGAGCGCGGCGCGGGTGATGGCGGCCCGGTTGACGGGTGCCTGCTGGGGTTTGAGGTTCCGGACCAGCCAGTCGGGAGGGGTGAGGCCGATGGGGAACTCTCGTGGCATGCGCCCATTATGGATTGTTCGGGTGAATTCGAATCATAGCCGCCGGTGCGGGGTGCGGGGTGCGGGGTGCGGGGTGCGGGGTGTGCGTCCGCCGGTGCGCTGTTCACGCCCGCCCCGCACCTCGGCACCTCGGCACCTCGGCACCTCGGCACCCCGGCACGCCGGAGCCCCGGAGCCCCGGTGATCCGGCGCTCCGGGGACCTGGCGGCCCGGCGGAGGGAGGCGGTGCTCAGCGCTTGGTGGTGCTGTTGAACAGCGAGCGCGACCAGACGTAGCCGACCACGGTGATGCCGGCGCACCAGGCGAGGGAGATCCAGCCGTTGTTCCCGATCGCGGTGCCGGAGAGCAGGCCGCGCAGCGTCTCGGTCATCGGTGTGAAGGGCTGGTTCTCGGCGAACCAGCGCAGGCCCGGGGACATGGAGCCGGCCGGGACGAACGCCGAGCCGAGGAAGGGGAGGAACTGGATCAGCAGCGGCTTGTTGCTGGCGGACTCGACGGTCTTGGAGATCAGGCCGAGCGCCACCGACAGCCAGGTCACCGCGAAGGCGATGGCCGCGAGGAGGCCGGCCGCCGCCAGCCACTCCAGCGGGGTCGCCCCGGAGCGGAAGCCGACGGCGAGCGCGACGCCCACCACCGGGACCATGCACACCATCGTCTGGACGACACTGCCGATGACATGCCCCGTCATGAACGACGACCGCGTGATGTCCATGGTCCGGAACCGGTTGATGATGCCCTCGGTCATGTCGGAGCAGACCGCGATCGAGGTCGACATCGAGCCGGCGGCGACGCCCATGATGACGATGCCGGGTGTCAGGTACTCCAGGTAGGCGTCCCGGCCGCCGCCCATCCCGGCGCCGATCGAGTCCCCGAAGGCGTACACGAACAGCAGCAGCATCAGGATCGGCATCATGGCGCTGCCGAGCCCCACGGACGGATAGCGGATCGCGTGCTTCAGGTTGCGCCGGAGCATCGTCATCGAGTCGTGCACGGCGTGGGCGAGGGTGCTCATCGCGGGGTCTCCTTGACGTGAAGCGCGGAGTCGGCGGTGCCCTCGCCGGTGAGGGCGAGGAACACGTCGTCGAGGTCGGGGGTGTGCACGGAGAGGTCGGCGGCCCGGACGCCGGCGGCGTCGAGCCGGTCCAGCAGGCCGCGCAGCGCGTCGAGGCCGCCGTCGCCCGCCACGCGCAGCGCGAGGTTCTCGTCGTCCCGGGCGGCGCCGGGGAAGACGGCCGCCGCGCGCTCGTAGGCGGCGGGCTCGGTGAACCGCAGCCGCACATGGCTGCCGGGGATCCGCGCCTTCAGCTCGTCGGCGGTGCCCTCGGCGACGATCCGGCCGCCGTCGAGCACGGCGATCCGGTCGGCCAGCTGGTCGGCCTCCTCCAGGTACTGGGTGGTGAGGAAGACGGTGGTGCCGCCCGCGACCAGCGTGCGCACGGTGTCCCACATGGTGCGGCGGCTGCGCGGGTCGAGTCCGGTCGTCGGCTCGTCCAGGAAGATCACCTCGGGGTCGCCGACCAGGGTCATGGCGATGTCGAGCCGGCGCCGCATACCGCCGGAGAAGGTCGCGGCGCGCCGGTGCGCGACGTCCGCGATGCCGAACCGCTCCAGCAACTCCCTGGTACGCGCCCTGCCTTCGCGCTTGCCCAGCCGCAGCAGGTCGGCCATGAGGAGCAGGTTCTCCTCCGCGGTGAGCAGGTCGTCGAGGGCGGCGAACTGCCCGGTGACACCGATCGCGGCGCGCACGCCGTCGGGTGAGCGGGTGACGTCGTGGCCGGCCACCTCGGCCTGCCCGCCGTCGGCGGCGACGAGCGTGGACAGGATCTGCACGGTGGTGGTCTTGCCGGCGCCGTTCGGACCGAGCAGCGCGAACACGGACCCGGCCGGGATGCGCAGATCGATGCCGTCGAGCACGGTCTTGTCGCCGTACGACTTGCGCAGGCCGACGGCGGAGACGGCGGCGGGCGGCTGCGCACCCGCCCTCCTTGGCGTGGGCATGACAGAAGAAGGCATGGGCCCTCCCGTTCGAAGGCTGGAGTGGGCGGAGAGTGAGGCGGAGAGGAGGAGAGAGGAGAAGAGAGGAGAGGAGCGTGGGGGGGAGGGGGGTGCTCAGGGGCGGGGGCGGCGGATGTCGATGTTGCCGTACCGGGTGCGGGCGCGGATCTTGACGGTGTCCTCGGTCTCCTCCGGGGTCTCGGACGCGGTGAGGGAGTTGCGTACCTGGCCGGCGTCCGAGCTGACGTCGAGCCAGGCGGCCGTGCCCTCGCGGACGCCCACCTCGATGGCACCGTAGGAGGTCTCCAACTGGACGGAGCCGCGAGCCACTTCGCCGACGCGCAGGGTCCCGTGGGCGGTGGTGGCGGTGACCGAGTCCTCGGCGCGCCGGATCTCGATGTCGCCGTTGGCGCCGCTCACCCGCAGCTCACCGGTCGCGGCGCCGACGGTGGTGGTGCCGTGCGAGTTCTTCAGGACGGCGGGGCCGTCGAGGAGACCGACACGCAGGCTGCCGGAGCTGGTGGTGATCTCGGCCATGCCCTCGACGCGGTCCACGGTGATCGTGCCGTGCGAGGCGGTCAGCGTGACCGGGCCGGTCGTGTCGAGGCGGACGTCGCCGGCCGAGGTCTTCACCCGGACCTCGCCGAGCCGGCCCTCGCCGACCACCTGCGTCCAGGCGCCGGTCGCGTCGACGCGTGAGCCCGTGGGCAGGTCGATCGTCACGTCGACGGTGCCGGTGCGGCCGAACAGGCTGGGCTTGGGCGTCCGGACGGTCAGGGCGCCGTTCGCGTACGTCACCTCGGTCTGGTCGGCCGTCCGCACGTCCAGGTCCTTCTTCGGGTCGCGGGGGCGCACCTCGACGACGGTGCCGAGGCGGTCGCCCGCGGTGAACTGGAGGGAACCGGCGTCCACGCGCGCCGTGACCGAGATCGCTTCGGGGGTGTCGAAAGAAGGCATGGCTGTCCCGTCCTCTTGGCTCTTCGGGGCGTCCTCGCAGGTGGGACGCGGTGTGGGTGAGGTGGTGCGGGTGAAGGGGTGCGGGGTGCTGTGGTGCGTGCGGGCGGTGGTGCGGTCAGCGCACCCAGCCCGTGAAGCTCTGTCCGACGCTCTGGCTCTTCTCCGCCGTACGCGGCCGGGCGCCGCCCTCGACCGCGGCCGACACGGCGCGCACCAGCCAGGCGTTGACCGAGAGCCCCTCGCGGGCCGCGGCCTCCTCGGCGCGGGCCTTGAGGTGGGCCGGCAGGCGCAGGTTCACGCGGGCCGTGCCGCCCTCGTCGCCCTCGCCCGATGCCGGCGCCGGTGCCGGAGCCGGGGCCCGGAACGGCTCGGCGGCCGCCTCGCCAGGACCGCCGGAGGGCGGCAGGGTGACCACGAAGTCGGGGTCCAGGCCGCGCAGCCGTACGTCGACCGAGCCGGGGGCGAGTTCGCGGGTGATCTCGTCCATCGCGGCGGAGAGCACGTTGAGCAGGGTCAGACGGGTCGCCGACTCCAGCGGCGCGGTGAGCCGCTCGGCCAGCTCGCGGGCGTCTTCACCGCCGGCTTCGGCGGCCACCGCGAGTTCGCGGCGGAGGGTGTCGACATACGGCGTGAGGTCCATGACGCCATACTGGCACCATCGTGGCGCTATGCGCAAGCCTTAGTGGTGCCAGGTTGGGAACAGGGGTGGTGACATACCTTCTGGCCTGCGCACATACGGAAACGGCGTCACGGGCGGCCGTTCACGCCAAGCGGCGTCGGGTGGCGGCGAGTGACGTCGGATGGTGCCGCATGGTGCCAAGTGGTGCCATCTGGCGCCACCCGGTGCCGGGCGACCCTCAGATCCGGGCCCGCGTCGGCGCCGGCCCCCCGGCGGGCGACGACGGCGAGGAGTCTTCCCGCCGGCGCGTGGGGCGGGGCGGCCGCAGCCGGCGGGTCAGCCAGGCGGTGAGGGCCACCGCCGTGCCGAGGCCGAGCAGCAGCCAGGCCGTCGTGCGCAGGGTGCCGGTCAGGGCGTCGTAGACCGCGCCCGCGGCCGGGTGGGACACGCCGGCCGGCAGGTCGGACAGGGTGAGGCTGCGGCCGACGGCGAGGGCGAGGATCAGCAGGGCGCCGCCCAGGGCCGTGCCGAGGGCGGTGGCGGTGACCGCGCGGCGCCGGCGGACGGCGAACGCGATCCCGCCGACGGCGAAGGCGACCGCTGCCACGGGCAGCCAGAAACCGGCGACTTCGAGCACGTGGAACCCCTTCCGGAGGGTGGTCAGCCGGTCCGCCGGGAGCACGGCGACCGCGGTGTGCTCCACCGGGATCCGCGCGGCCAGCGGTACGTGGTCACGGGTGAGCTGGCGTTTGACCTGGGCGGTGACGGGGGCGAGGTCGACGGTGACGGCGTGCGCGTCCTCGGCGCGCAGGGCGCGCAGCACGGCGTCGTGGGTGACCCGGTTGCCGGTGTCCCAGGCCAGCCGGAAGGCCCGGGTGTGGGTGAAGGAGCGGACCGCGTCGTGGACGAACGGGCGTACCGAGCCGCGCACCGGGCGGACGTCGAGGTGCTGGTCCAACGCGCGCAGGATGCCGTCCCCGACCGTGTCCACGACGGCTTCCCGCACGGCCGGGTCGGCGGCGAGCGGCGCCATCGTGGTGACGTACCGGCCCGTGTCGGTGAGCCCGTACGCCGCCCAGGCCGCCAGCGCGCCGAACGGCACGAGGAGGCAGGACAGGGCGATCAGTACGGCCGACAGGGCACTCCGGAGACGTGAGGGCACGTTTCCAGGCAAGGGTCCCGGAGGCCGGTGCGCGAGCGGGACGACTGCGTTCGGGCGGTCCTCCGGTGGAGGGATCACCCGAACGGGTGTTTCCTGGTGCTGGGGGGACGGAAGTGGCCGAAGTGCACCACTTGCGCGGAACGGCCACGTGGGGAACCGGGGAAACAGGGGAGCGCGTGGGTCCCGGCCGGCTCGGCCGGGACCCACGCGTACCTCCACGCGTTCCCGGGGCCCACGCGCGACAGGGTCCTTCCCGCCCGCTCAGCGGATCCGGCGCCCGGACGCGTCCTCCCGGGTGTAGTAGCGGTAGAAGAACACCGCGAAGGTGACCGCCGACGCCAGCAGGGACATCAGCACCGACCGCACCACGTCGTCGTGGGGGCCCTGGCCGGCGCCCTGAGTGGCGAAGAAGCTGCCGCTCTGGCTGTAGAGGAAGCCGAACGCACAGCCCACGAACGCCGTCCACAGCAGGGCGTGCACCTCCCTCGGCATCCGCGGGGCCAGCGTCAGCAGGGCCGCGCACAGCACCGCGAACACCGCCGCGCTGACGAAGCCGAGCGCCAGGTTCCCGCCGGTGACCCCGCCGCCGACGCGGTTGTTGGCCGCCACCCAGTAGCCGTAGACCAGGCCGAGGACGACGGGGACGGCCAGCCGGGCGATGCGGTGGGTGCGGGCGTCGAAGACGTCGGGTGTCCGCCGGGCGATGTCGGACGACCGGCGCTCCACCTCGGACGTGCGGCCGGGCCGGGACCTTCCGCCGGGCGCGGGTGCCGCTTGAGCCATGGGAGCACTCCTTCCTCTCGCCCCGGGCACGCCCCGCCGCCGGGGCCCCTCCCGGGGCACGTCTCCAGGGCACACCGGGTGCCCGGGCCCGGCAACTCGGCCGGGCCGGGTCACGAGTGCCCGGATGCGGGCGGTTCTCTCCCGTGATTCGCTGAACCGCATGGAAGGCTGCCGGCCGTGACGGAGATGGAGTACGGGCGGCGCCGCCGGCTGCTGTGGGTCGGCGGGCGGAGCGTCGCCTGGCTGCCGCCCCTGGCACTGCTCGCCGGGATCATCGTGCTGGACTTCAACACCGGCGAACGGTTCCGGATCATCACCTGGATCGTCCTGGTCCCGGGCATCGCCGCCGCGATCTGCGGGGTGTGGACGACGGCCGCCTACAGCCTCCTGTCGGTGGTGACGTACGTCCTCGTGGACAGCGCCTGGCCGGACCAGTACCAGGCCGGCTTCGGCGACTTCCTGCTCGTCGCCCTCGGCGGCGCGCTGGCCACCCTCGCCTCGGTGGTGCGGGTGCGCCAGGAACGGCAGGTCCTGCACATCCGGGACATCGCCGAGACCACCCGGCGCACGGTGCTGCGCCCGCTGCCGCCGTGCTGGGCCGGTCTGGAGCACGCGGGGGTGTACCTGGCCGCCGACGTGGACGCCCGGGTCGGCGGCGACTTCTACGACATCCAGCCCGGCCCGCACGGCACCCGGGTCCTGGTCGGCGATGTGCAGGGCAAGGGCCTCGGCGCGGTGGAGGCCGCCGCCGCGCTGCTCGGCACCTTCCGCGAGGCCGGCTACCACGAGAAGGACCTCGCGACCGTCGCCGCCCGTCTGGAGACCCGGATGCTGCGGCACCGCTCGCACACCGCCGCGCTCGGCCGGGCCGACGGCGACCGCTTCGCCACCGCCGTCCTCATCGGCTTCCCCGAGGACACCGCCGAGGCGATCGACGTCGCGAACTTCGGCCACGAGCCGCCGCTGGCCGTCGGTCCGCGCGGGGTCCGTGAACTGCCCAGCGGCGAGGGGGTGCCGCTCGGCCTCGGCGAGCTGGCGGGCGGGCTGCCGCCGGTGCACCGGGTGCCGCTGGCCGCCGACGAGACGCTGCTGCTCGTCACCGACGGGGTGACCGAGGCCCGTGACGGGACCGGCGCGTTCTTCCCGCTGGCCCGCGAGGTCGCCCGCGCGGTCGCCGCCGACCCGGGCCGCTCCCAGCCCCGGCGCCTGGTCCGCCGGGTCCGCGACGGCGTGCTGCGGCACGGCAAGGGCCGGCTGGAGGACGACACCACGATCTTCGCGGTGCGGCGGACGGACACGGGGGGCGGGCCGGGCGCCCGGGGCGAAGACCACGAACAGGGACGTTTGCGGTCCTGAGGCACCGCCGTGCGGCGGCAGCGGCTACGGTGCTGGCTGGAGACCGGATCTACGGGACAGGGGGAGCACGATGCCCGGAACCGTGCTGTTGCTCGCGGCCTCGCCGCTGGGCCGGGCGCGCCTGGTGGACGCGGCGGGCGTCCTGCCGGTGCTGGCCGCCGTCGCCCCCGCCGTGCTGTCCGGCACCGACACCGCGAACGTGGTCGAACTCGCCGACCCGCTGGAACCCCAGGCCGTCCTCACGCGGCTGCGCGCCGCCGCGGCCACCCCCGGCCCGCTCACGGTCTACGTCACCGGCCAGCTGCACCTGGACCGCCGCCAGTACCAGCCCCACCTGGCCCTGGCCCGCACCACCCCGGCCACCCTGCGCTACACCGCGCTCCCCTGGCACTGGATCCGCGAGGAGCTCCGGCTGCGCTCCGCCGCGGACACCGCGCTCGTGGTCGACCTGCACGCCGACGCCGAGGCCTGGCGCCACCTCGCCGAGCGGGGCCTCGACTGCGGCCGCACCACCGTGGTGTACGGCCGCGTCGCCCCGGCCACGGGCCGGCGGGGCCTGGCCGAGCCGGCGTACATGAAGACGGTGGCCACCCTGCTGAGAAGCGGCCACCGGCCTCCGCTGGAGTCCCTGCACCAGCAGGCGCTGGCCCGGATCGCGGAGGAAGCCGGGGGCAACCTGCTGCTGTCCGGCGTGGGGGGCGTGCCGTGGGGGCCGGGGGCGGGCGGTGTCCTCCCGGCACCGGCTGCCGGCCCCGCCGCCGTCCCGGCACCGGCTGCCGGCCCCGCCGCCGTCCCGGCACCGGCTGCCGGGCCCGGCGCCGTCCCGGCCGGACCGCAGGAAGGCGATCCGCACGCCGGGATCGCGGACGCCGTGCGGGCCGGACGGCACGCGGAGGCCGACGGGCTGGCCGCCCGGCACGAGGCGGAGGCGGTGCGGGCGTACGGGGCCGTGTCCGAGCACGCGTTGCACTGGAGCGAGGTCCGGGCCGACCTGGCGATGTTCGCGGGCGACGCGGTGCGCAGCTGCCGGATGTGGCTGGGGGTCGCCGAGGCGCGGCTGGCCGCCGGGCAGGCGGGGGACGCGGCCGCGGTGGAGGCGGCCGTGGACCGCGCCCACCACCAGTGGACCTGCATCAAGGACACGGCGCGGGCCCGTGAACTCGGGCCCGCGCTCGCTCGGTTGCGGCTCAGGGTGCCCGGCCGCCGGCGCGGCGCGCTGGAGAACGTCCAGCGGCAGCTGCGCCAGCTGCAGGGCGCCCCCTAACGCCTACCGGGTGAAGGTGAAGTACTTCCAGGCGCCGTGCGTCGTGGAGTTCACGGTGTCACCGGAGGCGCTGTTGATGTACGACGAGCGGACCCGGAAGCGCCAGCCGACGTCCTCGCCGTGGTCGCCGGTGATGGTGACCCGGGAGACGCCGTCGGAGCCGAGCTTGAAGTACGCGGGGTCGCCCGGGTACCAGCGGCCCTGGTAGTACACCTCGAACTCGAACTTCTGCGCCCGGCCCGGGTAGTAGGGCATCCGGGTCGTGATCAGCGGGTTCTTGTTCTTGTGGAAGAAGTAGTACGTGTGGCTCCACGTGTACTTCGACTTGTAGTGGTTGCCGACCGACGTGGACACGCTGACCTGGGCGCCGACGGTGCCGGCGGCGGACGCCGGGGTGTAGCGGGAGTCGCCCTTGAACTTCGCGGTGACCTTGGTGTCCCGCTTCAGGTCCAGGGTGACCGAGAGGTTGCCGTCGGAGTCGACCTTGCCGGACTTCACCAGCTTGTTCGGCTTGTCGCCGCCGAACGGGTCGGCCCAGATCTCGACCGTGCGGTTGGTGTACGTCTTGCCGAGGTGCGCGGTGAACTTGACGTCCTTGCCGTACGCGTACACCTTGCCGTTGTTGTTCACCGTCAGCGTCGGCCTGGCGCGGGAGACGTCGACGGAGTCCGAGCCGGAGGCCGCCGCGTGGCCGGTGTCGCCGGCGTAGGACACGGTGTACTTCACCTTGCCGCCGGAGGGCGGGGTGTCGGTGAAGGAGAAGGTGCCGTCGGCCTTGGTGACCGCTGCCGCGAGGGCCTTGCCCTTCGGGGACTCCAGGTCGGTGCGGGTCACGGCCAGCCTGGTGCCGGCCGGGACCGCCACCTTGGAGGCGACCTTGCCCTTGACGGTGAGCCGCTTGGCGCGGGTCGCGGTGGCCGGCGCGTCCACGGTGACCGTGCTCGCCGCCTTGGTGGGCGCGGTCAGGACCCGCAGGGAGTACACGCCCTGGCTGTTGCTGGTCACCGCGAACAGCCGGGAGGCGTCCGGGGCCCAGGCCAGGCCGCCGCGGGCGAGCAGGTCGGAGCCGCTGCTGGTGCCGGTGTTCGGGAAGTCGTAGCTGCGGACGGCCTCGCTGCTGCCGGGCTTGAAGATGTAGACGTCCGGCTCGTAGGAGCCGTCGATGCCGGCCGCGACCGTGCCGTCCGGCGCGATGGCGACGGAGTTCGGGTACGCGTCCGTGACGTACTTGCCGTCCTCGTTCAGGTCGGACGTCCGGAACACCTGCTGGTAGTACGGCGCGCCGCTGGCCACCACGACGTCCTTGCCGTCGGGGGTGACCTGGAGGTCGCCGAGGTTGCTGCCCGCCTCGCGGGTGCTCGCCACCTTCGCGGCGGTGCCCGACGAGACGTCGTACGAGGCCAGTTCGACCGGGCTCTGCCCGACCGCGCCCGCGATCAGGGTGCCGGAGCCGGGCGCGGCGTCCAGCAGCGGGGCCTCGTACCAGTCGCCGTCCTGGTCGAGGGTGACCTTGTGGTCCTCGGCCGAGAGGTCGACGGAGCCGATGTTGCCGTCGGCGGCGCCGCCGTAGCCGAACCACAGCCTGCCGCCCGCGAGGGCGACGCTGAGCGGCTTGTCGCCGACCGCGTACCGGGTGGTCTCGGTGTCGGTGGCGGTGTCGAAGACGGCGATGGCGTCGAGGTCCTGCACGGCCGCGTAGAGCGTGCCGGAGTCGGCGGACAGCTCCAGGCCCTGGACGCCGGAGAGGTTGGTGTCGAGCTGCTTGACGAACTTCCCGGCGAAGTCCGTCACGACGATCTTGCCGTTCAGTGGATCGCTGACGAAGACCTGCTGGTGGACGGCGTCCACGACGATGTCGCCGGTCGTCCTGACCGGCAGGACGGCGGTGGAGTCGGCGGACGCCGGAGTGGCGGCGAGGGCCGCCGAGCTGAAGAGGACCGCCAGGGTGGTGGCAGCCGTGAGAGAGCGCTTGCGCACGCTGATTCGAACCCCCCGGAACGAATGAAAGACGTGGGTGCCCGCGCGTGGGCACGGCGAAGTGTGGAGCCCCCTGTGCATGAGCCGTGTGGGCCGCGCGTGGCGAGTGTGCGCAAAGACTAGGTCATGCCGGTGACAACAGGGCCAGGGCCCCGGAGACCAGCGTGCGGACACCTGGGGCAACCGTGGACAGGTCGGGCGCGAAGTGGGGGCTGTGGTTGCTCGGCACGGCAGAGATTTTTTCCGGGAGCGTCTCTCCGGGCGCCTGCTCCCAGACCCCGGCGGGGGTCGTGGTGACGAACCAGTACGCGTACGGGATCGTGCCGAGCGCCAGCTCCGGGAAGTCCTCGCTGCCCATCGAGGGGCCCGGGTCGAAGACCGTGCCCGCGCCGAACACCTCGCCGTGCACGGCGGCGACGGCGGCGTCCGTGACGGCGTCGTTCACCGTCAGCGGGAACGAGGCGCCCATGGTGATCTCCGGCTCGCGCGGGCAGCCGGCGGCCAGGCACTCGCCCTGCGCGATCCGCCGGATCGCGGCCAGCATCCGCCGCAGCACCGCCTCGGACTGCGTCCGCAGGTTCAGCGCGATGCGGGCCTCGGCGGGGATGATGTTGTGCCGGCTGCCCGCCTCGATCCGGCCCACCGTCAGCACCGCGGACTCGCCCGCGGCGATCTCGCGCGACACGACCGTCTGGAGCCGGGTGACGAGATAGGCGGCCGTCACGACCGGATCGACGGTCGTCTCCGGCCGGGAGCCGTGCCCGCCGCGGCCGTGCACCACGATGTCCACGTCCGTGGCGGCGGACATGATCAGCCCGGGCGCGTGCGGGTACAGGCCCGCCGGGCCCGGCGCCGCGTGCTGCCCGAGCAGGACGTCCGGACGCCCGAACCGCTCGTACAGCCCGTCGGCGACCATCCGGGCCGCGCCCTGCCCGGTCTCCTCGGCGGGCTGCCCCACCACCAGCAGCGTCCCCCGCCAGGTGTCCCGCCCGGCCGCCAGCGCCCGCGCGGCCCCGGCCAGCCAGGTGACGTGCAGGTCGTGCCCGCAGGCGTGCATGACGCCGGGCACCTCGGAGGCGTACGGCAGCCCGGTCTCCTCCGTCACCGGCAGCGCGTCCATGTCGGCCCGCAGCAGCACCGTCGGCCCGTCCCCGTTGCGCAGCGCGCCGACGACTCCGGTGCCGCCCACGCCCTCGGCGGTGTCGAACCCCGCCCTCCCGAGCAGTTCGGCCAGTTTCCCGGCGGTCCGGTGCTCGCGCAGGGACAGCTCGGGATTCCGGTGCAGATCCCGGTAGAACTCCTCCAGGCCCGGTACGGGCAGGTCGGCGGTCAGCTCCAGCGCGGTGCGGGCGGCAGGTGAGGTCACGGTCGCAGAGTAGGGGGATTTCCGGTCGGCGTGTGCCGTCCGGTACGTGATCCGGTAGGCCGGCGGTTCGCCGCCCCGTACGTCGTCCGGTACGTCGTCCGGCTGGTCAGCGGTGCTGCGCCGGTGCCGCGATCTGCGCGGCCGGGGCGGCCGGGGTCGCTCTCGCCGGGCCGGCGTTGGCCGCTATCAGCAGGGCGGCCGCGGCGATCACCGCGGCCGTTACCGCCCTCCGTGCGGTGGGGCGTGCGTAGGGTGCGGATGTACGTCCGGACACGGCGACCTCGCAACACGACAGCGGCCTGTTAAGCATGCTTAATCCGCCGTTTAACGTAGGGGCTGCCGGAGTCCGACGGCAAGGGGTGCCAGGGGAGCCGGGGGGAGCAGGGGGCATGCGCGAGCGGGACGACCCGGAGGTCATCGGGCGGCGGGTGCAGCGGCTGCGGACGCAGCGGGGTCTCACCCAGCGGCAGCTGGCGGAACCCGCGTACACGCCCGCCTACATCTCCACACTGGAGGCGGGCCGGGCCCGCGCCTCCGACGAGGCGTTACGGCACATCGCGGAGCGGCTCGGCGTGGCCTTCGAGGAGCTGGCCGTGGGCCGCCCCGCCCACCTGGCCACGGATCTGCGGCTGCGGCTCACCGAGGCCCAGCGGGTCCTCGCCGACGGCCGGGCCGAGGAGGCGGCCGCCCAGTACGCCGTGCTGCGCGCGGAGGCGGAGGCGCACGGACTCGGCGGCGAACAGGCGACCGCACTGCTCGGACTCGGCGAATGCGCGCTGGAGACAGGCGAGTTGACGGCGGCCCGCGAGCACTTCGAACAGGCCGAGGAGCGACTGGCCGGAAAGACCCTGCCGGCCCGGGTGCCCGCCATCCGCGGCAGGGCCGTGGCCCACTACCTGGCGGGCGAACTCCGGTACGCCGTCTACCTCCTGGAGTCCACCCTCGACGAACTGAACCGCGGCGGACTGCACGACCCCGACGCGCTGCTGCTGCTCTACGCCAGCGTGATCGGCCCGTACATGGACATGGGCGCGCACGCCCGTGCCGCCCAGGCCGCCGAGTTCGCCCTCGCGCTCGCCCCGCGGGCCGGCGACCCCGCGCTGATCGCCCGGATGCACCGCTCGGTCGCCCGTACCCTGCTCGCCGAGGGCCGGGTCGCCGAGGCCGACGCCTCCCTGGCCAAGGCGGCCGAGCTGTACCGGCAGCTGAGCCTGCGCACCGAGCTGGCCAACTGCCACTGGATGCGCGGCTACGTCAGCGCGCAGAACGGCGAACTCGACCGGGCGGAGACGGAGCTGCGGCAGGCGTACGCCATGCTCTCGGAGAGCCGCGCCGCCCTGTACCGCAGCCAGGCCGCCGTCGAACTCGCCGACGTGCTGCACCGCCGGGGCAGGTCCGAGGAGGCCGCCGGGCTGCTGCGGGGCGTCCTCGGCGACTTCTCCTCCGAGCGCGGCGCCGTCCACGCCGCCGCCGCGCACCGCCTGCTCGGCATCATCGCGGAGGACGCCCGCGACACGGAGGCCGCCGAGGAGCACTACGTCCGCGCCCTCAGCCTCCTGGAACGCGCGGGCGCCGCCGGTGACCTCGCCGACCTGTGCCGCCTCCTCGGCGACCTGCTCCGCCGCACGGGCCGCGTCGAGGCCGCGCTGGACGCCTACCGCACCGGCCTCGGCCACCGCACCGCCCCCGGCACCACGACCCTGGGGCCGGCACCGGCGCAGCCGCCGCTGTGACCCCTCACACCTGGGCCCGCCCCTGCCTGCGGATGTCCGCCAGCCGCAGGGCGCCGATCTGGACGGCGGCCTGGGTGGCGTCGTTCGGGACGTCGCCGAGGCCCGCGTTGGTGAGGGCGAAGGCGTCCTCGCCGACGCGGACGGCGGCCAGGTCCATGGTGAGGAGGTACGCCTCGCCGTCGTCGTTCGTGGTGGCGAGGGTGAGGCGCAGGCCCTGCCGGGCGTCGCCGACCTCCGGCAGCGGGGCCTCCACGACCCGGACGTCCTCCACCAGGCCGGTGTCCGTGGTGGCGGTGAAGCGGGCGCACTGCACGGGGAGGGTGTGCAGCCAGGACAGGACGGCGTCGACGTCGGCGGGGCGGCGGGCGCCGATCTGGTAGCGGAGCTGGGCGTCGGTGTCGGCGTCGTCCAGGCCGACGGCGACGCGGGCCGGGGCGCCGAGGAGTTCGTCGCTGTACAGGGCGTCCAGCAGCCGCTGGCACTCCCCGGCCGTGGTCCGGGCCTTCAGCAGGCCGTCCCGCCAGGTGGCCGCGCCGCGCGTGGGCGTCCAGGGGGCGCCCAGGTCGGTCTCGTTGATCAGCGCCGACTGGGCCTGCTCGTCGCTGAGCGTGGAACCGTCGGCCCGCGCGGACGCCCTGGAGGTCTGGCTCGGCCGGTCGATCGTGGGCAGCGGGTACGGCGCGCTCGCCGGGTGCTTCAGGCCGAGGGCCGCGCAGCCGCCGGCGGCTATGAGGCCGGCGGCGAGGACGGTGAGGAGGACGCCACGGGGGACGCGGGTGCGTATCGCGGGGATCATGGGTGCCTCCTGGGCTGCGTGCGGCCGACGGTGCCTGATCTCACGGCACCACCGGGCCGATCCGCTCACCAGCGCTCCGGGCCGTACGGGTGAGGGGCGCGGAGGAGACCGGTGGCGCCGGGCGGGGCGGTGGAGAGCCGTGGTGCCGGGGGAGGGGGCGGCGGAAAAAGTCCGTGGTGCCGGGGAAGGCGGGCGCGGTAGCGTGCCCGGCATGCAGCGCGCCCACTCGCATCCGTCGAGCACGACGACGCCGGACACCGTCCCGGCGCGCTGACACCTGACCAGCATCGAAGCCCCGGGGCGCACGCCCCGGGGCTTCGTCGTGCACCGGGGCGTCCGCCTCCCGACGGAGGAGGAACGGATGAACGGCAAGGCGGAAGAGCAGGCCGTGGACCACCGGCGGCTCGGGCGGGCCCTCGGGCTCTTCGGCACCGATCCGCTGATGGGCGCCGGGCTGCCCTACTGGCTGCCGGACGGGGCCGTCGTGCGGCACACCCTGGAGGAGTACATCCGGGACGCCGAACGCCGGGCCGGCTACCGGCACGTCTACTCGCCCGCGCTCGGCAAGCGCGAGCTGTACGAGATCTCCGGGCACTGGGACCACTACCGCGACGACATGTACCCGCCGATGCGGCTCGGCGCCGAGGAGGTCGTCCTGCGGCCCAGCCTCTGCCCCCACCACGCCCTGATCTACCGCTCCCGCTCCCGCAGCCACCGCGAACTGCCCCTGCGCATCGCCGAGCTGGGCACCATGCACCGCGCCGAACCGTCCGGCGTGCTCGGCGGCCTGACCCGGGTCCGCGCCGTCCACCTCAACGACGCGCACGTCTTCTGCACCCCGGACCAGGCGGTGGCCGAGGCCCGCGCCGCGCTGGAGCTGATCGCCCGCGCCCACGCCGACCTCGGCATCGAGGCCGTGCGCCACCGGCTCTCGCTGCCCGGCGCGGGCGGCAAGTACGTCGCCGACCCGGAGCTGTGGCGCCGGGCGACCGGGCTGCTGCGGGAGGCCCTCGCGGAGGCCGGGGTGGCCTACGAGGAGGCGGAGGGCGAGGCCGCGTTCTACGGCCCGAAGATCGACGTGCAGATCGCGGACCCGGCGGGCCGCGAGTCCACCCTGTCCACCGTGCAGATCGACTTCCACCAGCCCGCCCGCTTCGACCTGCGCTACATCGGCGCCGACGGCGCGAAGCACCGGCCGGTGATGGTGCACCGCAGCGTCATCGGCAGTGTCGAACGGGTCGTCGCCCACCTGGTGGAGACCCACGCCGGCGCGTTCCCGGCCTGGCTGGCCCCCGTGCAGCTGGTGGTGCTGCCGGTGGCCGAGGAGCAGGTGGAGCCGGCGGCGGCGCTGGTCCGGGAGGCGCTCGCGCTGGGCCTGCGCGCCGAACTCGCCGGGCCGGGAGAGGGGACCCTGGGCGCCAGGGTCCGCGCGGCGCGCCTGGTGCCGTACCAGGCGGTGATCGGGGCCCGGGAGGCCGGCGCCGGGCTGGCCGCCGTACGCCTGCGGGACGGCCGCCGGCCCGGTGCGCTGCCCGGGAGCGAGCTGCTGCGGCGCGTCGCCGAACGGGTGGCGGCACGCGGCACCGCGCTCTGGGCCTGATCTAAGGTCGAGACGACGGAAGGAGCCCGCCGTGACCGGTCAGCCCATCCCCGTGATCATCGACTGCGACACCGGTGTCGACGACGCCCTGGCCCTGCTGTTCGCCGTGCGCCACCCCGGACTCGACCTCAGGGCGGTGACCTGCGTGGCCGGGAACACCGACGTGGACGGCGTGGTCCGCAACACCCTCACCGTGCTGGAGCGGGCGGGCGCCCCCGACATCCCGGTGGCCCGGGGTGCCGAGCGCCCGCTGCTGGAGCCCGCCCGTCACGCCCCCGTGCACGGCGCCGACGGCATGGGCGACCTGGGCCTGCCCGCGCCCGCCCGGACCCCGGTGGACGTCGACGCGGTCACGCTCCTGCACCGCGAGATCCTGGCCTCCCCGCGCCCGGTCACCCTGATCCCGACGGCGCCCCTGACCAACATCGCCCTGCTCCTGCGCACCCACCCGGAGGTGACCCGGAACATCGAGCGGATCGTGTTCATGGGCGGGGCGGTGGAGGTCGGCAACGCCACGCCGGTCGCGGAGTTCAACGTCTGGCACGATCCGGAGGCCGCGGCGATCCTGCTCACGGCCGGGGTGCCGATCACGATGTACGGCCTGGACGTCTTCCGGCAGGTCGTCGTGGACAGCGCCGAGGTGCACCGGCTGCGCGGGAGCGGCGAGCCGGGCACCCGCCTGGCCGGCGAACTCCTCGCCCACCGGCCGGCCCACCAGGGCGAGCCGCCGGAGGCCGAGGAGGCGGGCGGTCTCGGCGACGCCGGCGCGGTGTGCGCGGTCGCCGACCCGCAGGGCATCACCACCCGCCTGCTCCCGGTCGAGGTCTCCCTCGCCCCCGGCCCGACCCGCGGCCAGACCATCGTCGACCGGCGGCCCCGGCTGGGCGAGTCGGAGATCCACGAGGGGGGCCGTGAGACGGCGCTGGTGGACGTCGCGTTGGAGGTCGACGCCGATCGGTACGTGAAGCTGTACCTGGAGACGGTGGAGCGGTAGTCAGTCGGCGGCCGACCAGCGTTCCTCCACGCGGGCCAGCCGCCAGTACGTCAGGGCCGCCGCCCACACCGCCACGAACAGGCCGACGATGAGGTAGCCGACGTTGTCGAGGTCGAGGCCGGCGATCCAGCCGGTCACCGCGTCGTGCAGGGCGAACTTCTCGTGCAGGACGCCGACCAGTTCGATCGTGCCGATGAAGAAGGCGACGGCGATGGACAGGCCGGTGATGGCGAGGTTGTAGAAGACCTTGCGGACGGGGTTGGCGAACGCCCACTGGTAGGCGAAGTTCATGAACGTGCCGTCGAGGGTGTCGAACAGGCTCATCCCGGCGGCGAAGAGGAGGGGCAGGCACAGCACCGCGTACCAGGGCAGGCCGGCCGCCGCGCCGGAGCCCGCCATCACCATCAGCGTGACCTCGGTGGCCGTGTCGAAGCCGAGGCCGAAGAGGAAGCCCAGCGGGTACATCTGGCCGGGGCGGGAGACGGACTTGGTGAGGCGGCCCAGGATCCGGTTCATGAAGCCGCGCGAGTCCAGGTGCTGTTCCAGCTCCTTCTCGTCGTACGCGCCCGCGCGCATCGCCCGGAAGACCTTCAGGATGCCCACCAGGGCGATCAGGTTCAGGGCGGCGATGAGGTAGAGGAACGTGCCGGAGATCGTCGTACCGAGGAAGCCGAGCACCTGGTGGGTGGTGGAGCCCTCGTTCATCACCTTGCCGGCGAGCGAGGTGCCGCCCGCGATCAGCAGGGCCAGCAGGACGACGACGCTGGAGTGGCCGAGCGCGAACCAGAAGCCCACCGACACCGGCCGCTTGCCGTCGGCCATCAGCTTGCGGGTGGTGTTGTCGATCGCCGCTATGTGGTCGGCGTCGAAGGCGTGCCGCATGCCCAGGGTGTAGGCGGTGATGCCGAGACCGACCCCGAAGACGTCGGTGCCGATCCTGTAGTGCCGGGGGGCCACGAGGAGGTACAGGATGCCGAAGGCGACGACGTGCAGGGCGATGATCACCGCCATCAGGCCCGCCGTCCTGACGGTGTCCTCGCGTCGCCAGCGGAAGGTCGTGGCATCGGCCATCGTTCATGCTCCAGCACCTCGTGGATCACTTCATGAGTGCCGTGGCCGGTCTCCTGGCTTACGGGTCGTACGTCCGCCGTCCCTGCCTTCCCGGTCGTACGACCAGTGGCCCGGCGGGTGCCGGACGGGACGGGAACTCCCCGATCACAGTGGCGAGGGCCGCGTCGACCTTGCATCGACTTCCCGAACACCACGGCCCGCCCACCGTAGAGGGGTGCGCGCTTTCCTGCATAGCTGCGCACCCGCGCAGGTATGCAAGATCACAAAAGTGCGCCTGCGAGGATGGGGGGCATGCATCTCGTGCCTGCCGACCGAGCCGACCGTCGCACCATCGACGGTCACCGGGTGTGCGAGGCGATCGCCGCCATCGGCGACGCGGGGCTCCTGCGCACCTGGGCCGACCGTTTCTCCCTGCTGGCCGACGCCAACCGGCTCGCGCTGCTGCTCGCCCTGCACCGCACCGGGCCGCTCGCCGTGTCGGACCTCGCGGTCGCCACGGGCATGAACGACCCGGCCGTCTCCCAGGCCCTGCGGCTGCTGCGGGCGGCCGGGGTCGTGGCCGGGGAGAAGGAGGGGCGCGTGGTGCGGTACCGGGTGGTGGACGTGGAGGTAC
Organism: Streptomyces sp. NPDC107654; assembly: GCF_055639035.1. Lineage (NCBI taxonomy): Bacteria > Bacillati > Actinomycetota > Actinomycetes > Kitasatosporales > Streptomycetaceae > Streptomyces > Streptomyces sp. NPDC107654. The sequence continues at coordinate 329,992 of NZ_JBVKBI010000007.1, forward strand.
AGGGCCTGTTGGAGCACTGCACGGTCTGACCGCCCACGAAAAGGTTCCCTTTCCGGGCAATGTGGACAGATACAGATTCCGTACTGTCGTCCGTCCCATGGGAGCCCGTATGGCAGACCGCTCGCCGGACCTCTCGCCCAGGAACCCCGACTGGTGGCGCCAGGCCGTCATCTACCAGGTGTACCCGCGCAGTTTCGCCGACGCCGACGGAGACGGCCTCGGTGACCTCCGGGGTGTCACCCGGCGTCTGGACCACCTCGCCACGCTCGGCGTGGACGCCCTGTGGCTGAGCCCCTTCTACCCCTCCGAACTCGCCGACGGCGGCTACGACGTCATCGACCCGCGCGGCGTCGACGAGCGCCTCGGCACCCTGGACGACTTCGACGCCCTGGTCGCCGAGGCGCACCGGCTCGGCCTCAAGGTCGTCGTGGACATCGTCCCCAACCACACCTCCCACCTGCACCCCTGGTTCGAGGAGGCGCTGCGCGCCGGACCCGGCTCCGCCGCCCGGGAGCGGTACGTCTTCCGGCCCGGGCGGGGCGCGCACGGGGAGCTGCCGCCCACCGACTGGCAGTCGGTGTTCGGCGGCAGCGCCTGGCGGCGGGTGCCCGACGGGGACTGGTACCTCCACCTCTTCGCCCCCGAACAGCCCGACCTCAACTGGGACAACGAGGAGGTCCGCGCCGACTTCCGCACCACCCTGCGGTTCTGGTCCGACCGGGGCGTGGACGGCTTCCGCGTGGACGTCGCCCACGGTCTGGCCAAAGACCTCACCGAGCCACTGCGGGACGTCGGCGGCCTCGGTGCGACCGGCGAGGAGGCGCTGCCGCTGGTGCCGCCGGGCAGCCACCCGTACTGGGACCGGGACGAGGTCCACGAGATCTACCGGGACTGGCGCAAGATCTTCGACGCGTACAGCCCGCCGCGCATGGCCGTCGCCGAGGCCTGGGTGCCGGGCGACCGCCGCGCCCTGTACGCCCGCCCCGACGAACTCGGCCAGGCGTTCAACTTCGAGTACCTGGAGGCCCGCTGGGACGCCGGGGAGCTGCGGGACGTCATCGCCGCCTCGCTGGCCACGGCCCGGGCCGCCGGGGCCTCCGCGACCTGGGTGCTGTCCAACCACGACGTCGTACGCCACGCCTCCCGGCTGATGCTGCCGCCGGACACCGACCCGGCCGCCTGGCTGCTCGCCGACGGTGCCGCGCCCGCGGTCGACGCGGCGGCCGGGCTGCGCCGGGCCCGGGCGGCGACCCTGCTGATGCTGGCGCTGCCCGGCTCGGCCTACCTCTACCAGGGCGAGGAACTCGGCCTGCCGGAGGTCGCCGATCTGCCCTTCGAGGTGCTCCAGGACCCGATCTGGGAGCAGACCGGCCATGTCCGCAAGGGCCGCGACGGCTGCCGGGTGCCGCTGCCGTGGACGACGACCGGGCCCAGTTACGGCTTCGGGCCCGGGGCCTCCTGGCTGCCGCAGCCCGCGTCCTTCGCGGCGTACGCCGTCGACGCGCAGACCGGGACCGAGGGTTCCACGCTGGAGCTGTACCGCACGGCCCTGCGGCTGCGCCGCAAGCTGCTCGCGGGCGAGACCCTGACCTGGACCCCGGACGCGCCGGCCGGTGTGCTGGACTTCAGCCGCTCCGACGGCTGGCGCAGCGTCACCAACCTGGCCGCCGAGCCGGTACCGCTGCCGCCGGGCGAGATCCTGCTCAGCAGCACCCCGCTGCCGGAGGGGAGCGCGCTGCCGCCGGACACCACGGTGTGGCTGGCCTAGGGCCTCTCGTCCGGAACGTGCCGGGGTCGCGGGGTCCGGCACGCACGTCTGCGGCGTTGTCGCCGGTTGCCGACTCCCCCACGCGCGACGTCGCGAGGCCCTAACCGGCCGAAGGGCTGGGGCCGGGGGCGGTGCCGCCGCCGGGGAGGCCGCTCAGGTCCAGCGGGGTGGACGTGGCGGTCGGCGGCGGGGTGAGCACCACCTCCGGCTGGCCCGCCGGCGGGGCCGGCGGGGTCAGGTCGGAGGAGGGCAGCTTCGGCGGGGTGGTCTGGTTGAAGATGGTCTGGTCGAAGTCGACCAGACCGGTCTTCTCCATCACCGTGATGTGGTCCAGAACCGTGTCGTTGGCCTGGTCGGCGAGAGCGCGGACCAGCGAGTTCTTCGTGGTGGAACGGATCTTCGCGATGGTGTTGAAGATCGAGCCGTGCGTCATCCGCAGGATGTTGGCGAAGTCGGTGTCGAACTGCTTGCCGCTCTCGCCCTTCAACTGGTTCACGAAGCCCTCCTGTTGCGGGCTCGCCACATTGGGCAGCGTGATGTTCAGCATCGGGGCGAGCTTGCGGCAGGAGGCGTCCAGCGCCGCGTGCCCGTCCACCAGGTGCGCGCTGGCCGTCTTGACCCCCTTCGAGCTGCCCTTCTGCAGCCCGATCTGACCGAGCGGGTACTCCCACAGGCCCGCCGCCCGCACCTTGACCACGAAGTCCCGGTCCCCCTCGGTGAGCGGCCCCCACTGGGTGTTGGCGATGATGCGCGTCTGGGAGCTGGAGACGGTGTCGAGGCCGAGCATGCCCGGGTAGGCGAGTGCCGCGAGGGTCAGAGCCATGGCACCGCCCACGAAGAGCGTTCCCGTCGCGTTCCGCGAAAAGCGCACCGTTCCTCCTGCTGGGGATCCCGCCCATGGTTCGGACACACAGCGGTACGGACGCGACGGCGATTCTTCTCAGCGGTCCCGGGTAAAGATCGGCGGCCCCGGGTAAAGAATCCCCCGGTGCCCTTGGCCAAAGGTTGGCCGCTGCCGGGCAGAAGGTTGACCTGCGCCCGGGAGAAGGCAGACCGGCCGGCCGCCTAGATTCGCCGCATGCCCCCACAGCCACCGCCGCGCACCCCCGCCGCGCTGCCCGTCCTGCCCTACCGCAAGCCCACCAAGGGCCGCGACTACTGGGTGCTGGACGACGTCCTGCCGGACGCCGACGCCGTACGGCAGCGGTGTCTGGCCAAGGACGACTGGGTCGAGGGGTACCCGTACACCTCCGAGACCTGGCCCGGCCTGCGCGCCATGCCCGGTCTGGAACCGGCGGAACTCGCCCGGATCGAGCGCCTGGTGAAGAAGGCGACCGGGGCGAAGGAGCTGTGGGTGCAGCGGACGCCCGGCGGCGGCACCCTCAACCACAACTGCGTCCAGGTGGTCGGCGAGGGCGAGAGCGCGCCCCGCCCGCACACCGACTCCAGGGCCCTGTGCCGGTACGCGGCCGTGCTCTACCTCAACCCGGACGTGCCGAAGGACTGCGGCACCAGCTTCTACCGCCAGTCCCTGCCCGGCGGCCGGCTCGGCGGCAACGTCGTCCAGGCCCCGCACACCAACCTGGTCGAGGCCCTCGGCACCCGGTACGTCGGCGCGGACGCCTTCGAGGAGGACGTGCGCGTCCCGCACAGGTACAACCGGCTGCTGCTGTACCACGCCAACCTGGTGCACAGCGCCACCGGTTACTCCGGCCGGACGCTGGCGGAGAAGCGGATGACCGCCGTGTTCTTCTGGATGGCCTGACCCTGACGTTCCCCCCGGGCGGAACGGGGGGCCGCACGCCGTCGTCCTCACCGGAGGAGGCCGGGAAGAGTCCGGACACCGGCAAGGGGAGGGGCGATGGGACACGAGGACGCGCCGGCCGCGCGGCAGGAGCGGGCCGCCGGGGAGGCGACGCCGTACCGGGACGTCCGGGTGACGGGACGGCTGGCCGCCGCCGGGCTGCTGCTCGCGGGCGCCGCCTGGGTGGCGCGGGGCGTGTGGGAGACGCGGCTGGCTCTCGCCGGCGAACCCGGCTCCGGGCCGCCGGACCAGGGCGAGGGGGTGCACCGGCCGCTCACCGCGCTGGAGGACTCGTACCACCTCGTCACGTCCCTCGGCGGTGCCGCCGTGCTGGTCTGCGCCCTGCTCTTCCTCTCCTGGGTGGTGCGGCTGCGGGACAACGCGCGCCTGCTGTCCGGCCGGCCGCCCAGGTACGCCGGCATCTGGGTGTACGCGGGCTGGATCGTCCCGGTCGTCAACCTGTGGTTCCCGCGCGGCATCGTCGCCGACGCGTTCCGCGCTTCCGCCCCGGGGCGCCGGCTGCCCGCCTCCGTGAACGTGTGGTGGGGGCTCTGGCTGCTCGGGATGCTCAGCGGGGTGGGCATCGTCTACGAGGACTCCACCGACGAGATCATCGCCCGCGCCTACACCGAGGTGTGGCCGCTGCTCGCCAGTGACGCGGCGGTCGTCGGCGCCGCCGTCGCCGGCGCGTTCGCCGTACGGGCGGTCACCGCCGCCCAGGTGGCACGGATGCGGGCGGCCGCCGCCCCGCACCGGCTGCCGCAGCCGGTGTGAGGCTGCGGCCCGCGCGGGTACGGATGACGGGCATGAGCAGTGTCGCCGTCGTGGGAGCCGGACCGGGGCTCGGGGCCGCCGTCGCGCGCCGGTTCGGACGGGAGGGGTTCGCCGTCGGGCTGGTCGCCCGGGACCGGGGCCGGCTGGACGCGATCACCGGCGGGCTGGCGGCCGAGGGGATCACCACGCGCGGCTTCACCGCCGACGTGCGCCGGCCCGAGGCGCTGGCGGCGGCGCTGCGGGAGCTGGCCGAGGCCCTCGGGACCGTGGAGGTGCTCCAGTACAGCCCGGTGCCGCACCGGGACTTCATGCGGCCCGTGCTGGACACCGGGCACCGGGACCTGGTCGGGCCGATCGAGTTCTCCGTGTACGGGCCGGTGGCCGCCGTGCAGCAGGTGCTGCCGGGGATGCGCCGGCTCGGGCGCGGCACGATCCTCTTCGTCAACGGCGGGAGCGCCGCCGTCCCCCATCCCGAGCGGGCCGGCACCTCGATCGCCTTCGCCGCGGAGAGCGCCTACGGCCACCTGCTGCACGACCGGCTGGCCGGCGAGGGCATCCACGTCGCCCAGCTGGTGATCCCGGGCGCGATCACGGCGGGCCACGCCCGCAAGGACCCGGACGTCCTCGCCGAGACCCTGTGGAGCCTCCACCGGGACCGCCACGGCTTCCGCCACTACGCCGACGACCTCGCCGGCTGACCCGGCGCGGGCGCGGGCGGCGGTGCCTGCTTGACTGCCCCGCATGGACAGGACACAGGTGGCGGAGGAGCCGCGGCAGAGGGCGGAGATCGCGGTCTGGCTCGGTGCGGTGTCCGTCGGCTGCTGGCTGTGCTGCCCCTTCTGGGCCCTGGTGTCGTGCGTCGCCCTGCCGGCCGGTCTGGCCGGGCTCGTGCGGTGCGTCGTCGAGCACCGGGCGGGCGGCGGGCGGGCGCGGGCGGTGGCCGGCGGCGTGCTGTCCCTGCTCGGCACGGCCGCCGCGGTCGCGTACCTGCTCTACCTGGCCACGCATCCGGGGCTGCCCGTACAGGACTGAGCGGTGACGGGACCGTCACCCTGCGAAGAGTCGCTTTATGAGCCAATATGGTGACATTGGCCGCAATGCTCTCTTCTGAGGGGGCCTCCATGGCTGTGGACATCCCTGCGCTCGTCAAACCCTCCCGCCTCAGGAGCCGGGGCGGGCTGCTGGGCGAGTGCCTGGCGGAGTTCCTCGGAACCTTCGTCCTCATCTCCTTCGGCTGCGGTGTCGTCGCGATGGCGGTCGCCGCCCTGCCCGGTTCGGGCCGCGCCCAGACCGCCACCACGATCTTCCTCGCGGCCGGTGACTGGCTCCTCATCACCTGGGGCTGGGCCTTTGCCGTCGTGTTCGGCGTCTACGTCGCCGGCGGCGTCAGCGGCGCCCACCTCAACCCGGCGGTGACCCTGGCGATGGCCATCCGCCGCGGCTTCCCCTGGGCCAAGGTCCTGCCGTACTGGTTCGCGCAGGTCGTCGGCGCCCTCACCGGCGCCGCCCTGGTCTACCTCGTCTACCACAACGCGATCAGCGCCTACGACCAGGCCGCGGCCGGGCCGAAGGTGAACGGGCACACCAACGCCACCTTCTCGATCTTCGCGACCTTCCCCGCCCCGTACTTCCACGGCGGCGTCTGGGGCCCGCTGATCGACCAGATCGTCGGCACCGCGTTCCTGCTGATGCTGATCGCCGCCGTCATCGACCTGCGCAACCAGGCCGTGAAGGCGAACCTCGGACCGCTGGTCGTGGGCCTCGTCGTGGCCGCCATCGGCATGTCCTACGGCGCCAACGCGGGCTACGCCATCAACCCGGCCCGCGACTTCGGCCCGCGCCTGTTCACCTACGCGGCGGGCTGGGACGGCCTCGCGTTCCCGGGGAGCGTCGCCGGGGCGTACAGCGGCTACTGGTGGATCCCGATCGTCGGGCCGCTGATCGGCGGTGCGATCGGCATCCTGGTCTACGACCTCTTCATCGGCGACGTCCTGCTGGTGCGGGCCGAGACGGCGGAACTGCCCGAACCCGGCCGCTCCACCCCGGTGCGCACCACCGACGAGGAGTGAGGACCAAGAACCCGGCCCCGCCGGGACTCCGCGGAGAACCCTCGGCGGGGCCGGACCGGTCGCCCTCCCGGTGGGGTTCACGGAGCCCCGTCCCGCCCGGGGGTCTTCTGCGATAATCGCGCTCCATGCCATGACGGGGCGTCACCGTGCCCCCGGGCGAGGGGGGTACGAGCACGATGAGTGGCGGTCGTCGGCGGGCTCTGCTGATCGGGGTGTCCGCGTACCCCCAGCTGGACGTGCCGAAGCTGCGGGAGGACTTCCCGAGCCTGCCCTTCGCCAGGAACGACGTCGCGGCCCTGCGCAGCGCGCTGTTGAAGAGCGGCTACCTGCCGGAGCACGTGACCGTGCTGGACGACGAGGAAGCGACCTGCCATGGCAGCATCTACGACGCGCTGGGCCGGTTCCTGAACGCGTGCGAGGACGGCGACGTGGGCCTCGTCTACTTCTCCGGCCACGGCGTCCGCTTCGGCGACACCGACTATCTCCTGCCCAGCGACGCCCGGGCCCGCTGGGGCGCCGACGAACAGCGCACCCTTCGCCCGCAGAGCCTCATCGAGAGCGTGCCCGACGAACTGCTCGCGCCCCTGCGCTCCAACGCCACGGTGATGCTCTGCCTCGACGCCTGCCGCAGCAGCGGGGACACCCCGTCGGCCACCTTCGAGGCGATCAAGGTCAGCCGCGCCTGGGACAACGTCGTCGTGCTCAGCGCCTGCGCCCCCGGCGAGGAGGCCCTGGGGCACGCCGACGACGGGAGTGTCCTGGCCAGGGCGTTGGGCGAGACCCTGCTGCCGACGTCTTCGGCCCGCACGTTTCGCCAGGTGGTCGAGCGCGTGGAGCAGCGCGCGGAGGAGATCGCGGCCGCCTACCGGTACAGCAGGCCGCCCAGGGCGACCCACCGCTGGCTGGGCGGGGACGTCACAGGCGGCGCCCACGCCGACGTACCGCTGTGCGAGGCCGTTCCGGCCGCCGGTCCCTGGACGGACGCCGTCCTCCGGTCGACCCTGTGGGAACGGACCGACGGCACGCCCGCCCAGCGCACCACGGCCAAGGACCACCTCGCCGAGGTCGTGAAGAAGACCGTCGCCATCCGCAGGCAGCGCGATCCCGAGGCGGACCCGTGGGACGACGAGCAGGTCCCCCAGCGGCTGATCGAGCGGCTCGACCAGCTCGTGGACGCCTCCGGCGCACGGCTGAGCCTCGTCGAGACCGTGGTGCTGCTGGGCGCGCCGTTCCTGCGCGAGGCCGCCCTCTCCTGCGGCCTGGCCGCGCTGCGCACCCTCGACGACCACGGCTCCGACGGCACTCCCGCGGACGAGGACGGCTTCATCCCCCACCTGGAGCGCGACATGGGGGACGTACGGCGCGCCCACCGGCAGATCGAGGCGACCCGCCGGACACTGCTGCGCCGCGGGGAGAAGGAGGACGCCGCCGGCGCCGAGTACTGGCTGCGGCACCGCTTCCTCGCCGACTGGGACCTGCTGTGGGAGCACGGGCGCACGGACGCCGAGCTGGACAGCCTGCGCGCCGCGGTCGACCTGCTGGTGCGGGCGGCGGAGAGCGCCGCCGGCCTCACCCTGGGTCAGGACGAACGAGCCGAACTGCGCCATGCCGTGGTCAAGGTCGTCTCCCAGCTGGGCACCGGCACCCCCGCCGACTCCGTCGCGCCCGACGGCACCCCGTGGGACATCGAAGGCGGACTGTGCGCCTACCTGTGCGGGGAACCCGAGCGGTGGAGCTGGCGCCCGCGCGAACTGGCCACCCTGCTGCACCTCGCCGGGCTGCTCGCCATCGACCCGCGCATGCTCGACGGTGTGCTCATCGACCACCTGGGCCCGCGCGAGCCCACCCAGGTCCGGCCGAAGGGCATCATCGGAGAGATCGCCGCGAACAGCGGTTTCCTCCCCGTGCAGGCCCACGCCCCCGAGACCCCGGACGGCAGCGAACCGACGGCCCTGCCCGGCCGCGCCCCGGACAGCTCCTGGCGGCTGGTGTTCAAGTGCACCAGCGCCGCCCTGTTCACGGCGCTGGAGCGGCTTGCCGCCCGTATCGCGGCGGAGTCGGAGGCGACCCGGCGCGGCCTCGGCACCCTGCGCTCCGGCGACCTGCTCTTCGGCCTGCCCCAGATGGTCAAGACCGAGGGTCTCCTGCCCCGCAACCACGGCTTCGACAAGCCGCCGCCCCGGTTCCGGCTGGCCGAGGACGAGGTCAAGCCGCTCATCATGGGCACCCAGCTGTACGGAGACCGGATGCTGGCGGTGCGGGAGCTGTACCAGAACGCTCTCGACGCCTGCCGGGTGCGCCAGGCCCGCCGCCGGTACGAGGAGAACGTACGGCAGGTCCCCGGGCAGACCGAACGGGAGCAGCTCGCCGACTGCACCGTCAGGTTCACCCAGGCGACCGAGGCGGGCCGCACCTACATCGAGTGCGAGGACGACGGCGTCGGGATGACGGCGGAGGAGCTGAGGGACCTCTTCGCCCAGGCAGGCCGCCGCTCCGAACAGTCCTCGGCCCGCATGCGCGAGATGCGCCGGTGGCGCCGCCGCGGCATCACCACCGAACTGAACAGCCGGTTCGGCATCGGTGTCTTCAGTTACTTCATGCTGGCCGAGGAGGTCGAGGTGACCACCCGGGCGGTCGACCTGTCCGGCCACCTCCCCCTCGACGGCCACCAGGCCACGGTCACCGCCGGTTCCGGGCTGATGCACCTCAAGCGGGAGCAGCGGGCACTGCCGCGCGGCGGCACCCGGGTCCGGCTGTACCTGCACGACGACTCCGAGACGGACGAGCAGCCCCCGTCACTGATCGAGGCGTTGCGCGAGTTCCTGTGGTGCAGTCCCGTGAAGGTGATCGCCCGGGAGGACGACGGCGACCCGGCGGAGTGGGAGCCGGGCGAGCTGTACGGTGACTCCTCTCTGCCGGGCCCCCGCATCCCGGCCGGCGAGGGCGTCTGGTGGGTGCAGGGCAAGGGCATGCTGCTGGCGGACGGGCTGCTGGTCTCGGAGGCCGAGCGCCCGGAAGGGTACGTGGTGAACCTGCGGGGCAGGCACCGGCCCGAGCTGAGCGTCGACCGCAACCGCTTCCTCGACTATGACGAGCAGCGCGTCGAGGAGGACTTGAAGGAGGCCGTCCCGGCGCTGGTTCACGCGGCGCTGTTCAGCTCGGCATGGCGGCCCTTCCCGCTGCAGTGGCTGTGGAACCTCGCCAATGCCTGGCCGCGCCTCACCGAGGAGGCCTTCAGCCACCTGGTGGTCCACGACGTGCCGGTGTCGGTGCCGGACGACGTGCGGGGCGGGGACTGGGCGTACGAGCCGCGGCGCAAGACGCTGCGCGCCGTGGGGTGTCTGCCCGCCGACGAGAAGATCCTCAACGAGGACACCCGGCGGATCGGCACGGACACGCGCTTCTTCGGGGCCTGGCGCCTTGGCGTCCTCGGCGTCAAGCGTCACTGGGACGCGGTCGTCGCGCACGAGGGCTTTCCCCGGCCGGAGCCGCTGGACGCGGTGCTGTTCCGTCGTACGCCCGACAAGTCCTTCAGGGAACCCCTGCGCGCCGCCTCCGACACCGGACGCGCGCTGCGGGAGGTGGTCCGTCAGCAGCGCCGGTACGCCCTCACCGGCGTGACGGTTCCAGAGGTGGCGGACATCCGTGCCCTGGCCGACTTCGTGCCAGGGCACCTGGCGACCGTGCTGTACGAGGAGATCCAGGACGTAAGAGGCATGGGCACCCTGTACGAGGACGACGCCGGGGACCAGTCGGTGCGCCAGGTGATGTTGCGGGTGTCGGGCCAGGAGAAGGTGACTCTGGGAGCCCTGGCGGAACTCCTCGGACAGTTGTCCGCTCTCGACCCGTCGATCCCCGCGGCGCCGGACCTGAAGGGGCTCGCCGCCCATCGCGTGGACGCGCGGGAACGCCGTGTCCTGCTGAACGACGTACGGTCCCGTGAGCCCTTCATGACCCATGCCGCCTGGTCGTTCGACGGGCTGGTGAGGCCGGTGGACGTCGCCTACCGGGCCGTGCAGACGGGAATTCCGCCGGCCGAGATCGAGGCGGTCGTACGCCGCTTCGAACCTCTCGGCTACCGGCTCGCCGGGCCGGACCTCACCGTCCTCCCGGATGCGCAGCAACTCACCGCGCTCAGCCGCGACCTGGACGCGGAACCGCCCTTCCTCACCCCGGCGCCGATCGGTCTGCGGCACCTGGTCCGGCTGGCCGCTCGGCGCCGGCAGACCGTCGGCGCCACGGCGGCCTGGCTGGCGGGCTGGGCAGGCATGCTGGGCGCCGAGGTCGCGGACCCTGGCCCGCTCGCCTCGTTCCTGCCGCCCGCCTGGTGCGAACGACTCCCGGTGCAAGAGCCCAACGAAGGCCGGGTCGGAGACGTGGACGGGCCTGGGCCGCGGCCGGTATCCGCCTGGACCGTTCTGGCGTTGATCGAGGAGCTGGGGGACGACTCCGCGGGAGACCAGCACATCGCCGCGGTGACGGCGCTGGCGGACGCCGGCGTGGTCGAGTCCCGGACGGTCGACGCGGCCCGGACCCTGCTGTCGGTTCCCCACTCGGCCCGTGGCCTGTGGAGTCGTGGCCTGACGTTGAACGGGTCCCGGCACACGGTGTTCAAAGTGTCGGCGAACGTCGCACTGTACGACCGGCTGGAGCCCTCCACCGTGTTGCACTTGGCGGTGGACCTCCACAGCAGCCTCGGCGACGCCGCCGAGAGGCTCCGGGCGCAGATGGCCGCCTACGACATCGACGTACCCGACATTCCCGCCGATCTCGCCACCCTGCGACCGAGCCATGCGGTGCGGCAGGTCCTGTGCCCCAGTCCGGGGTCGTGGGAGGCCTTCGTCTCGCTGCGCGACCTGGTCCTTTACGCGAACAACACCGGCACCGACCTCGCCACCGCCGCCGCCGACCTGAACGCCTACCGCTCCCTGGGCGCCCCGACGGTCCCGGTTCCGCCGGACCTGGTACGGCCGGAGGAACCGCTGGAGCGCGACGAGGCCGCCGAGTACGCGCTCTTCCAGCCCTGCCTGGAGGACTCCTGGACGCTGACGCCCCTCGGCCTGGTGGTGGCGGCCGGGCGGCTCGGGGAGGGGCTGCGGGCGACGTACCGCCGGCTGCAGCCGTTCGTCCGGATCGGGCTGGACGTGCCGTTCGCCGAGCCCTCCTGCGACCGCGTACCGGACTGGCGGGACGTCGTCCTGCTCACCGCCCGGCTCACCGGCCGGGAACCGGCCCTGTCCGGGGACGTCACGGCGGACCGGCTCCGGCTGGCCGCCGAGGAGACGGACCTGACGGAGGACGACGTCAGGGTCCGCCTCACCGACTACGCACCGCTGTTCGGCTTCCGACTCCCGCCGCACGAGAGGACCTGAGGTGCCGCACCTCCCCAAGGACTACGAATCCGCGCACCTTCCGGACCAGACCGGGTTCGTCTGGGACTTCTCCGGCGGCCGGCTGGTCATCACCGGCCTCTGCCCGGCCTGCTCCGGCGAGACCCGTCATCCGATCCCGAGGAGCATCACGCCCGGCGCGGTGACCAAGGGCGGGGGCGGCGCCTCCCCGGACGACGAGGAGGTGCCGAGCGCGGTGTTCATGCAGTGCCGGTGCCGCAGGCCCCACCCCGGGGACACCCGGGAGAAGGGCGGCTGCGGCGCCAAGTGGACGGCGGTGCGGCAGACGGGCGCCGGATCGTGACGTCACCCGGGGGCTATCTGCCCGAAGAACTGGAGGCCGCCCAGCAGCGGCTGGACGCGATGATCGAGGCCCAGCTGGAGATCGGGCGGGCACAGGCGGAAGGCTGGCGTAACTTCCTCACCGTGGCCTCCGGGCTGCTCGCCGCGGTGCTGGTCCTCAAGGGCCGGGAGAACGTCGCCGAACTGCCCGGCGGCTACCGGCTGGCGGTCGTCGTGCTGGTGGCGCTCGGACTGGTCCTGCTGCTCGTCGCCGCCTTCGCCGCCGCGTCGGCCGCCCACGGCCGGCCCGGTGACGTGCTGGAGTACCCGCACGCGGCGAAGCTGCTGGACTGGGAGGAGCGGGAGCGGAAGCGGATCGCGTCCCGCATCGGCACCACCCGCTGGGCGACCGTGGCCGGGGTGGCGGCCACCGCGGCCGGCATCCTGATCACCTGGGTGGCCCCGGCGCCGGACGACCCGGCGCAGACGGTCCGGGTGCAGACCAGGACGGAGACGCTGTGCGGGGAACTCCTCGCGGCCGACGGCAGCGGCGTCACGGTCAAGGTCAAGCCCCCGACCGGCGGCAAGGGCGACGGCAAGGGCAAGGGCAAGGGCAAGGAGACGGTCCGGCACCTCACCTGGCAGCGTGACGCGGTGAGCGTGGCCCCCGCCGACACGTGCTGACCCGGCACCACGTGCGGCCCTCCGCCGAGACGTGCTGACCCGGCATCAGGTGCGGTCCTCGCGTCTCGCGTTCCGGCGCCGGGCTTCCAGTAGGCGGTACGGCACTTCGCCGTCGGCCGCTCGCTGACCGCGACCGTCGACGTGCGCCGCCACACCATCACCGTCACCGAGGACGGCAGGCCCGGCCTCGAAGGCTTGGGCAGTCAACTCGGCCCTGACCCTTGCCACTTGACGCTCCCGCTCCTAAGTTAAGCGCGCTGTTAAGTGCGTTTAACCCCTCACTTGAGCGAGGTCGCCGTGCCGTACCGCGCAAGACCGCACCGCCGTTGGACCCGTACCGTCGCCCTCGACCTCACCCTCGCCCTCGCCGCCGTGGCGGCGTGGGCCGGCGGGGCCGTTCCGGGGCGGGCCGAGGCGGCCGTCCCGCCGGAGCGGACCCAGCGTGTCGAGTACTTCCCGGGCCCCGGGGCGGAGCCCCGCCGGGTGACCGTCCCGGCGGACGCGCCGGCCGTCGAGGCGGCCGGCCGTGTGCCGGGCCGCGCCCCGTCCGACCCTGCGGTGCGGCCGCTCCAGCGGACCGGTCCGGTGTCCGGGCGGCTCGACCTGGTGGTGATGGGTGACGGCTACACCGCCGACGAGCAGGGCGAGTTCGCGGCGGACGCGGAGGAGAAACTCGACGCGATCTTCCGTATCGAGCCGTACCGGAGCTACCGCGGCCTCTTCAACGTCTGGCTGGTCGACACCGTCTCCGCCGAGTCCGGGGTGTCCGGCGACCCGACGGCCGACGTGGTGCGGAGGACCGCGCTCGGCTCCTCCTTCTTCTGCGACGGCATCGAACGGCTGCTGTGCGTCGACACGGGCGCGGTCACGCGGTACGCCGCCCTGGCCCCGGACGCCGACGTCGTCTTCGTCGTCGCCCACTCCGCCAAGTACGGCGGCGCCGGTTACTCGGCCCCGGACCTCCCGCCGGGCTCCCCCTTCCACGGCGTGGCGACGATGTCCTCCGGCAACGACCGGTCGTACCTCATAGGCGCCCATGAACTGGGCCATTCCATAGGCGGGTTGGCCGACGAGTACCAGTACCCGGGCTACGGCCCCTACCCCTGGTCCGAGGAGCCCGCCGCGGCCAACCTCACCCTGCGGCGCGACCCGGCCGAGGCCAAGTGGGCCCGCTGGGCGGGGGTCCAGGACCCGACCGGCTCGGTCGTGGGGACGTACGAGGGCGGCGGCTACTACGAGACCGGCATCCACCGCCCGACCGACACGTCCCTCATGCGCACCCTGGCCTCGGCCGAGTTCAACGTCGTCGGACGCGAGGCGATGATCGGCGGCTTCTACGCCGACGCGGACGCGCTGACCTCCTCCGTCCCGACCGCCGAGCCGGTGCGTGCCGGCCGGCCGCTGACCGTGCGCCTGGCCCCGCTGACCGGTCTCGCCGACCTCCGCCTCACCTGGTCCGTCGACGGCAAGTCCGTCCCGTGGGCGGCCGGCCTGCGCTCGGTGACCCCGCGCGCGCTGGGTGTCCGCGGCCGCGGGCACCGGGTCACCGCGGCCGTGACCGACCGTACGGCCGCTGTTCGGGACCCGGTCGTGCGTGCCCGCGCGGCCGGCTCCCTCACCTGGACCGTACGGTGAACTCCCGTGTCGGCGGCGCTCAGTTCAGCGCGTCGAGGGCCGCGAGGACGTCGGCGGGCTCGGCGCGGGTGGTGTAGTCGGAGTCCACGAAGGCCCAGCGGACGGTGCCCGCCCGGTCGATGACGTACGTGGCCGGCAGCGGCAGGGTGCGCGGGTGGCCGCCGTTGACGCGCTGGAGGTCGAAGCCGAGCCGGTCGTAGACGGCGGCGAGGTCGTCGGGCAGGTCGAAGGCGAGGCCGTACTGCTTGGCGGTGTCGGAGCCGATGTCGCTGAGCACCTCGAAGGCGAGGCCGTGCTTCTCGGCGAGACCGAGGGACTCGTCGGGGATCTGCGGGGAGACGGCGACGAGGCGGGCGCCCCGGGCCGTGATGCCGTCGTGGTGGCGCTGGAGGGCGCGCAGCGCGATGTTGCAGTACGGGCACCAGGCGCCCCGGTAGAAGGTCAGCACGACCGGGCCCTCGGCGAGCAGGTCCTCCAGGGCCACCGTACGGCCGGACGCGGAGGGCAGGCGGAACCCGGGGGCGCGGTCGCCGACGGCGAGGGCGCGGCCGGCCTGCCCGGAGTCGGCGAGTTCCCGGCCCGCCCGCTGCATGATCTCCCGTACCTCGGCGGGGATCTGCTGCTGGCGGGCCTCGTAGAAGGTGCGCAGTTCGGCGTTGAGGCTGGTCATGGGAACTCCTCCCGGGCGACGGCCGGCGCCCTTACCTGAAACGTTCGTTCCAAGATAGCGGCAGGGTGCGGCCCGGCGCCAGGCGTGGCGATGGTCAGAGGGTCGTGAACGGGCGGTGGTCCGCCAGGGCGAGCGCGCGCACGAACTCGCGCAGCCGGACCGCCGTACGGGCCAGCAGGCGGAGGGGCGCAGGTGCCTGCCGGCCGTAGGCGGCCCGCCACAGCGGGGGTATGCGAGTCATGGCCGCAGGATCGCGCCGGGGCCGTCCGCGGCGGCGCATCGTGGACGAACCTGGACGCCTTTGCCGCACGGGGTCCGGCGAGTATCTTGGAATCACGATTTCAAGATGGCGGGTGGGACATGCCGGACATCAAGCACTTCGATCCGGACGCGGCCCTGGACACGGTGGTGCGGCTGTTCTGGAAGCAGGGCATGGCCACGACCGGGATCCAGGACATCGTGACCGCGACCGGCCTCAACCGCTCCAGCCTGTACGCCACGTTCGGCGGCAAGCAGGAGCTGTACCTGGCCGCGCTGCGCCGCTATCTGGAGCTGCGGTCCCTGCCGGTGTTCCGCCGGCTCGCGGAGGACGACCGAGGGCTGCCCGCCGTCGCCGAGTTCTTCGACGGCCTGATCGAGGCGCGCTGCGCGGGCGAGTACGCCCGCTGGGGCTGCATGGTCTCCAACGCCCACGCGGGTGCCGAGAACGGCGACCCGGAGGTCCGCACCGTCCTCGACCGGCATCACCGGGAGCTGCGGGACGCGCTGTCCGCGGCGCTCGTCACGGCCCGGGCGCGCGGGCAGCTGGCCCCGGGCGCCGACCCGGCCGCCGCGGCCGACCTGCTGGCCCTGCTCGCCTACGGGGTGAACCTGCGCTCCCGCGCCGGCGCCGACGCGCGGGCCCTGCACGGCACCGTGGCCGCCGCGCTGGAGTCCATCGGCCGGCCGGCGGCGGCGTGACGCCCTGACGGGGCGTCCGGGAGTCGCCGGCGGTGTGTCCGGGACTCGTCGGCGGCATGCCCGAAGTCCGCCGGCGGGGCGTCCGGAACCCGCTGGCGGGATGTCCGGAACCCGAGCACCGCTTGACAGCGGATCCCCTCCGTCCTCTAACTTGAAACGACTGTTCCAGGTTGATCGTTCCAAGGTAATCGTGGCCAGGTGTCCCATGGGGGAGGATGTTCGTGCCGCAGGTACTGGACCCGGGAGAAGCCCGCACGATAGACGAGTTCATCGCGCAGCTGCGGCTGTTGAAGGCGTGGGCCGGCAGCCCGTCGATCACCGAGATCACCCGCCGGGTCCACCGGGACTGGCAGCGGGCCGGCCGGCCGCGCAACGAGTGGCCGGCCCGCTCGACCGTCGGCAACTGCTTCCTGCTGGGCCGCCGGCGCCCCAACTCGGACCTCTTACTGGCGGTCGTCCGCGTGCTCGTCCGCGGTGAGGAGGCCGCCGTCTCCCTGTGGCGGCAGGCGCTGCGCACGGTGCTCGGCGAGGCCGAGGCGGCCGCCCGGGTCAGCGCCTACGACCGGTTGCCCGCCGCCCCGGCCGTGTTCCTCGGCCGCGCCCGGCCGACGGCCGGAACCGCGGCGGCGCTGCGGGCGGACGGCCCGGCGGGCGTGGTGGTGCTGGACGGGCCGGCCGGGGTGGGCAAGACCTCGCTCGCCCTCCACGTGGCCCGTCGGCTGCGCGCCCGGCGGCCGGCCGGCGCCCCCGTTCTCTTCGCCGACCTCCGCGGACACGCCCCGAACAGCCCGGCCGCCGACCCGGCCGCGGTGCTGGAGACGTTCCTGCGGCTGCTCGGGGTCGCCGGGGACCGCGTCCCGCACGGAGTCGACGCCCGGTGCGTGCTGTACCGGCGGCTGCTGGCCGGGACCGGTGCCCTGGTCGTCCTGGACGACGCGGCGGACGCGGACCAGATCCACGCGCTGCTGCCGGGCGACCCCGGCTGCCGTGCCCTCGTCACCAGCCGCCGTGCCCTGTGCCCGCCCGGTGCCACGCGCCTGTCCGTGCCGCCGCTGGCGCCGGCCGCGTCGGTGGAGCTGCTGCGGCGGACGGCGGGGGCCGGACGCGACGGCACGGACACCGGGGCGCTGCGCCGGATCGCCGCCGACCTCGGCCACCTGCCGCTCGCGCTGACCGTGATCGGCCGGCACATGCGGGACCACCCCGGCTGGACGCTGGACGACTACGGCCGCGAGCCGGTCATCACCCTGGCCCTGGAGGACGGTGCCCGCAGCGCGCTGGCCGCCTCCGACGCACGGCTCACCGAGGGCGCGCGCCGGCTGCTGCGCCTCCTCGCCCTGCACCCGCTGCCGCGCACGGACCTCGCGGGCGCCGCCGCGCTCGCGGGCGAGGGGGAGCGGACCGTCCGCGACCATCTCGACGCCCTCACGGCGGCGCACCTGCTGACGGAGCCGGAACCCGGTCGGTTCCGGCTGCACGAGCTGGTCCGCGCCTACGCGGAGGAACGTATCTGCGTGGATCTGCCGGGCACGTCGATCCGTCAGGCCCTCGCCCGGGTCCTCGCGCACTGCGCCACCGCCCACCCCGCCCGCGAGGTCCCCGCGCCCCGCGAACTCCCCGTCCTGCGGCGCCTGACCGGCGCGAGCGGCTGGGCGGAGGCGCCCCGCGCCGAAACGGCGGGAGGGGCCCGGGTGCTGGCGGCGTGACCTGCTCGGCGCCGCCGCCGGTTCCGCGGGGCCGGTCCGACGACGTACATCACGGCGTCCACCACGGCGTGCAGGAGCCACGGCTTCGCGGGGGCGCCGGAGCGGACCCGCCCCCGGGGTTTCGCCCCGTCTCCCGCTCACGCCAACTTCCTTCCCTGTGACCACTATTGTCGGAACCGAACGCTCCGTGTTCCACTGATCTCCCTCCGCCACATCACCCGCTCACGGGCGGGCGAGCATCCACGAGGGATCCGTGTGTGAAGACCTGGGGTTCGAGAAACTCCTCGGTGAAGAAGGCCTCTTCGCGCGCCTGCTCGGACGGTCACCGTCGGGCGGCGGCCGGGAGCCGCTGTACGGCCCGGACCTTCCCGTGGTGCTGCTCACCGGCGGCCCGGGCATGGGCAAGGCGCGGCTGCTGCGGACGGTACGCGACCGCTTCGCCGCCAAGGTGCCGGTGATCTACCTGGACTGCGGCTCCCCGGTCCACGCGGACCGGGCCGAGCCGGAGCCGGACGCCCGCTCGGCCGCGACCGAGCTGCTCGTCGAGGCGGCCCGACGGCTCTCCACCTGGCAGGGCACGGGAGGCTCCTTCGCCTTCCCCCGGTTCTTCGCGGGCCTCGCGGTGATCGCCACCGGCGTCGCGGAGGGCACCCCGGAGGCGGTGGCCACCGAGGTCGAGCGGTACGCGGACTTACCCCAGCGCCAGCGCCTGCGGGGCCTCGCGGCGGGCGACTTCTGGCGCGGCGTGCTCGGCGGGGCCGCCCGCAACCTGCTGACGACCCTGGCCGGACAGACCCTCGACCCGTACTCGGCCTCCGCGAGCACCGCGCTGATCGACGCCCTGTTCGCCGGACTGGCCCCCCGCGGCAAGGCCGAGCTGGCCCGGATCTACGGCACCTACCCCAACGCGGCCGACCAGCCCGAGCACGGCCTGCGCGACCTCGCCGCCGACTTCCGGGCCGGGGGCCAGGGGCGGGAGCTGGCGGAGAGCTTCCTCTTCCGGGCACTGCGCGAGGACCTGGAGGCGGCCTACGCGTCGGCTTCCGGCTGGCTGCGCCGCGTCGGCCGCCCGGCGCTGCTGCTGGACCGCGCCGACACGCCGCTCGGCGAGCGGCTGCTGCGCGCGGTGCTCGACGACCGCCGCAACGGCCGGCGCGACCGCGTGGTGGTCGTCGGCACGGCCCGCCGGGCGGACGGCGGCGCCTTCCTGTACGGGGGACTGCCACCGCGGGAGGTCCCGGCTCCGGCGGAGTTCCGGCCCGCCGACGGCGTACCGCCCACCTGGACCCGGCGCACCGGCCCCGACGGCGACCGGGCCCCGCTGGCCGGCGGGGTGCTCCTGCTGCGGATGCCCTACCTCACCGGGGACCAGCTCCGCCGCGAGACCGAGCGAAGACAGCGGTCGGCGGAGCCGGAGGGCGGCGCCCATCGCCGTCGTGTCGACGCCGCCGTGGCCCGGCTGAGCGGGGGACGGCCGCACACGGTGATCCGGCTGGCCGAGGCCGTCGCCGGGTTCCGGATGGAGGCGGACGCCAACGACCGGGACATCCTCGACGCCCCGCTGCGGTCCCCGGGCGGCGGCGGTCCCGAACAACCCGTGGCGGACGTCCTGCTGAAGGAGCTGGTGCTGGACCAGCTGCCGGTGTGGTTGCCGGCCGAGCACCGGGACCAGTGGCTCGACCTGCTCACCCACCTGTCGGTGGCGCACGACGAGGAGTGCGCGGACGTCCTGCTGCGCCACCACCAGTCCGGTCGCGTCCACCGCCTGACGGCGCACAACGTCACCCAGCTGCTCACCGACACCGGGTGGCCCGCCTGCGAACGGCACTTCATCGGGGACTTCGGGCTGCGTCAGCTGCTGGTGCACCGGCTGTACCGGCTGCGCCCGGACGGCGCCGCCTGGTACGCCGACCACCACCTGCTGCGCGACCACTACACCGGATGGCCGGAGGGCGCCCGGGGCGGCGCGTTCCGCTCGGTCGTGGCGCACCGGATGAACCACCACCTGGTCTCCGGAGGCGTGGACGACGTGGTCGGCCACCTCGCCGCCACGCTGCCCGGCCGCCCCGCGGAGTGGTGCGCGGAGCTGCTGGAGATCGCCCAGGCGCCGTACCCGGGCGGCGCCGACGCGCGCCGGCAGCGCGCCGAGGGCCGGGTGGAGGTGGCCGGGCCGGCGCTGCGCCGCACGGTCGACCAGCTGCTGCACGCCGTGTGGCTGTGCGAGGAGCGCACCCGGCCGACCGGGAGGGAGACGGCCGGCACCCTGGAGAAGCTGCTGGACCTTCTCTCGATCATGGAGTTCGACGGCGCCGGGCAGCTCGGCCGGACGGCCACCGACTGGAGCGCCCTGGCGGAGAACGAGCAGCCGTTGCTGCGCTGCACCTGCACCGAACAGCTCGGGCGACGG
Source organism: Streptomyces sp. NPDC107654 (assembly GCF_055639035.1). NCBI lineage: Bacteria > Bacillati > Actinomycetota > Actinomycetes > Kitasatosporales > Streptomycetaceae > Streptomyces > Streptomyces sp. NPDC107654. The sequence goes on from NZ_JBVKBI010000007.1 coordinate 350,141, forward strand.
AGGTAGCGGGGATGCCCAGGTGGAAGAAGTTCCTCTACACGGTCCTGATCGCGGCGGTGGCCGTGGCGGCGGGCTGGTTCGGCTGGTCCCTGCTCGTGAAACCGGACACCTGCGCCGACGGGATCGAGCGGATCGGCGGTGAGTGCATCGGCGTCGACGGCGAGGGCTACGACTTCGGCACCCCGGAGATCAGCGCCGTGGCCCGGGCCATCGCCGAGGAGAACAGGAAGATCGAGGGACAGCCCCATGTGACGGTGGCGTTGATGATGCCGCTCCAGTCGGACAAGCCGGCGCTGCGGCGGCAGATGCGCAGCGACCTCCAGGGCGCCTACCTGGGCCAGCTCCAGGCCAACAAGGGCGAGGGCGAACCGCCCAGGATCCGGCTGGTCCTCGCCAACCCCGGGCGGGACTACGGGCGGCAGGCGAAGGTCGTGGACACCCTGCTGCGCATGGCCGCCTCCCCCAAGGACCGGCTGCGCGCCGTCACCGGGTTCAACCTCAGCCTCGACAGCACGGAGGACGCCGTCCGGCGCCTGACGGACCACAAGGTCCCGGTGCTCGCCTCCCGGATCAGCGGTGACCAGATAGCCAACGAGGACGGGGCGGACGGCATGGCGAAGCCGCGGTTCCCCGGCCTGGCCCGCATCATCCCCACCAACGGCGACGCGGCGCAGGCGCTGGCCGACTTCAACGGCGACCGCGGCCGGGAGAACCGCAGGACGGTGCTGGTCCACGACACCCGGCCGGACAACTACAACGAGTCGCTGGCGAAGGCGTTCAGCGGCATCGAGGAGAAGGGGCCGCCCGGTCCCGCCCCGATGCCCTTCGAGTCCCCGGCGATCGACGAGGCGGGCTCGACGGGCAACCAGTTCACCCAGATAGCCAACAACATCTGCGACTCCGACGCCGACACCGTCTACTTCGCGGGGCGCACCCTGCACCTGCGGATCTTCGCCCTGAAGCTCGCCCAGGTGGGCTGCGAGAACCGGCACTACACGATCGTCAGCGGCTCCGACGCGGCCTCGCTGCGGCAGGACATGAAGGAGAAGGACTGGGAGCAGCTGCGTGGCACGGACGGCAAGGCCAGGGTGACCGTGCAGTACGCGGCCCCCGCGCACCCCGACGCCTGGAGAACCGAACTGGCCGACTGGACCCGGAGCTGGCGGAGAACCCACCACCGCCCGCCCACCGCGAACGAACTCCCCCAGTACCTCACCGAGCCCAAGGCGGCCCTGGACGGCCTGCGGAACCTGATCGAGTCCACCCGCCGGCAGGGCGTCGACCTCGGCTCCGCCCCGGACCTGGAGGACTCCCGGACGATGCTCGTCTACGACGGCCTCGTCACCATCGGCACCGCACTGCACCAGATGCAGAGCGGCAACGCCGGGGCCGTGCCCCGTCTGGAGGACGTCGGCAGGGAGTGGTCCCAGCTCCAGTCCCGGCACCGGGTGCACGGCACGAGCGGCCTGATCTGCCTGACCAGCGGCGGCAACGCCTACGACAAACCGGTGGCCGTGGTCGAACTGGACCCCGGCCAGCAGAGCGGCCGGGGCAAGCTGAGGTTCGTCGGCCTGGGCTGGCCGACCGGCCGGGAACAGCCGAGGAACTGCGTGATCCCCAGCCGTACGCCGTGAACGGCCGCGGACTGCTCCGGGCGTCCCGGGCTGTGGCGCCGCCGCCCGGGACCGCTCCCGCCACGGCTGCCGGGACGACGCCGTGGGTACGGCCTTGTCACCGTAGGCCTTCAGCGGCCCGGCCCTCGGTCTCCGGCCGTTCAGAGGCCGTGCGCGGTGATGACGCCGTAGCCGGTTTCGATCCCCTCGGCCGCCGCCACGTCCCGGCTCCGGGAGGCGTCCGCGGCCGACTCGGCACCGTTGGTTCCCGGCAGCGGGAACGCTACGTTGCGTTCAGGAACACGGCAACGAGAAGACTGCACGTCGGTCGAGTACAGGCAGGCCAGTCGATGGACTTCGTTGCGACGCGCTGCGGTCGAACGCAACGAACTCAGGAGGCCGGGATGCCGGGAGGCAGGCTCACTCAGCAGGAACGCCGGCAGATCGCGCTGGGACTGGCGGACGGCCTCGCCTACGCGGAGATCGCCAGACGCCTGGACCGTCCCACCTCGACGGTCACCCGCGAGGTGATGCGCAACGGCGGCCCCACCGCCTACCGCGCCGACCTGGCCCACCGCGCCACGGAACAGCGCGCCCGCCGCCGCAGGCAGCCGGCACCCCGAGGGCCGCAGGCTCCGGCACAGGACCACGGGCGGGACGCGGAGGCGGTGCGCGCGTACCAGGAGACGCTCACCACCGTGCTCATGCAGTCCGGCGCGCCGAAGATGATGTCCCGGGTGCTGGCCTGCCTCTACACCACCGACGCGGGCACCCTCACCGCGTCCGAACTGGTCCGGCGCCTCCAGGTCAGCCCGGCGTCCATCTCCAAGGCGATCGCGTTCCTGGAGGGCCAGGGTCTCGTCCGCAGGGAACGCGACGAACGCCGCCGCGAGCGCTACGTCGTGGACGACGACGTCATGTACGAGTCCATGATGGCCGGCGCCCGCGGCGCCGCCCACCTCGGCGAGACCGCCCGCCAGGGCGTCGGAGTCCTCGGCCCCGGCACCCCGGCCGCCGTCCGTCTGGACACCATCGCCCGTTTCGTGGACTTCGTCTCCGAGAGCATCGTCCGCGCGGTGGAACAGGCCCGGGAGACCCTCCACAGCAAGCCCGGGGCGGCGCCGGGCGACGCCGCCGAGCGGCCCTAGCCGGACGTCGGCCCCGGCCGCGTCACCAGCCGAGCGCGTCCTCCCCGGCCAGCGAGGCCCGGGTCGGTGCGACGGGGGGCGTGTCGTGGCAGGTGAAGCCGAGGCGGGTCAGGGCCCGGCGCATCTCGGTGACCGTGAAGTCGCGGCGGTTCTGCCGGGTGATCACCTCTCCGACCTGCATCACCGGGTACACGCGACGGCCGATGGTGACGGAGACGCTGGTGACGGGTTCGGGCGTGATGCCGCTCATGGACTGTTCGACCTCACTCTTGATCAGGTCGAACGGAAAACGGGCGATGACACAGCGCATGGATGCCTCCTGGTCCTGGCTACGGGTTGTTCCTCCGGGCGGGCCGGCGGCCCCGGGCGGCGGTGGTCCGGCCCCTGCGGCGCCGTCCCGTGGATCCGTTGCCCTCGCGCGGCCCGTCGGCCGGCGGCGCGGCGATGGTGACGGGCACGCCGGAGGGGGCTTGGGCGCCGGTGATGCGGTGCAGTTCGGTCTCGCCCGGGCGGACCCGGGCGGTGCTCGGGGTGATGCCGGCGTCGGCCATCAAGCGGTCCATCGCGCGCCGCTGGTGCGGCAGGACGAGGGTGACGACGGTGCCGGACTCGCCGGCGCGTGCGGTACGGCCGCCGCGGTGCAGGTAGTCCTTGTGGTCGCCGGGCGGGTCGACGTTCACGACGAGGTCGAGGCCTTCGACGTGGATGCCGCGGGCGGCGACGTTGGTGGCCACCAGAGCCGTGACCTGGCCGCCCTTGAACTGCGCGAGCGTCCGGTTGCGCTGCGGCTGGGACTTCCCGCCGTGCAGGGCCGCGGCCCGCACCCCGACGGACAGCAGGTGCTTGGCCAGCCGGTCCACCGCGTGCTTGGTGTCCAGGAACATGATCACGCGTCCGTCGCGGGCGGCGATCTCGGTCGCGGCGCTGTGCTTGTCGTCGTCGTGCACGTGCAGCAGGTGGTGCTCCATCGTGGTGACCGCTCCCGCGGACGGGTCGACGGAGTGCACGACGGGGTCGTGGAGGTAACGGCGTACCAGGAGGTCGATGTTGCGGTCCAGGGTGGCCGAGAACAGCAACCGCTGGCCGCGGGCCGGGACCTGGTCGAGCAGCGCGGTGACCTGCGGCATGAAGCCCATGTCGGCCATCTGGTCGGCCTCGTCCAGGACGGTGACGGCGACCTGGTCCAGCCGGCAGGACCCTCGTTCGATGAGGTCCTTGAGGCGGCCGGGCGTCGCGACGACGACCTCCGCGCCGGCGCGCAGCGCGCTCGTCTGACGGCCGATCGACACCCCGCCCACCACGGTGGCGAGCCGCAGCCGCAGCGCGCGGGCGTAGGGGGTGAGCGCGTCGGTGACCTGCTGGGCCAGTTCCCGGGTCGGTACGAGGACGAGGGCGAGCGGCTGCCCGGGCTGGGCACGCTGCCCGTCCAGACGGGCGATCACCGGCAGGCCGAAGGCGAGCGTCTTGCCCGAGCCCGTACGACCCCGGCCCAGGACGTCACGGCCCGCCAGCGCGTTCGGCAGCGTGGCCGCCTGGATCGGGAACGGCACGTCCACGCCCTCGGTGCGCAGGGCGGCCAGCAGCCGTGCGGGCATGTCGAGTTCCGCGAACGTCTCGACCGCCGGCAGCGGCTCGGTGAGCGTGACCGGCAGGGCGAACTCCTGACGGCGGGGGGTGGGACGTGCGCCCTGGCCGGTCTTCCGTCCGGTGCCGGGGCGGGGGCCCTGTCGGCCCGTGCCCTGCGTTCGGAAGCGGTTGCCGGGAGCGGAGCCCCCCGAACGCGCGGACCTGTCCGAGCGACGGGTGCGGTTCATGAAGGAACCTTCCTCGATGCGGCGTATCGAGGAATTCCGTCCGGCGGTGACGACCGCGCGAGGATTCGCAAGAATGAGCCGAAGGTAAAAAGAAAAAGAAATGCCGGCAGAATGCGGCAGAAATGATGAATGGGCTGAGGCCCGCACCCCAAGAGCGCGGGCCCCAGCCACATCATGCGTGAGCCACGGGCTCACGACGCGTTCGCGTCAGCGTCAGGCGGGAACGATGTTCTCGGCCTGCGGGCCCTTCTGGCCCTGCGTGACGTCGAAGGTAACCTTCTGGCCTTCCTGAAGCTCGCGGAAGCCCTGGGTGGCGATGTTCGAGTAGTGGGCGAAGACGTCCGGGCCGCCACCCTCCTGCTCGATGAAGCCGAAGCCCTTTTCCGCGTTGAACCACTTCACGGTGCCAGATGCCATATTGAATCTCCCTTGGGGGGCAGTGCCGGACTTCGCACCTTGCGAAGCCGAGTCGCCGCGATGATCACCCCTCCGGAAAGATCCGGAAAGCTCTGCAAAGAAAGAATCTCTGGCAACCAAAACTGCAACTGCTATCACGCTAACACAGGCCGGATGGACGCGGCGAGACGTTTTCGCGGGTGTCCCGGAATCATCCTGTCGCGCCTGTGTGTATTTCTGCAGTGGCGAGACTAGATATCCGCGCCGCGTCTGCCCGGCTCCTCGTCCAGCTTCCGGCGCATGTCCCGGTTCAGACGGAGGGCGTCGTCCAGCTGGTCCTCGAGGGAGACGATGCGGCACGCGGCGTCCACGGGGGTGCCCTGGTCGACCAGCTCACGGGCGCGGGCGGCGACGCGCAGCTGGCGGCGGGAGTACCGGCGGTGGCCTCCCTCCGAGCGGAGCGGCGTGATCAGCCCGGCTTCGCCGACGGCCCGGAGGAAGGCGGGACTGGTGCCGAGAACGTCGGCGGCCCGCCCCATGGTGTAGGCGGGGTAGTCGTCGTCGTCCAGGTTGCCGGCGACGGAGGCGTTCTCTGCGGGCATGGCACCTTCGTTTCGGGGACGCGGCGAGGGCCCGGGGCGTGCCTGGCGCCGGCCTCCACGGGATCCGGCATCCGGCACCGTCCGCGTCGTCGTCCGACAACCCTAACTCCGGCAGACCCGGAGATGTGGGCTCGCCGTGACAGATTTCCTCGGCCCTCCGTGCGGGTCATTCCCCCGCGCGTTTCTCCCCCGCCTCACCCGTCCGTGTGTCCCCCGTCTCCCCCGTCCGTGTCCTCTGCGCCGCCATGCGGGCCGCCGTGTCGTGGACCAGCCGTGGGTGCAGCTCGCACATCGACACCAGGTCGACGGCGTCGCCGTTGGTCTCCCGGTGGGTGCGGCGGCGCGACTCCACACCGTTGGCGCCGCTTCCGCTCGCTGCTCCCCCTGGCCATCTGTGCGCCTCTCCGGCCCGCACAGGGCTGCCGCGCCTCACTCTGATGCCCGCCCGGTGCCGTGACCGGAGGGCTGTCACCGGTGCCACCGGTGACCTGGGCGGCCGGCTGGTCCCGGAGCCGCTGGACCGCGGGTACTCCGTGGGCTGGGCACGGGGCGGGGTTTCGAGGAGACGGCGGCATGATCCGCACCAGCGCAGCCGCGGCCGAGTCGGCCGCCGGGGAACCGCCCGTGGCCACTGAGGGTCATCGGGGCAGCGCGTCACCGGGGAAGAGGGTCGCGGCAACGTGGTGGGTGTCGGCGTACTCGACCACGGAGACGATCCTGCCGTCGCGCACCGTGTAGATGCCGAGGCAGCGGTTGTCGTAGGTGCCGCCGTGGACGGTCTCGGCCCTGGACGTCCATTCGGCCACCACGCGGTCGCCCTCGGCGATCGTGCTGACCAGCTCGATCTTCACGGTGCCGGGGACGAAGACCGTTCCCATGCCGCCGAGGAAGTCGTCGACGATCGCGTCGCGGCCGCGCCACACCTGGGAGACGGGCAGGTCGCCCGGGTAGTGCCAGGTCGCGTCCTCGGCGAAGCTGTCGCGGATGACATCGGCGTCACCGTCGCGGACGGCCTCGACGTAGCGGATGACGACGGCCCGCGGGTCGTTGCTGGTCATGGGAGTGCTCCTTCGGTCGTTCTCGCGTCCGGTCGTTCCGGCGTGAGTGCGTGAGTGCGTGAGTGCGTGAGTGCGTGAGTGCGTGAGTGCGTGAGTGGGTGAGTGGGTGAGCGAACGTGTGGTCGGGACGGGTGGGCCGGGGCGCGGCGGTCAGGACACGGTGAGGACGGCCTTGCCGCGGATGCGGCGGTCGCGCAGGTCGGTGAGGGTGGTCGCGGTGTCGGCCCAGTCCGAGACGCGGCCGATCTCGGGGTGCAGGCGGCCTTCGGCGGTCAGCCGGACGAGTGTCGCCAGGTCGTCGTCGAGGCGGGTGTCGGCGTCGAGGTAGTGGAAGTGGCGGATGACGGCCGACTCCGGCCCGGCGAAGAAGTCGAAGAAGTCCAGCGTCGCCGGTACGCGGCCGGCCTGCCCGAACCAGATGAGCGTGCCGCGTCCGGCGAGCCGTGCCAGCGCGCGGGGGAGCGCCTGGCCGCCGGTCGACTCCAGCACGATGTCGAACGGGCCCCGGGCCTCGGCGACGTCGTGGACGATCTCGGCGGCACCGAGTTCGGCGAGCCGGGCACCGCGTGCGGCGTCCCTGGTGACGGCGGTGACCTGAGCGCCGGCGGCGGTCGCGAGCTCGGTGACGAAGTGACCCACGCCCCCGGAGGCACCGGTCAGCAGCACCCGTCGGCCGAGCACCGGTCCGGCGGCGCGCAGCAGCCGCAGCGCGGTGAGCCCGGCCAGCGGCAGCGCCGCGCCCTGCAGTACGGAGACGTCGTCCGGCAACTCGGCGAGCGCGCCGGTCGGCACCGCGACGTACTCCGCCCAGCCGCCCGCCATGGGGTGGCCCAGGACCCGCGTGATCCCGGACGGTCCGCTGCCGTCGGCGGCGGGCTGCACCACCAGGCCCGCGACGTCCTTGCCGGGGCGATCGCCGGGGGCGGGCCTCTCCAGCTTGAACGTCTCGCCCCGGTTGACCGAGAACGCCTCGACCTTCACCAGCGCCTCGCCGGGGCCCGGCGTCGGCTCGGGGACGTCGGCGAGGACGACCGGCTCGGCGGGATCCCCGGTGGGCACGAACGCCTTCATGGTGGTTCAACTCCTCGGTGGTCTGCGGCCGTTGCCTGGTGTGGCTGACAGGACCATCGGACCGCGCGGAGAGGCGTACCGGCCAACAACGCGGCCGACTGACCGACAACGCCGGGTTGTCGCATAAGGTCAGCGGCATGGACCTCGACCTCACGCTGGTCCGCGCCTTCGTCGCGACCGCCGGCACACTGCACTTCGGGCAGGCCGCCGAGGAGTTGGACACCAGTCAGCAGGTGGTCTCCAAACGCGTCGCGCGGCTGGAGGCGGTGCTGGGCGTGCGGCTGTTCGAGCGCCAGGGCGGTGTCCGGCTCAGCGAGGCGGGGGAGCGGTTCCTGCCGGCCGCGCATGAGGTGCTGACGGCGGGGGAGCGGGCGGTCGCGACGGTGACGGGCGCCGGTCCGGTCGTACGGATCGAGACGTGGGGCCATCTGTTCGCGCCGATGCGCACGGTCGCCGAGGCGGTACGGGCGCTCGACGCGGTGCGGTGGGAGCCCGGCCCGGGGCGGGACTGGCCGTCCGTCGCCCAGGCTCTGCTGCGCGGCGACACGGACCTGGGGTTCGGCCGGGTGCACCCGCTGCCCGACGGCCGGGACGCGGGACTCACCCAGCGTCTGGTGCGGCTGGAGCCCGTCGACGCGGTGGTCGGCCCGTCCCACCCGCTGGCCGCCGCCGACGCGCTGCGCCCGGCCGACCTGCGCGACAGCGTCCTGGTGTGCCCGGCCGAACTGGACCGCCTGGACTTCCTGCGCCGCTTCGCCGACGAGTTCCGGATCACGCGCCGCCATGACGGTCCCAACCTGGGGCTGGATCACCTGGCCCAGCACCTGCGCACCGCCCCCGAGGGCTTCACCGTCTTCCCCGCCGACGTGCCGCTGCCGGACCACCTGGGCCTGCGTTCCATCCCGCTGGTCGAGCCGACCCCGCTGTACGCGTGGTCGCTGGCCTGGCGGGAGTCGTCCCGCCACCCCCTGCTCGCCGCCCTGCTGCGCGGCTTCACCGAATCCGGCCGCACCCGGCGCTGGCTGGAGTACCGGCCGCGGCGCGACTGGCTTCCGGACACCGACCACCCCAAACTCGCGAGCCGTCAGGCCCCCGGCCAGTAGGGAACACCGGCAGGCAGGAGGCACCAGCCGGCAGCAGGCACCGGCCGGCCAGGCCTCCGGCGGTGTGGCCTTCGGCCGGTGGGGCGTCGGTCGGTCAGGTCCCGGTGACCAAGCCTCGGGTCGGTAGGCCCCGGCCCGCAGCGGCCAGGTCCCCGGTGACCAGGCCTCCGGCCGGAAGGGCCCCCAGCCGGTCACACCCCCGGTCGGCCAGGCCTCCGGCCGGCCGGACACCGAACCCGCGGCCTCGCACCGCGCGGCCTCGCGCGGCGGCTTCCCGGGATCGCTCCGAACATGCGCCGCATCCCTCCTTCGGAGACATGCCGCACACCCCTGGCAGAACGGGCCGCCACGGGGTATCCGAGTCGGAGCAAGGGTTGTCCAACGTATTGTTGCCGTTTGACAACAATAGCCACCAGGCAACAAAGTAACCGTGTCGGACGTGCGCGGGGAAGGACCAGGAATGCTCCGGTGGACGGAGACCGCTCCGTGTGCCGGCCACCCTCGCCGAGAGGCGGCGGTGGCGCCGGTGCCGCGAACAGTGGCTCAGGCTGTCTGGCTGCCCGGCTCCGAGGCGTCGCCGAGTATCTGCGTCGCCGCGGTGGCGCAGAACGCTTCCAGCCCCTCCATCAGTGCGGTCCGCGTGGCGGCGGGCATATCCGCCAGCACCTTCCGCAACTCCCTCTCCCTGCGGGCCCGCAGGTCGGCGAGGAAGGCGCCGCCCCGGCTGCTGAGGTGCAGGCGCACCTCCCGCCTGTCCCCCGGGCTCGCCATCCGCTCGACGAAACCGGCTGCCTGCAGCCGGTCGCACAGCCTGCTGGTGGAAGGCGGGGTGGAGGCCAGGTACTCGGCGAGGGTGCGCAGGTTGATCCCGTCGTGGTGCTCCAGGATGTGCAGCACGCGCAGTTGGGACGCGGAGGTGGGCGCGGTCGAGGCGCGACCCCACACGACCTCCAGCAGCTCGACGGCCGTGGTGGTCACCCGCGCGACCTCTTCGGGCTCTGGGCGGCGGCGGAAGGCAGTCACGGTCACACTCTCGCAGGCACTGGGGTGCCTGTCAGCGTACTAGGCGTGCGCACCGGTCACGGGTGACCGGGGTGGCCGACGCGGCTCGTGCAGCAACCCGGCCTCTTGGGTGAGGCACCTACGTTGTCCGGCGAAGGATTGGTGAATATCCCCATGAACAGATTCGTGGCCGCTGAACGCGCGCTGCGCACAGCGGCCCCCCATGCGTTGCTCGACGCCACCCGTGCCGTACTGATCGAGCAGTACGGCGCGGAGGACGTCGAGCTGTTTCTGGCCGACTACGGCATGAGCGTGCTGCAGCCGGTGTCGGTGCTGCCCGACACCCTGGAGCCGGTGCCGGTGCACAACAGCCCGGCCGGCCGTGCCTTCGGCTCCCAGCGGCCGTACTGCGAGGACGCACGCGACGGGCGGGCGCGCCTGCACCTTCCCGTCAGTGTGCGCGGCGACCGGCTCGGGGTGCTGACCGTGACGCTGCCCGACGCCGACGCCGTTCGCCGCTGGGAGCCGGAACTGGCCGACATCGCCGAGTTGCTCGGGCGCGAGGTGATCGTGGCCGAGCGCGACACCGACCTGTACCTGCAGACGCGCCGCAAGGACCGGCTCACCCTGGCCGCCGAGATGCAGTGGCAGCTGCTGCCCGGCCGCTCCTGCTCCCGCCCCGAGTACGAGCTGGGTGCCCAGCTGGAGCCCGCGTACGCCATCTTCGGTGACAACTTCGACTGGTCCGCCACCGCCGACCGCCTCATGCTGTACGTCACCAACGGCATGGGGGAGGGCATAGAAGCGTCGCTGCTGACGAACCTGGCCATCAACGCGCTGCGCAACGCCCGGCGCGCCGGCATCCCCATCGCGGACCAGGCGGCCCTCGCGGACCAGGCCGTCTACGCCCACTACCGGGGCCGCTGCTACCTGTCCGTCCTGATGTTCGACTTCGACCTGGCCACCGGCCGGACCCGTGTCGTGGACGCGGGCTCCCCCCAGATGCTGCGGCTGCGGAACGGCTCCGTGGAGCGCGTCGCCTTCGACGCGCAGCTGCCCCTGGGCATGTTCGAGGAGACCGACTACGTCGCCCAGGACTTCCAGGTCGAGCCCGGCGACCGTCTCGTCTTCGTCAGCGACGGGGTGCACGCGGTGGCCTCCCCGAAGGGGGAGGCGTACGGGGACTCGGCACTCGCCCGGGCGATCCACTCCACGCGGCTGCTGCCCGCCGCCGAGGTGCCGCGCGCGATCCTGCGGGAGCTGACCGGTCACCGCGGCAGGCTCGTCCCGGACGACGACGCCCTGATCGTGTGCCTCGACTGGCACGGGAGGCCGGCCGGCGCCTGAGCGGCGGGACCGCCCGGTTGTGACGATCGCGTGTGGTCCGCCCGTGACCACGCACGCTAGCTTGTCGTGCAGCAATAATTGTCTGATGGTTCGCCCTGGCGGGCGGCCGCTGGTGCTCGGAGCAGGGAGACGATGCAGGTGGCGGAGTACCACACGGCACCCGAGGTGGCGAAGGATCTCGGCGCCTTCCTGGAACGGCGCCGTGAGCAGATCGCCCAGCGGTGGGCGGACGCCGCCCTGTTCCGTACGGTCTTCACCGTCTCCCGCGACGAGGCGGTCGAAGCGTGCAAGGCGGTGGTGGACGCCCTGGCCGAGGTGGCCCGCACCGGGCGGCTGGAGAACGTCGAGGCTCCGGGCTTCCGCACCGTCAGGGAGCAGCTCGGCCGGATGGCGGCCTCCCGGGCCCAGGCGGGATCCGACCCCTCCCGGATCGCCGGCGAGGTCGCCGGTCTGCGCGAGCCGGTCGCCGCCCTGCTGCGGGCCGAGTCCGAGGACCCCGCCGACGCGCACGCGCACGCGTGCACGCTCGCGCTGACGGTTCTGATGGGCACGCTCCGTCTCGTGGTCATGGAGACCACTGTCAGCGCCGGCGAGGAACTGATAGCGCGGCAGCGCCAGCAGCTGCTGGAGGTGGCCACCCCGGTCATCAAGGTGTGGGAGGGCATCGTCGCCGTACCGCTGATCGGCACCCTGGACAGCGCCCGCAGCCAGGTCGTGATGGAGAGCCTGCTGGAGGCGATCGTGGACCAGCGGGCCCGGTACGCCATCCTCGACATCACCGGCGTACCGACCGTCGACTCGCTCGTGGCCCAGCACCTCATGAAGACGGTCGCCGCCGCCCGTCTGATGGGCGCGGAGTGCGTCGTCTCCGGTATCCGTCCCGCCATCGCGCAGACCATCGTCCACCTCGGCATCGACCTCGGGTCGATCATCACGCGGGCCGGTCTCGCCGACGCCCTGGCGTACGCGCTCACCCAGCAGGGCATCGTCGTCTCCCCACGTCCGGCCGCGGGAGCGGGCCCGCGGTGACGGGCCCCTCCGCCACCCGTGCGGGACCCGTGCCGGTGCCGGTGCCGGTGCTGGCGCTGGGAGACGTCCTGCTGGTCACCCTGCAGGGAGAACCGCACGACGGGGCGGCCGAGCAGCTTCAGCGCGACATCGCCCGGCGCATCGCGTCCAGCCCGGCGCCGGTCGGCGGAGTCGTGATCGACATCTCCGGTGTGGAGATCGTCGACTCCTTCCTCGGCCGCGTCCTGGTCGAGACCGCCGCGCACGCACGCCTGCTGGCCACCCGCACGGTTCTGGCCGGCATGCGTCCCGCAGTGGCCGTCACCCTGGTCGAGCTGGGTCTCACCCTGCCCGGCCTGGAAACGGCCCTGGATGTCGAGCGAGCACTGTTCCTGCTGGGCCACGGTCCTCCGGCGATTCCATCCGCTCACCCGGAAGAGGGTGCGTGATGCATGCTGCCCCACTCGTCCCCACCACCCGTCTGCCCATCGGCTCGGACGCGGATCTGTCCCGGGTGCGCCAGATGGTGCGCCAGGCCGCTGCCGACCTCGGATTCCGACTGGTGCAGCAGACGAAACTGGTGACCGCCGCCAGCGAACTGGCCCGCAACACCCTCGTGCACGGAGGCGGCGGCCACATGGAGATGACGCTCCTCGGCGACGGCGCCCGTCGCGGGCTGCGCCTGTCCTTCGTCGACGCCGGCCCCGGCATCCGTGACGTGGACCTGGCGATGACCGACGGCTACACCTCCGGGGGCGGCCTCGGGCTGGGCCTGAGCGGAGCCAGACGGCTCGTCCAGGAATTCGCCCTCGACACCACCCCCGGCCGGGGCACCACCGTCACCCTCACCGACTGGGCCTCCGGTCTGCCCTCACCCCGCGCGGGTGCGCCGTGAGCGGGGTCCGCGACATCCCGGCCCGCGAGAGCACCGGGGCGCGGGACGCCGGCAGCGCCGTACGTCCCCCGTGCGACGACACCTGTGCGGCCGCTGCGGCCGCTGCGGCCCTCGGCCCACGGGACGGGTGCCCATGACGGCGAACCCGGAGGTCTGGAAGATCGGGTCGGCGGCCGACGCGGCCCGGGCCCGTGCGGCCGTCGCCGGCGTCGCCGCCGACGGAGGGGCGCCGGCCCTGGAACGGGCCCGCTTCCTGACGGCGCTCACGGCACGGCTGCGCCGCTGCCTCAGCGAGGGCGGCGTGTGGGAACTGCTGCTCCGGGTCCGGCAGGCCACCACCGAGCACGACGCCCGGCTCGCCGTGTGGCTGCGGTCGGCCGCGTCCTCGTCCGCGCCGGTCCCGGACGACGAGCCCGCCCTCGTCTGCCCCTTGCGCCACCGGCCCGCCCAGGGCGGCCCGCCCGTCGATCCGCCGCTGCCCGAGGCCCTGCTGCGCGCCGACGAGGACACCGCGGCCGTCCTGCGTCTCCTGGACGAGCAGGAGCGCCTCGTCCGGCTGCACCGGGAGGAACTGCACCACACCAACCAGGGCGTCCTGGCCCTGCACTCCGATCTGGAGGCCGCGGCACTGGTCCAGCGCGACCTGCTGGACGCCGAGCGGACCGCACGCGCCGAGGCCGAGCGGGCCCGGCGCCTGCTGACCTTCCTCGGCGACGCCAGCGCCGCCATCACGGCATCCCTCAGCCCGCCGGCCATCCTGCGCCGCCTGACCGACCTCCTGGTGCCGGAGTACGCGGAGCATCTCGACGTATGGCTCTTCGACGAGGAGAGCGAGGAGCGGGACGAGCGCGAGGAGCGGGAAGAGCGCGAGGAGCGGGACGAGCGGGAGGAGTGGGACGAGCGGGACGAGCGCGAGGCCCGCGTGGACGGCGAAGCCCGAGAGGTGAGCGAAGCCCGAGAGGACGGCGAAGGGCGCGAGGGAAGCGAAGGCCGCGAGGACGGCGAAGGAGGCCGGTGCCGCGAAGGACGCGACGACGGTCGGGTTCGCGAGCACCACGACGAGAACGCGGCCGCACACCCCCGCGGGGTGCGCCCGCGCTCCGCGGCCGCGGTGGTCGCCGCCCGCACCGGCCGCCCCCAGCACTCCGCCGCCCACCCCGGCGCGCTGCCCGGTGTGGACGACCTCCCGCCCTCCGTCCTGTCCCCGCGGCGCCCCCTGCTGGCCATCCCCCTGGCCGCCCGCCGTCCGCTGGGCGTCCTCACCCTCACCTCCCCGGGCCCCCGCTTCGACGCGGACACCTCGGTGATGCTGGTCGAACTGGCCCGCCGTGCCGGCATCGCCCTGGACAACGCCCTGCGCTACGAGCAGTACCGCGACACCGCCGAGGCCCTGCAACGCGCCCAGCTGACCGAACTGCCCACCCCCGCCGGGCTGCTGCTGGCCGCGCGCTACCTCCCCGCCACCCGCGGCCTGAACATCGGCGGTGACTGGTACGACGCCTTCCTCCAGCCCGACGGCAGCCTGCTGGCCGTCATAGGGGACGTCACCGGGCACGGCCTGCACGCCGCCGTCGTCATGGGCCAGCTGCGGACCGCCCTGCGCGCCTACGCCGTCGAGAACGACAGCCCCGCGGCGATCCTCACCCGCCTGCACCGCATGCTCCGGCACCTGCAACCCGAGCTGTACGCCACCGCGATGATCGCCCGCTTCCGGCCCGGCGAACCGGAGGTGGTGTGGGCGTCGGCGGGTCACCCGCCCGCCGTGGTGCGCGGAGCCGACGGCACCGTCCGGGTCCTCGACACCAGACCGGGCGTGATGCTGGGCATCCCGGTGCCGTACGTCCACACGGACCACCGGGCCGACCTGCCCGCCGGCTCGTCCCTGGTGCTGTACACCGACGGCCTGGTCGAACGCCGGGCGCAGGGCATCGACCCCGGCATCGAACGCCTCGGCCGGGCGCTGGGCACCCTCGGCACCGCCGAGCTGGAGCAGGACCCGGAGGCCGCGGCCGACGCCCTGCTCAAGCCCCTCCTGCACGACTGCGCGCGCGACGACGACGTCTGCCTGCTGCTGTGCCACACCCTGAAGTCCGCAGCCGGGCCCTGACGTCCGCCGCCGGCGGTAGCGTGGAGCACACAGGGCGAGAGGGTGGATGCCGTGACAGTCTTCGAACCGTTTCCGTCCGCGGAAGCCCAACTGCGCGCCGCCGCGCCGCACGCGCTGGTCGCCACGGCCCGCCGGCTGCTCGGCGAGCGGGCGGGAGCCCAGGAGGTGACCCTCCTCCTCGCCGACTACGGCCTGAACGTCCTGCAACCGGTGTCCCACCTGCCGCACACCAGCACTCCGGTCCCCGCCCACGACGGCCCCGCGGGCAGCGCCTTCCTCACCCAGAAACCCGTGGTGGAAGTCCTCCACGAGCCGGCCGGCCACCTGGTGCACCTGCCCATCACGGTGCGCGGCGACCGCCTGGGAGTCCTCTGCGTACGGCTGCCCGCCGGGGCCACCGACCCGGACACCGTCCTCCGGCTCGGCGACTTCGCCACGGCACTCGGTCACGAGGTGGCCACCGCGAGCCGCGACACCGACCTCTACCTCCAGGCCCGCCGCACCCGCCGGCTCACCCTCGCCGCCGAGATGCAGTGGCAGCTCCTGCCCGGCCGCGGCTGCGCCCGGGAGGAGTTCGTCATCGGGGCCCATCTGGAACCCGCCTACGCCATCGGCGGCGACAACTTCGACTGGTCCACCAGCGCCGACCACCTCGCCCTCACCGTCACCGACGGCATGGGCCAGGGCATCGACGCCTCTCTGCTCACCAGCCTCGCGGTCGGTGCCCTGCGCAACGCCCGCCGGGCCGGCATAGGCCTCGCCGACCAGGCGTGCCTCGCGGATCAGGCCGTGTACGCCCAGTACGGCGGCAAGGTGTACGCCTCCACGCTGCTGCTGCACTTCGACCTGGCCACCGGCACGGTGCACGCGGTCGACGCGGGCTCCCCCCAGCTGTTCCGGCAGCGCGACGGCCACACCGAGCGGATCGATCTGGAAGCGCAGCTACCGCTCGGGATGTTCGAGGAGACCCTCTACGCCGAGCAGACCTTCCAGGTCGAGCCGGGCGACCGGCTCATCGCGGTCAGTACCGGGGTGCACGGGACCCGCTCCACGGCGGGCGATCTCTTCGGTGAACAGGTCCTGCGCCAGATCCTCGGCGCCACCCGTCCCGCACCGCCCCACGAGACGGCGCGCGCGGTCGTCGCCGGACTGATCGAGCACTACGGCAGCAGCGAACTGGTGTCCGACGCGTCCGTGGTCTGCCTCGACTGGCACGGCCGCAGCAGCTGACCCGTTCCGCCCGCCCGCGCCCCGCCCGTCCGCCCGCCCGGCCCCCGGTCAGGCCCGCGGAGCGTCGCCCTGCCGACCGCCACCGCCGCCACCGCCGCCGCGGCTGGTACGACGGGTGCCGCCGGTGCCGCCGGATCCGCCGGTCCCGTCCTGAGCGGCCAGGAACGCCCGCATCCCCCGGCTCAGCGCCTCCCGCTCGGCGGTCTCCATCCCGGCGAGGACCACGGCGAGCGCCTGTGATCGGCGCTCGGCCACTTCACCCAGCACCTGCCGGCCGCGCCCCGTGAGGACCAACTGCACCTCGCGACGCTTGTGCGGGTGCAGCATGCGTTCCAGCAGGCCCGCCGCCTCCAGCCGGTCGCACAGCCGGCTGGCCGTCGGCGGGCCTATCTCCATGCCCTCCGCCAACGCGGTGAGATTGAGCCCCGGTTCGGCCTCCAGGATCCGCAGGGCCCGCAACTGGTGCGGCGACAGTCGCAGACTCGCCCCCTGGGCGGCCACCGACCACAGGGTCGCGAGAGCGTCCACGGCATCGGCGACCTCCCGGGCGACGGACAGAAGATCGTCACCCGGGCCGTTCGGCTGGTCGTCCCCGAAGCCGGTGAGACGAGTCACGAACACATCGCTTTCAGTAATGGCCTGCCCATACGGATACCACCCTCATACACACGCGGTACCCGAGGAGCCGCCGGGCAAGCGCGCCGGCCGAGGGGCAAGGGCAAGCGCACTGCCCGCCGGGCGAGCCCCGCGTCCGCCCACGGCTCACGGAAAGACGATACGCACGCGGATCACCGGGCCGTGGCCGGAAAGAGATCCACAGTCCGCTCCGATCGCCTCCCCAGGGGACAGAACGGATCGCTGCCAGTAGGCTTCGTTCATTGCCCTATGGCAATGAGGAGCTCCGAGAAGCTCGGCCGAGGCGTTGGAGGGGAAGCAGGGACGGATGCTCCCAACACAGCATGGGCTCGTCGGCGTACGGGTCACCCCTGGTTCCACCACGGTGGCGGGCGCTTCCTGGGCCTGGCAGGAGCCTTCGGTGCTCCTGGTCGAGGACGACGACGCGGACGCCCTCCTCGTGGAGGAACTGGTCGCCGACTGCTCCCCGGGCATGCGGCTGACCTGGGTGCGGTCCCTGGCCGAGGCGAGCGCCGTACTCGTGGCGGAGGCGCCGGACTGCGTCCTGCTGGATCTG
The DNA here is from genome assembly GCF_055639035.1 of Streptomyces sp. NPDC107654. NCBI lineage: Bacteria > Bacillati > Actinomycetota > Actinomycetes > Kitasatosporales > Streptomycetaceae > Streptomyces > Streptomyces sp. NPDC107654. The sequence continues at coordinate 367,727 of NZ_JBVKBI010000007.1, forward strand.
CACCTGCCCGACTCCCACGGGCTGGAGGGCGTGGCCCGGGTACGGCAGTTCGCGGACGTCGCGGTCGTGGTGCTGACCGGGCTGGCCGAGGAGAGCACCGGCCTGGCCGCCGTCGCCGCCGGCGCACAGGACTACCTGGTCAAGGGACGCGTCGAAGCGGAGCTGTTCGGCCGGGCCGTCCGGTACGCCATCCAGCGCAAGCTGGCGGAACAGGCGGCCGCGGCCTTGCAGGCGGGCCAGTTGCGTGCCGAGGAGAACCGCCGGCTGGAGCGCGGACTGCTGCCCACGCCGCTGCTCCGCGAGGCGACGGGCCTCGAGGTGGTCGCCCGCTATCTGCCGGGCCGCGAACAGGCCTTGCTCGGCGGCGACTTCTACGACGTCGTACAGACGCCGGACGGCTGCGTGCACGTGCTGATCGGCGACGTCTCGGGCCACGGCCCCGACGAGGCGGCGCTCGGTGTGGGACTGCGCATCGCCTGGCGCACCCTCGTGGTCAGCGGTGCCACCGGTGCCCGGCAGCTGAGCACGCTGGAGGAGATCCTCGTGGCCGAACGCACCAGTGAGCAGATCTTCGCCACACTGACCAGCCTGGAACTGCTGCCGGACGGCCGCTCGGCACGGGTGATGCGCGCCGGCCACCCCGGGATGCTGTTGCGCGCCGGCGAGAGCGTGGACTGGGTCGAGGTGCCGGGGGGACCGGCGCTCGGGGTGCTGCCGAGCGGTACGGCCCACTGGCCGGTGGTCGACCTCGCCCTGCCGGACGGCGCGGGAGTCGTCCTCTTCACCGACGGTCTGTTCGAGGGACGGACCGGGCCCGGACGCGAACGGCTCGGCGAGCAGGGCCTGCGGGATCTGGCCCGCTCGGTGGCGACCCTGCCGGCGGAGGCGTTCGTGGACGAACTGATCGGCCGTGCCGAGGCACTGGCCGAGGACTACGGCGGTCTCGCCGACGACGTGGCCGTGCTGCACCTGCGGTGGCACCGGCAGCCCGAGTGAACAAGGAACCCTGACGGTGACAACGTCCCCCGCATCGCCCAGCCCCCGTCGGCGCAGCCGCATCACCGTGCAGGGCTGGTTCCACCTGGTGCTCGCTGTGATGATCGCCCTCGTGGTGACCGGCTCGGTGGTGGGCGCGGAGCTGCTGGCGCGGACCGCGCGCGTCTCCGACCAGTTGATCGAGGACATCCAGCCGGCCCGCTCCGAGGCACTCCGCCTGCAGAACGCCCTGCTGAACCAGGAGACGGGCGCCCGCGGCTACGTCCTCGCCGCGGACCGGCAGTTCCTCACGCCGTACACCGAGGGACGTCAGGCCGAGAAGGACTCCGCCGTCCGGCTGCGGCGCCGCATCGGTGACCGGCCGGTCCTGCGCCGGGACCTGGACACCATCGAGCGCGCGGCGGCCGACTGGCGCCGCACGTACGCCGATCCCCTGATCGCGGGGGTCTCCCCGGGCGCTCCACGGCCGGCCGGCAAGTCCACCACCGAACGCGGCAAGGCGGCCTTCGACCACATCCGCGCCCTGTTCGGCACCCAGAACAGGCACCTGGTCGAGGCCAGGGACCACAGCCGGAGCGAGCTGTCCCACATCCGCACCGTACGGAACTGGGTGCTGGCCGGCATGGTCGCCGCCTTCCTGATCACCGCCGTGATCCTGGCGGTGCTGGTGCACACCCTGGTCGCCCGGCCCCTCACCGGCCTGCGCACCGCGTCGCGCCGGGTGGCCCAGGGCGAGTTCCAGCGCCACATCCCCGCGGAGGGGCCGGCCGACATCCGGGCCATGTCCAACGACGTCGAAGCCATGCGCCGACGCCTGGTGACGGAACTCGACGCCTCCCGCGTCCAGCACGAGCACCTCGCCCGGCAGGCAGCCGACCTGGACGCCCAGGCGGTGGAGCTGCGCCGGTCCAACGCCGAGCTGGAGCAGTTCGCCTACGTCGCCTCGCACGACCTGCAGGAGCCGCTGCGCAAGGTCGCCTCCTTCTGCCAGCTGCTGGAGAAGCGGTACGGCGACAAGCTCGACGAACGCGGCACGCAGTACATCGCCTTCGCCGTGGACGGCGCCAAGCGGATGCAGACCCTCATCAACGACCTGCTCACCTTCTCCCGGGTCGGCCGGGTCAACGACGCCCATGTCCCCGTCTCCCTGGGGCAGACCCTGGACAAGGCGGTGGCCAACCTCACCGCGGCGGCCGAGGAGGCCGGTGCCGTCATCCAGCGCCCCGCCGACCTGCCCGAGATCACCGGTGACCCGATGCTGCTGGTCATGCTCTGGCAGAACCTGGTCGGCAACGCCATCAAGTTCCGCCACCTCGACCGGACCCCCCACATCGAGATCACCTGCGAGCGGGACTCCGAAACCGCGACCGAAGCCGGCACCGAAGGCGGCGCCGGCGCCGGCGGCGACACATGGCGGCTGAGCGTGACGGACAACGGGATCGGCATCCCGGAGGAGTTCGCCGAGAAGGTCTTCGTCATCTTCCAGCGCCTGCACGGCCGGGACGCCTACAGCGGTACGGGCATCGGCCTGGCCGTCTGCAAGAAGATCGTGGAGTTCCACGGCGGCCGCATCTGGATCGACCCCACCCACACGGGCGGCACCCGCTTCTGCTTCACCCTGCCCACCACCCCGGCCGGCGTCCCCGCCTCACCCGAGGGAGCGGCCCCCGCCCACACCACCCCGGAAGGACAACCCGCATGACCACGCCCGGCGCCCAGCCCATCGAGGTCCTCCTCGTCGAAGACGACCCCGGCGACGAGCTGATGACCCGGGAGGCGTTCGAGGACAACAAGATCGGCAACACCCTGCACGTCGTACGCGACGGCGAGGAGGCCCTCGACTTCCTCTACCGCCGGGGCGCCCACACCCAGGCGCCGACCCCCGACCTGATCCTCCTGGACCTCAACCTGCCCAAGTACGACGGCCGACAGGTCCTGGAGCGCATCAAGTCCGACCCGGACCTCGCCCACATCCCCGTCGTCGTCCTGACGACGTCCTCCGCCGAGGAGGACATCCTGCGCAGCTACAAGCTGCACGCCAACGCCTACGTCACCAAGCCCGTCGACCTGGACCAGTTCATCGCCGCGGTCCGCCAGATCGACGAGTTCTTCGTGACGGTCGTACGCCTGCCCCGTCCGTACCCCATGCAGAGGTGACGCGGGTCAGCCGGTGACGAGCATCCCCGAGCGCAGCCGCGTCAGGGTGCGCGAGATGAGCCGCGAGACGTGCATCTGCGAGACGCCCGGCTCCTCGCCGATCTCCGCCTGAGTCCGCTCCTCGACGAACCTCAGGTGCAGGATCCGCCGTTCGCGCTCGTCCGGACCGGCGACGAGCGGGGCGAGGCTGTGGAAGTCCTCCACGAGTTCGAGAGCGGCGTCCTCCTCGCCTATGAACGCGGAGAGGGCCGCCTCGGCGTCGTCGGTGTCACCGGTGATCGCGGCGTCGAGGGAAGCGGAGTGGTAGCCGTTCGCCGCGATCCGGACCTCCACGACCTGTTCCTCGGTGAGGTTCATCAGCGCGGCCGGCTCGGAGACCCGCGGCGCACGCCCCAGCCGGCTGCGCAGCTCCTCGCTCGCCTTGGCGAATTTGGCACGCGCCTCCCGCAGCCGCCGCGGCACGTGCACGGACCAGGACGTGTCCCGGAAGAACCGCCTGATCTCGCCGACGACGTACGGCACCGCGAAGCTGGTGAACTGCACCTCGCGGGAGACCTCGAACCGGTCGATCGCCTTGAGCAGACCGATCGTGCCGACCTGGACGACGTCCTCCATGTCCTCATCGCTGTCGCGGAACCGCCGAGCGGCGAAGCGCACCAACGACATGTTCATCTCGATGAGGGTGTTGCGCGCGTACTGGTACTCGTGCGTCCCGTCCTCCAGCACGGCGAGCCGGTCCAGGAACGTCCTGGTCAGCTCGCGGGCTCCTGGGGTACGACCTCCTGCGGATCCGCGATCCCGGGGAGTGCCGGGAGTTCCGTACCGGAAGCCGTACCGGAACCGGTCGTCGTAGCGACGAGCACCGTCGTCATCCCAGGCCCTCCCTGCCGTCGGCACCCGCTTTCGCGAGCAGGTCGTCATTCCGCGCCCACCCGGTCGACGGGACGTCATGTGCCCGACAAAGAGCCCCCCACCACGTGGGCACCCGACGGGCCGGGAACCCGTCCGCGCCCAAGCGCTCAGCCGGCTCCTGCCCCGGCTCCCGCACCGAATCGGGCTCCGGCTCCCGATCCGGAACCGGTTCCGGAACCGGACCTGGCCGCCGATTCGCCGGCGGCGCGGCGGTACTCGGCGTTGATGCGCTGCGCTTCCTCGAGCTGGTCCTCAAGGATGACGATGCGGCACGCGGCCTCGATCGGGGTTCCCTTGTCGACGAGTTCGCGGGCGCGAGCGGCGATCCGCAGCTGATAGCGGGAGTACCGGCGGTGTCCCCCTTCCGAGCGGAGCGGGGTGATCAGGCGGGCCTCCCCGATGGCCCGGAGGAAGGCGGGGGTGGTGCCGAGCATCTCGGCCGCCCGGCCCATCGTGTACGCGGGGTAGTCGTCGTCGTCAAGACGATCGTTCAGAGGGTTGTCCGATGTCATGTCACCTCGCTGTGCAACGCGTCGAGGGGCCCTGATGCCGTACGGCACCAGGGCCCCGAAGGAAATTCAACACCATCTGTCGGCGGCTACCGCCATGCCGACCTTCTGTGTCCGCCAGCCGGCCCGACAGGGCGCGGAGCGGGGGATCGCAGCTGCGTGACCGGGGACCACCATCCAATCCGGGGTCTTGCGGTACCCGGGCCGAGCTTCTCGGACCGGGCGATCCTGATGGCGTCTGCTCCTCCGTTCCTCTCGGGTCCACTCGGGACCGACTACCCGTCAGTCACCCGCCCGTCGTCTTCGGCGGGTCTCGTTCGACCGTGTCTACGAGAAGAACCATACCCATGCTGGGAGTGAAAATCTACCCTGACTAAAGCAGTTTTCATTCGTTCGGCGGAGCGGAAACCCTGCCGTCATCAAACGCGCAGGTCACCGCGAGGTCACTTCGCGCGCCGCACCCCGCCGCCCGCGCACACTCCTTCTCGCCCCGCGGGCGGTGCCGGCACGGCCGGGCCGAATAAGCTCTGCTGTCATGTCGAACCCGGATGAGCTGCTCGTCGCCATCTCCGCCGCGGTGGAGTCCGAGCGAAGCAATCAGATGTCGCTGACCGTGGTCGTCGGCGGTGCCGTCATCACCGGCCGACTGGCTCCCGAGGCCGTGTGGCGGGAGCGGGTGGCGGAGGTCCTCAAGGACTCGGACCGTCTCGGCCCGTTCTCGGACGTCTTCGCCCGCAGCCCGCGGGGGAACCGGCCCGGTGGTGACGAGGCACCCACGCATCTGCACTTCCATCTCGCCCGGATCCTGCAGGGCAGCCTCGGAATCCCGGAGTCGGGCGGCATGTACCGAGTCGCGATCAAGGACGTCAGCGCCTGGACCGTGGGCGATCTCAGCTACTTCGACCAGTAGGAGCCGGGAGAAGCCTGTCGCCGCCCCGGCACTCGCGAGGGCGGGCCCCCGCCCGCCCGTACGCGTACGTAGTGGCGAGGCGGCGTTCGATCTCCTCGATCCGGATCCTCCACGTGACGCCGACCGCGGACCGGGTCGGCTTCCGTCCTGCCGGGGAAGCCCCCAGGCGAGGGCCGCGAAAAGCTGCGACCTCGCCAGAACACTGACGGGTCCGGCGGAGTAGGCGCCACCGGCCCGTGTCGTAGAGCCGCTGGGGATCACCCTGCCCGACGGTGACCGGCCGCCTGTTCGCGCGGTCGGCCACCATCAGGAAGGCGTTCACCGCCATCACCGCCGCCGGCGGCGGAGTGCGCTGCCTGTTCGGCCCCGGCGACGGCGGCCCCGAGCAGGTGCGCCGGCGCAACGGCGAGACCACGCGGGAGACGGCGATGGCAGGCGGCCCCCGCTTCCCGGACGGGGAGGCACTCGTGACGACGTGGCCCGGCCCCGACAGGTGAACCCGGACGGCACCCGACGAAGCGGTCGCCCCCATCCGACCAGGCGCCCGACCAGGACAAGCGCAAGTACCTTTCCGCCGACCCCGGTTGAACACTCGATCGACCGGTGTCCCACTCGGAATCCCGCGCGGTGTGCAGGCGTGTCCGCCGGTACGGAGGGCAACCGGTTACCACGGAGAGGTCGCTGAGCGCATCGTCGGTCACGACGGGTGACCGGCGGCAGGGAGGTGGATGACGATGTGGTGGGTCTGGCTGGTCGCCCTCGTCGCGGTGGTGGCATTGCTCGCCGGGGCGACGACCCTCGTCCAGGCGCGACGCCGATCGGGGACGGTGATCGCCGTCAACCGCGGGCGCGCCGGCCGGGGAGGCGGACGGTGAGCACGCTCGTACTCGCCTCCGACCTGTCCGGCCGGGTGGTGGTGACACTCGGCGGGGAGGCGGTGGCACAGATCAAGGACGTCGTCTTCGACGGACCGGCCGGCCGGATCACCGGTTTCACCCTGAGCGGGCGCGGCCTGCTGGCCGGCCCGCTGAAACAGAGCCTTCCCTTCTCCCGCGTGCACGCGGTCGGACCGTCGGCGGTGATGATCGTCAGCCCGGCCCTCTTCGAGGACCGGGACGCGGTCGTCGGACGCGGTGAAGCCGATCGCGGCCGAGTCCTGGGAGCTCCGGTCCTCACCGAAGAGGGCACCGACATAGGCACCGTGGCCGACGTGGTGATCGAGACGGGGACGAGCGGCCAGGTGGTCGGCTTCGAGGTCGCCGCCTACGACAAGCTCGACCGCCGGCACCACAAGGTGTTCGTGCCCCGCGGCCAGTCCCTGGCCGTCTCCGGTGAGGCCCTGGTGGTTCCGGCGCAGGCACAGCGCTTCGTCGCCGACGACCTGCCCAGCTTCGCCGCCCAGGTCGAAGCCTTCCTCACCCACATGCGGCACCGCTGACCCGGCACCGCTCCGCCCGACGAAGGAGGACCCGCGTTGCTCTTCTCCCAGGCCTTCGGCCTACCGGTGATCACAGCCGATGACGCGACCACCGTCGGCAAGGTGGCCGACCTGACCGTCGACGCACGCGACGCCACAGTGGCCGCGGTACGGCTGTCCGGGGCGGCCGACCGTGCCGAGGCACTGGCGTGGAGCGCTGTGGAGGCGGTGGGCCCGGACGCGGTGATAGTCCACTCACGCGTCACGGCCGAGCAGGGGCAGGACCGCGTGCCCGCCCATCACCGACTCCTGGGGAGCCGGGTACTGACCGAGCACGGCGTCGAGCACGGCACGGTCAGGGACGTCGCCTTCGACCCCGCCTCCGGCCGCCTCGTCACGCTGTACACCGCCCTCGGCGAGATCGCCGGCGCACGCCTGATGGGCCTCGGCTCCTACGCCGCGGTGGTGCGCGCCGAACCCATCTGAGCCCGCCAGGCCCCTGTTCTGCCCGAGGTTGACGCCCGCCGGCGGGCTCCGTATCATGCTCAGGTTGCCCGGAGCCGTAACGGCTCGACAGCGCGATTTCATCGCCGCTCAGGCAACAGCAGCAAACCGCTGGCGGGTCTCCCGTGGGACGGATTCGAGCATGTCCGCATGCGCGAATTAGTTCCGTCGGCTCGATTATGAGCAGCCGGAAGAATCCGCTAAGGTTTGAGACGTCGGAACGGCCCAACAGCCGGGAAGACAAACCCCGCCGACCGGGGATCGGACGCCGAAAGGGTCTGATAGAGTCGGAAACGCAAGACCGAAGGGAAGCGCCCGGAGGAAAGCCCGAGAGGGTGAGTACAAAGGAAGCGACCGTTCCTTGAGAACTCA